>JBEHYP010000013.1:0-47938 GCA_048498115.1 Bacteroidota bacterium | reverse complement strand
CATCGCAAACCTTGTTGCTGCAATACAACGATGCAGCAGGCAGCGATGGGCAGGTATTGTGGTACAGCAGCAACCATGATGAAAATTCATGGAATGGAACAGAGTATGAAAAATATGGTGATGCAGCCAAAGCCCTGGCGGTATTCAGTTGCACCTGGAACGGCATGCCCTTAATTTACAGCGGCCAGGAAATGCCTAACCACAAACGGCTGGCATTTTTTGAAAAAGATACGATAGAGTGGAACGGGCAATACCTGCTGCATGATTTTTACAAAACATTGCTGCAGCTTAGAAAAGATAACATTGCGCTAAGAGGCGGCGATGCTGCCGTAACCACTTATATCCTTCATACTAATGCAGAGAATGCTGTGCTGAGCTATTGCAGGAAAAACGGGAAGGATGAAGTGCTTGTGCTGTTAAATCTGAGTGACAGGCAAATTGATTTTGTTATTTACGATGAAAAAGTTTCAGGCCATTACAAAAATGTTTTTTCCGGGGAAACTGTCAATTTGAGTGACCAAAGACAGCTTCAAATTGAAGCGTGGGGCTATTGGGTATTTGAAAAGCAGTAGCTATTTCGCCGGTAATTTTTCCCGGTAAAACTGCCTGAAGATAAGCCGCAGGTTTTGATCATAAGTAAAGTAATTGTACAGCCAGTTACAGAAAACAAAAAAGCGGTTCTTTACTCCCAGTATCAGCATCAGGTGAAGCCCCATCCATATCATCCATGCAAAAAAGCCACGGAAATGCAGCCTGGGTTTGGGAATATCCACCACAGCAAGGTTGCGGCCCACGGTAGCCATGCTGCCCTTGTCATTGTATTCAAATGCTTCCAGTGTGTCTTCATTGCTTTTCATTTCTATGCGCTGCAGGTTTTTGGCCAGCATATCTGCCTGCTGCATGGCTACCGGCGCCAGCTGCGGATGGCCATTGGGCCAGGCAGGCTCTTCCATGTAAGCCACATCGCCCAGCGCATAAATACCTGCCAGGTCAATTACTTTACATTGCCTGTCAACTTTTATCCTGTTGCCCCTTGCAACCAGCTCCCTGCTGATGCCCTCCGGCACATTGCCTTTAATACCGGCTGCCCATATCACTAATTTGCTGCTGATAGTTTTTCCATCCTGCAGGGTGATGGTCCGGCCGTCATAATCCTTCATCAAAGTATTGGTCATAACGGTAACGCCTAACTGCTCCAGGTATCTTCTTGAATCAGCGCTGGATTTTTCGCTCATCACGCCCAGCGTTTTGCCGGTTCCTTCCAGCAAATAAATTTTCATTTTGCTGAAATCCAGCTCAGGATAATCCTTTGGCAGCTGGTGCTTTCTCATATCAGCGATGGCACCGCTCAACTCCACACCGGTGGGGCCGCCGCCCACCACCACAATATTCATCCGTGCCTGCAATTCATCTTCATTATGGACGGAAACAGCTTCTTCAAAATTGTTCAATAAATGATTACGCAGCTGTAATGCTTCCACGGTGCTTTTCATCGGGAAGGCATGCTCCTGCAAATGGGAATTCCCGAAAAAATTAGTGCCGGCACCGGTTGCAATTACCAGCGCATCATAATCAAACGTTCCGATATCGGTTATAACTTTTTTCTCTGGCGGTTTAATTTCCTTTACTTCCGCCAACCGGATCTTTACGTTACGGCTTTCCTGGAACACTTTTCTTAGCGGGAAGGAAATATTGCTGGCATCCAGCCCCGCTGTAGCCACCTGGTAAAACAATGGCTGGAACTGGTGATAATTGAAACGGTCTATTAAAGTAATGTCAAAGCCGGGGCGGTTATTCAGTTTTCTTGCCAGCCGCAGCCCGCCAAAACCGGCACCGAGTATAATGAGTTTCATTGCGATGATTTTTGACACCACAAATATACAATTTTTTCAAAAAATATTGAAAATAACGAAAGTTTATTTTATTCCTGGAATGGTTGAACAAGGATAGTGCCCAAAAACAAAAGCGGTTTATTCAAATAAACCGCTTTCATCAATTGTGTCAAAAAACTTTACTCCTGCTTCAATTGCTTTTGCAGGTCGAGGTTCATTTTTACATAATCATTGTTATTGGCTTCTTTTGCCAGCGTAAGAGAAGTATTGGAGCTTGCCAGTGCACCTGCATTGTCGCCCATTTCTTTCTGGATCTTTGCCTTGTACAAATACATATAAAATGCCTTTGGGTTTTCTTCAACCGCTTTATTCACATACTCTAAAGCTTTGGGTAAATTTTTATCGTATTCGTTATAAAATTGGGCTGCCTGCCAGTAGGGTTTTTTATCCGTTTGCAAAGCGGCATCTATTTGTTTTTTCAGGCTTTCTTTTATATTCTCCACGATGGGAATATTGACAACAGTATTTTCCCAGCTGATCTGCAGGTCGCAGCTTTCAGGTTTTATGTTGGCAAACTGCATGGTAAATGTTTCCACTGTGCTCTTTGCTTTAGCAGGAGCTACTTTAAACCTCGCTGCGTCTTCACTTTCCTTATACCCGTCAATGCCCCAGTTTTTGAGGCCTTTGTTCAGGATAATCTCCCAGCTTACCTCGCCGGGTATAGTGTACAGTACATAAGTGCCGGAATCAACTTTTACACCACCTATTTCAACGGGATCGGTAAAGCTGATCCTGGTAGCAGCATTGGCGCCGGTGCGCCACAGTTTATTATCCGGCACAAGGTCGCCGAAAATTTTTCTTCCTTTGGCGCCGGGCCTTGAGTAACTAAGTTCAATGCTTCCCATGCCAAAATCCTGTTTAATGGTTTGCGTTGGGGAGGGGGCAGGCATTTTTACCTGTGCACCGGCGTTATATGCCAGCAATGAAGCGATGATTGCAATGATGGGGAATATTCTTTTCATACAAATGGTTTTGCAGCAAAATTATAATAACTGTTGGGAGGGAGAATCGTTTTTTTATGAAAGGCAACGGAAATAGTTTAATTTGATAAATGGTTAAGCTGTTGCTGGGTATTCTGGTATAACCTTCCCAACAATTCAGCCATACAACAATATTAAACCCGGGAAGGCTTTACAATGAAGATTATTCAAAAAAAACTTTTATAGTTTGATATACCAGGCGGGTATTCACGTATTGTACCTGTTTTTCCGAAAAGCCCTGCAGCCCGAAAAGCCCTGCAGCATTGCCTTTATTGATGGCAATTTCCAAATAGGAAGCAGCATTGAACAGGGCCAGCTTTTCACCTTCCGGCACATCGGCATATGTATCGCTTATGCGGTCAATCACCTCGTCCCGTTTAAACACGATTTTAAAGCTTCTTCCGCGGCGCTGTGCTTCAAAATCTTCCTTGGTGATGTTGACAATCACATTTTCAAAATTGTCAATGAAAATTATCTGGCCTTCTATGTAATTATTGCCAAGCGTTGGCCGCAGGGCATTTTTTACATTGATAGAAACAGAGGCATCGCCAATCTCTTCCAGCGTTTTTCCTGCCTGTATTTCGCTGAAGGCCTTTGCAAAAACACCGGTGCAGTACAGGGTGCTTTTTTGTATGGTTTTGTCCAGTGGCAGCGCCACCACTTTTTGCGGCAGCTCTTCCAGTATCATGGTGAGCAGGCCATTGTCGGCGCAGCCGATATAATGCCCCTCATGCTGCGCCAGCAATAAATGATCGGGCTTATCGTCAAATAAATTTATCATCACCAGGTGCATGGTGCCGGGCGGGAAATTTCTTATAGCATTCCTGCACACATAGGCAGCCTGCGGATAATTGAATGGTGATAAACGGTGTGTGATGTCAACAATGGAAAACCGGCTGTTTACCTGCAATAGCTGCCCCTTAATGCCGCCAACAAGGAAATCTTTTTCTCCGATATCAGATGTAAGCGTTAGCAAGGGCATTAGCTGGTGCGTAATTGTTTTGATAATAATGGTTAGGTGTTACTTGACAAGATCGCCGTTCTTGAAATAGAATTTTTTTACCATTTTGTCTGCAAAGGATGGGAAAAACCTGTTCAGGAACACAGCCTGTTTTCCCTGGAAGGTGAGCACCAGCGTACGTTTTCTTTTTTCAATCGCTTTCAGGATATGCATTGCGCATACATCCGCACGCATCATGGCATTTTCATTCATGGGGCTTTCGCCCTGCACTTTTCCTTCGTTGTTCAGCGCTGCATTGCGGATATTGCTCGCCGTAAAGCCCGGGCTTACCCACATTACGTTTACACCGCTGTCGGCCAGCTCGGTTCTCAGCGCCTCCAGCCAGCCGTTCACTGCAAATTTTGAAGCGGAATAGCCGCTTCTCCCGGGCAGGCCACGGTAGCCGGCCACAGATGAAATGCCTGCAACAGTGCCTTTGTTTTGTATAATGGAATCAAGCGCCAGCTTGGTACAGTACACCGTGCCGAAAAAATTTACTTCCATTATTTTTTTTATCACATCAATCTCGGCATCTTTTACCAGCGCCCTCATGGAGATACCGGCATTGTTTATCAAAATGTCAATACGTCCAAAAGTTTTAAGAGTGGAATGGATAAAATTTTCACAATCGGGCAGCCTGCTGATATCTGCCACCACGGTATGCAGCAGGTGGTTGGAATACTGCACCTGCAGGTCGTAGAGTTTATCCTGGTTGCGCCCGCAGGTGGCTATTTTGGCCCCCAGAGGCATCAAAGCATCTATCAGCGCTTTGCCAATGCCTTCGCTGCCGCCCGTAATGGCCACTACCTTATCTTTAAAAAAACTGCTCATAGTGATAATAATTACAAAAATAAGTTACTTACGCAAGCTGTTGCAAACATGAGTGAAATAATAATTCAGCACGGGGCAAAAAGTTTTTTAAAAACTTTGGAGCGGAAACGTTTTTCGCCTATTTTTGCACTCCCATTTTAAAAACAGGGTATTTTGTGCCCGTTTTTAGAAAGCGGAAAGGAGATTTGGTAGCTCAGTTGGTAGAGCAATACACTTTTAATGTATGGGTCCTGGGTTCGAGTCCCAGCCAGATCACGAGGAGCAATCCAAACTAGAAAAAAGCGTTCAGAGTACATCACTGGACGCTTTTTTTATACGTAAAAGCCAAAAAATTGCTCAAACCTGGTCAACTCCTGAGGTTAATAAAATGATAGGTCATACAAAATTCAAACAACGCAGATTTACGCCAAAGTTGATGAGAAAGTGTGTAATGATATGGAGCAATTCAGGAGTAAATTTGAAACTAAGTTTACTATAGTTTCAAAGGTAGGTAACTAAAAATGTAGTACATTGGCTGAACATAGAATTTATTAATACAATTTAGTTCAATGTACGATTACCAAAGCTTAATTGAAGGAGGTAATATTAAATCCATCCGGGACCTTCATAATTTTTTCTTTGAAGTAATTGCCCGGGAATGGATGTATGCTTATGAAAACATGGCTGAAGCATGTGGTGTTCTTACACTTCAAAATTTTCAGGGCTTTGCATTTATTTTGGATGATGGAAATCAACTGCGACATACAGATAGAGAAAACGATAAAAGAGAAATTCTTGAAAGCAGAACAGTCGCAGCCTTTGGAATTTCAGGCATAGATGGTGCCTTAGACAATAGAAAAAGAATGCGTTCCTGGCTGGGACCAGCATCAGTAATATATGCAGCATATGGTTCTTATTATGACAAAGGTCATTATATAGCGCATGGATTTGGAGGTCCCGTGGATCTCAATTTATTTCCTCAGCGCAGGGATATAAACCGGGGTTGGGGTATTGAGGGTAAACCTTATCGGGCAATGGAAAGATTTGTAGCATCTAATCCAGGAACCTTTGTTTTCTCAAGGCCGATTTACAACGACCTTTCTGCTTGCCCCCATATGTTAGAATATGGATATTGTGATAAGGATTTGAATTTTACAGTGAGACAATTTCCAAATCGGTAACAATGCAAACAAAGCGCTTTATTGACGACATGCCATTTTTGAAATTGAAGTTCCGGTAACCTGGAAATATTCTTTGGTTGACGGCCGTATACATACTTTTGAAGGATTTCAATTATCTTCCAATGATGTTTTCAATTTTCTATTAACGAGGTAAAAAGCGAGAAGAAAAGAACGGGCTGGCATATCTTCCCGGCTATTTAGAACACAAGGATATAAACGGAATTGACTATCGCTTATATCCTGATCAAGAATATGTGGGTGGTTTATATATAACAAGGCTTGGGCAACGATAATCAGCAATGATATTCTTCTTTTTAGCCTTGACTTATAACGAACCTGCTGATTCGCCAAATGAGTCGCTTAGCGATGAAGGGCTAGAGATGGCTTATCTGTCTGGTTGATACAGTTCAGGCGCCCGCCAGTTCAGTAATTTCATTTGGGTAAAAATCCCGCATACCAGCAAAAAACTTTTCGAAAATATTGTTGCTGCACGCCAGCTGGCAAAATTTAGTATTGGCACAGGCATAGTACGGTTTGAAGTATATCAGCAGCCCGGATAAGGCATAAGATAGAGCATACTCATTTAGGTATTATGGATTGAAACCAGTAATATAGTTCTGATTTACAGCAATATTTAACTTAAAATAGCATTTTATACAATTATTAGGAAATATATTACTGATTTTATACTATTTTAGTGATAAAGACATATTTTTACTAAAAACCGGTAATTTATTTCTGATGAATAAGATAGAAATTGGTAAACTAATACAGGAACGGAGAGATTTACTGTCCATTAAGCAGGAAGATCTTTCTGAAATGACAGGTATTACCTCCAAAACAATTTATCTCATTGAAAGCGGAAAAGGTAATCCTTCACTGGATACTTTGAATAAACTACTGGAGGTGTTGGGGCTGGAATTATCTGTTGATATCAAAAAGGTCACTGAATGAAAGGGCTTGTTTATAATAATGGCGTGTTGGCAGGAACCATCGAAAAAGAAAGCGGTGGCGGTTATCTTTTTCAATATGATGATGCGTATTTAACAGACAGGCAGACTCCGCCAATTAGCTTAACCCTGCCTAAAACGCAAAAGGAATATAAGTCAGCAACCCTGTTCCCATTCTTTTATGGGCTGCTGTCTGAAGGTATCAATAAAGACATTCAATGCCGCTTGTACAAAATTGATGATAACGATGATTTCACCAGGTTGTTATTAACAGGCCGTAATGATACCATTGGTTCTATAACTGTTAAACCGGAAAACGATGATTTGTTTGGGTTGCTATAGTGAAGTAAAAGAAGGATACTGCTTGAGCTGCAGGAAGAAATTGTTTGATAAAGCAAAAGTGCCTGCTGTGTTATCATTTGATGCTCCTAAAGATGAGAACCTTGCAGCGTTCCAGGAACATACAAAGCGGCTGTCAATCTCAGGTGTACAGCTTAAATATTCTCTCCGTTTAGAAGATGGCCGGCTAAAACTGGATGATAAAAATGGCCAGTATATTTTAAAACCAGTTCCTCCGGCAAAGCAATTGATCCGTATTGATGAGGTGCCGGAGAATGAACATCTTACCATGCAAATAGCGGAACAGGTTTTTAAAATAAACACAGCTGCTAATGCACTCATACGATTTAAAGATGGGCAGCCCGCCTACCTTACCAGGCGTTTTGATGTAAAGCCTGGCGGCAGCAAATATATGCAGGAAGATTTTGCTCAACTGGCAAACAGGACAAAACATACGCACGGGGATACTTTTAAATACGATGGCAGTTATGAAGAGATAGGGCTGTTAATAAAACGGTTTGTTGCAGCTGCAGTGCCTGCCCTCGAAAAATTTTTTCAGCTTATAGTTTTCAACTATGTCTTTTCAAATGGAGATGCTCATCTAAAAAATTTTTCTCTCATTCGTAACGATTCCGGGGAATACCAGTTAAGCCCTGCGTATGATCTTATGAGTACAGTTATCCATACCCCACATGAGTCAGATACTGCATTGGAGCTGTATAAGAGTGATGTGGAGTCAGAATATTACCGGTCTTATGGTCATTATGGTCATGCAAATTTTATGGAGCTCGCCAAACGGTTAGGCATACTCGAAAAGAGGGCAGGCAGAATTATTGATCAGTTCAGTGCAAATAAGGAGCAGGTGCATGAATTGATAAACCGGTCCTTTTTATCCGGCGAGAGTAAAGGGATATATTCTTCATGCATAGATGATAAACTAAGGCGTTTTGAAAAAAATAATGGATACTAAAGCAGTACAAAATGGCAATAATTTCTTACTTTTATAAGGCACTAAAGTTCTTTATTTATATCGTAAGAAATGCTGGGTTAGCCATAGGTTAGCAAAATTTTGTTTTTGGCATTTGATAGGTAACTCAACGCTTTATATACTGGTTGATTAGCCCAGCCAGATCACCAATAAAAAAAGGCCTGTAATTTACAGGCCTTTTTTATTATTTAGATTAGAATAGTTTCTACAGCACCAGCGATACATTTCCCTTAAAAGACAAAACACTGTTGTTATCGCAAACCAAATCCATCACGTACACAAATACATCCGATAACAGCCTGGAGCCTTTATAAGTGCCGTCCCATCCTGCCGATGGATCGTTGGCAGTAAAGCCTTTCTTTTCAAATACGATTTCACCCCAGCGGTTGAAAATACGGAGCGTTTTTACTTTGAGCAGGCCGGTGCCCCTTGGATAAAATACATCATTTACCCCGTCATTATTTGGTGAGAATAAATTGGGCATGAATACATTTTTTTGGTTGCACGTAACAAACACGGTCACTTTATCGGAAGCTGTGCAGCCACCACTGTTTTTAACATTAACAGTGTACTCAGTATTTTCAGTTGGCTTCACAATAAATGAACCGGGATTATAACGGGATACATTATCGGTGGGAGACCAATACACCTGGGTAACATCACTTGAATAAGTCGCATTCAGCAGTACAGGCGTGCCGGCAGCAATGGTTTTATCTTCACACGCTTTCACTGTAGGATATTTGTGTACGGTCACTTTTATATGGCCGGTATCTTTGAAGCACCCGTGCATATCAGATCCAATCACAGTATAGTTTGTTGTTGTGTCCGGGCTGGCAACGGGATTGGGAGAAACAGCATCACTTAAGCCACGGGCAGGTGACCACCTGTACTGGCTGGCGCCGTTCACCTCAAGGCTGGTGCTTTGACCGGCGCAAATATTGGCCGATGTCCTGTACTGCAATTGTACCGGCTGGTACACATTTACATTCAGGGTGTCCTTACGTTCGCAACCATGCGCAGAAATGCCTTTGAGTATATACCTTGTGTTGGTGAGCGGCTGCACCGTGATGGAAACACAGGTATCGCAATGTAAATTTTCTGAAGACGACCAGGTGTATTTTTGTGCGCCTGCTGCATAAAGCTCAAGGTTGTTTCCCCTGCATACAGCAGAATTCCCGTTGATGCTTGTTTGAGGAACAGCGTACACCTGTATTGAACGCCGCACTGTGCTGCTGCACCCCACACTGTTTACTGCAGAAAGGTTTATTGTATAAGTGCCCGGTGTTTGGTATACCTCAGGCAATGGATTTTGCAGAACAGATGTATTGCCATTGCCCATGTCCCACTTCCATTTCAGCAAGGAAGCATCCGCATCTGTACTTGATGCATTAAATAAAGCATTAAGGGGCGCACAGCCGTTGCCGTTAGTAACCATGCTGATAGAAGGTGAAGGCGATACTTTTACCGGGGCAGCAGAATAAAATATATTGCTGCACCCGCTGGCTGTTACCATTTTCAGCGAAGGATAATAAACACCGGGTGAAGAATAGCTGTGGCTGGCATTTTTTTCAGTTGAACGGGTATTGTCTCCAAAATTCCAGTAAAAATTTGCAGCGGCATCATTGGTGGTTGATGAATTGACAAAGCCAATGTTTTCATTACCGCAGGCAACACTGTCAGCAAAAGTAAAGGATGGGTTGGTAAATATATTTACCAGCGTATCCCTGAAAGGAACCGGCACTTTGCAGCCATCAGCATCTTCAAGGATTATTTTGGGAACAAAATTTCCTGAATCCCTGTAAGTGTACCTGATCAGGGTGTCATTGCCGTTTTGAGTTACACCGTCATCAAAATCCCACACATAGTAAACCGTATTTTCAGTATGGGCAACAAAATTATATTCATAAGGCTTGCAGCTGAGGCGCCTGTCGCTGGTAATATTTCCTTTGGGGCCTTTAATAATTATTGTTTTTTGCATTGTATCAACGCAGGAGCCATGCCCTTTTGCATACACCGTAGCTTTATATTCCCCGGGATAGGTATAATAGTGCGAAGGATCTTCTGTATTGGTATAAGTGCTGTCACCAAAGTTCCAGTATTCACTGGCTGCATTGGAAGAGCTGCCTGTAAACCGCACGAGCAACGGCGGACAGGTGCTGAAAGAATCAGAAATGGCAAAGTTGGCTTTTGGCCGTTGTACCCTCACTGCATTTACAATAATAGTTGAATCTGAACAGCTGTTTACCTTGCTGATGCACAGCTTTACTGTATAAACACCTTCATTGCTGTAAGAGTGAACGGGTGATTGAACTGATGATGTTCCCCTGTCACCAAAATCCCACCTGTATGTAACACCGGGTGTATTATAGGGGCAGCTAAAGTTAAGGTTGCTGCCCGGGCAGGTTATGCTGTCGGAAATGGAAAAAGACGAAACTATTTTTCCTGCCAGCACCGGTTTTGCCAACCTGAAAGTATCAGTACATCCTGACCTGTCTGTTATTTTAACGGTAGGATTATATGAGCCGGCGGCTGCATAGGCATGGGAGAAAGGAGATGCAAAAAGCGTATCACGGGTGCCATCACCATAATTCCATTCCCATTTTATTACCGGCTCTGCACTGTTTGCCGTTGAGCTGTCAATAAAACTTACAGGTGTATTGAGGCATACGTTGGAAGCGGATACGCCGAATTTTGCTTTTGGGCCTTTTGCAATAATATAGTTACTCCTGGTACGGGAGCTTATGCATCCAAGCGCATCTTTCACTGTCAGCTTAACTGAATAAACGCCCGGCGATTTATAGGCATGTGCTGTTGGGGTGCTGGTTTTATCAAGATAACTTCCATCTCCAAAATCCCAGGAGTATTTTACAATATCAGGATCGGAAGAAGCATTAAAAGTTACATTCCTCCCTTTACATACGATAGTATCATCTGCAAAAAAGTCCGGCGACACTTCCGATATTTTAATTGTTTTACTTTTAATATAAGTACATCCGGTAGAATCATTCCATACCTGCAATGAAACTGAAAACTCACCCCGTGCCGGAAAGATATGGACAGGAGAAAGCTCAGTTGAAGTAGTGCCGTCACCGAAATCCCATAGCCAGCGGTCAGCCCCCAGGGATAAATTAGTAAATGCTCTTTTGTATGGTTCACTGCAATCCATATCCATTTTATAAATTGCCACTGCCGGTTTGGTGTACACGTAGGCCTCATAAATGGCACTATCAATACAGCCCCCTTCGCTTACGACTAACTGCACTGTTAACCACCCGGTGTCCTTATAAACATGCGTTGGATTTTTTTCTTTTGCAGAAGACATGTCACCAAAATCCCATTGCCAGGAAGTAATATTTCCTATGCTCTCGTCCGTAAAGCTTATAAGGGTGCTGGCGCAGCTGTTTCTTATATCTGCAGAAAAACGTGCCGTAGGTTTGTGGCCTGCTTTTATGGCATTGGAAACTTTTGTAGTGTCTTTACAGCCATTGTTTGTAATGGTAACAAGGGATAAATTATAGCTGCCGGCAGTATTGAAAGTATAAACCGGCGTCCGCCCTGAAAGTAAAATGCCGTCTCCCATCCTCCAGGTATAGCTGGCAATACCGTCGGGGGAATAAGCATTTGCAGTAAAGTGTTTTGTAAAAGGGATGCAGCCGCTGTCCGGAAGATCCATCAGCTTTACATACGACTTTTGTACTTTGATATAGCCGGAAATACGTAAAGAATCGGTGCAACCCCCGGTATTTTTTACTATCAATCTCACAGCGTACACACCGGTATCTTTATAAACATGAGAAGGATTGGGAGAGGTGGAAGAAGTATTGTCACCAAAGTCCCAGGAATAAGAATCTGCACCTGTGGTTTGTTTGGTAAAATTAACCGTGGCGGGAGCTTTACAGTTAATGGTGTTATCGGCGGTAAAAGCAGCAATTACCTGCGGGGAAACAGTTATATTGCTGCTTATTGAATCACTGCACCCGAATTCATTACGGACAACAAGCTTCACTATGTATTCACCACCGTTTGTATAGCTGTGAACAGGGTTTATTTCGGCAGAGGAAGTGCCGTCACCAAAATTCCACTGATAAACTAAATTTCCTTTGCCCGCAGATTCGCTTTGAAAAAAGATTTTATTAGGCGTGCAGCCGCCGGCGCTCCGGTTATTAAAAGCTGCTATTACGCCATTGTTGATAATATAAGAAGATCTCCTGAGCGTACCGGTACACCCGTTGCTGCTGGTTACTTTCAGCGTTACGTTAAAATTGCCCGGGGAAGTATAGGTATGCTGCGGGTTTGGCTGGTCAGATAAAATGCCATCGCCAAAATCCCATTGCCTTGCAATAATATTTCCTTCGCTTGCAGTTGACCGGTCATTAAAATTTACCACTAAAGGATTGCATCCGTTGCTGGTGTTTGAACCAAAATCAACAGAAGGTGAATTAAAAACCTGGATATAGTTGGTTCTTGTAAAAGAATCGGCCCTGTTGCCTGACCGGATCCATAATTTTACTGTATAAAACCCGGGATAGAAATAAGTGGCCGAAGGGTTTTGAAGAGTAGAAATAGTGCCGTTGCCAAGGTCCCACCGCCATTCAGAAGGGCTTCCTGTGGACTGGTCTGAAAAATTTACTACTATCGGCGAGCATCCATTCCTGATATTGGCTGCAAAGCCGGCTGAAAGCTGTCCTTCACATTTTCCGTGGATAAGGATAAGACAGTATAAACTAAATAGAATACTGGCAGGTTTCATGGTTTTTGTTTTTTATCCCCTTTAGCCCAACCGGTATTTTTTAGCTGCCAGTAGAAACTGGCAGCTTGTGCTTTATCCGTTCGAATTAAAAATCCGGCATTTATGGCTCCGGAAAAAGCACTGTTTTTACCGTTTGTGTTTACAGAGGTGTTTGGTTTTATTGGATTCTTATTTTCACAAGACTGCCGGCATCATTTTTTTCTCATGGACGGCGACAATCATTGATTAATTACCATACAAAGGAAGCAAACCGGCAAAGGACATATTGTAGTAATCATTTAGTAATAAATAGAGATTGTTCTCGCTGGTTGTAGTAGAAAAACTACAAGCGGAAGAAGGGCTTCTACAGCAGGGTTTTACCTATTGAGCAACAGGCATTTACAAGGGCGGCAACAGGGTAAAAAAGTGCCGGATAGCAACCGGACAAACGGGTACGGGGCAGATTTTTTTTCCTGCTTTTTTTATTGGCGTGGGTGATTAAATGCAAACCTGCATTACCATACTTTCAGGTCGTTGATAAGGTGCTGTGCAATGGCATACCGCGTAAGCTCGGAATTGCTGCTGCATTGCAATTTTTCCAGTATCCTGGAGCGGACGGTGCTGACGGTTGACGGCGCTGATGAAATGGCATTGGCTATTTCGCCTGTTGTTTTGCCCATTGCAAGGAGCTTGAAAATTTCAAATTCCCTGTTTGAAAGCAGCTCATGGGGCTTTTTATCAAATTTTACGTCAACCAATTTTTCAATTATTTCCTGCGTAATGTATTTTTTGCCTGTACTGATACGGCGTATGGCGTTAATGAGCTCTTCCTGCGCCAGGTTCTTGCTCAAATATCCTGATGCACCTGCTTTTAACACCCTGATGGCATAAAGATCCTCAGGATAAACACTCAGGATCAAAACCGGGATATCCGGCTTAATCCTTTTAATATCTTCCAGCGCTTCCAGGCCGCTTTTATCAGGCATATCCAGGTCTGAAATAACCAGGTCGTAATCTTTAAAAGTTACTTCCTTTACCAAAGATGCGCCGTCTGCAACCTGGTTGATCTCCGCCAGGGGGAATTCATCTTTCAATATTTTTGTCAATCCCATGCGGATCAGCTCATGGTCATCGGCTATTATAATTTTTGATATTCTCATAAATAGTCAAATACTTTTTGTTATTACAATATATTTCCCCGGTCGACTGCCCCGGCGTTTTAAATTATTATATGCTGATGGGTATAGTAACGTTCAGCACACACCCGTTGCCGGGGCTGCTTAGTATCTCCATCTGGCCGTTAAAAGATTCTACCCTGTTCATCATATTTGAAATACCAATACCTTCCCTTTTTGTGCCCGTTGTAAACCCTTTGCCATCATCTGCCAGCACTATATGGATGTTCTTTCCTTCTGTTTTAATAGAGATGTATGCATTGGCTGCACCGGCATGTTTCAAAATATTGTTCGTTTGTTCCTGTATCAGCCGGTAAATATTCAGTTTAAGATCATCGGAAAGCAGCTCATTTGATACAGTATAGCTAAAATTCAGCTTCAGTGTTGACACCTGGGTGAGGTTTTTGAGCAGCTTCCAGACCTGCTCCTCCAGGTTGATATTTTTTAGCGGGGTCACCTGCTTATGGCTTAATAAACGTACTTCTTCAAACAAATTGTCTATTAGTTCTATCGGGTATTTAAGCGTTGCCCTCATTGCTTCATTTTCTTTGGCTGCATGGCTCAGGAACATTTTTGTGCCGGCCAGCATCTGGCTTATATTATCATGCAGCTCCAGGCCAATGCGGTTTTTCTCCGCTTCCTGGGCCTGTATAATGGCCCTTGATATTTTCTTTTGCTCCTGTATTTTCTGGTCTGATATTTCTTTCTCCATCAACCGCAGGCTCTCTTCATTTTTTTTCCGTTCGGTTATGTCCCGGATAAAGGCGCAGAAAAAACCACCCGGCGCCTGTTGCACGGGCACTATCACTGCTTCTACAGGAAACTCTGCGCCATTGCGCTTTAACGCGGTCATCTCCGTTACCCTGTTTAAAACAGGATGGCTGCCTGTTTCAAGGTACTGGCCGAACCCTTTTGTGTACATTTCCCTGTACTGTTCGGGAATAACGATTTCTGCCAGCTCTTTTCCCAGCGTTTCTTCTTCTTTCCATCCAAACAATTGCTCTGCCCGGAAATTCCAGACGGTAATAAAGCCTTTCATGTCGAGGCATACCACTGCATCCAGGGCAGAGTTCATGATCAGCCGTTTCATTTCTTCGCTGTGCTTTATTGCGGCTTCTGCTTTTTTCTTTTGCAATGCAGCATTGATAGCCGCAGGCAACCGCACCAGCCGGTCTTTTAAAATATAATCGTCTGCGCCCAGCTTAATAATGGTTACTGCGAATTCTTCTGAAACCGTGCCTGTCACAAGAATAAAAGGAATATCCAGCATGCGTTCATGAAATAACTCTAATGCTTCTGTGGCACTGAATTGCGGTAACGTATTGTCTGAAAGAATAAGATCGGGCTTAAATTGATCAAGCCCTTCCAGGAATCCATCCCTGGTCATTACAAGTTTGAAGACGCAGGCCGGCTTTTCCCTTAGCAGGAATTGCTGTATAAGCTCGGCATCCGCCGTGCTGTCTTCAAGCATTAATATCTTTAAAAATTCCTTCTGCATGTCAATCCTATTTTACCGGGTGGTTCAGCAGCAGCCAGTAGAACCCCAGGTTCATTATGGCCTGTGCAAAGCCATCAAAATTCACCGGTTTCACTATATAACTGTTGGCGCCAAGCCCATAGCATTGCTTTATATCCGGGTCTTCCTTGGATGAAGTAAGCATTACCACGGGCGTTGCCTTTATACGGTCATCAGATTTTATTGCTTTCAGCACTTCAATGCCGTCTACTTTGGGCATTTTAATATCAAGGAGTATTAATTTGGGAGAGTTCCCTACTTCCCTTTTACCTTCATACTTGCCTGTGGCAAAAATGAATTCAAGCGCTTCTTCGCCGTCAATAACATGAAAGACATTGTTTCCCATGTTATGCTTTTTCAGCTCATGAATGGTCAATTCTGCATCATACAGGTTGTCTTCCACCAGTAAGATGTCAACTAAGTTGTGGTTCATAATGTGTAGGTTTTTATGGTTGAATTTTAACTGTCACATTTAATAAAATATTTTTCTACTGCTTCGGCAGGCCAAAATAAAAAGTGGCTCCTTTATTTTTCTCTGCCTCCGCCCATACACTTCCTCCATGTTTTGCTATTATCTTTTCCACGATGGCCAGCCCAACTCCTGTTCCTTCAAATTCATCTGCGCTGTGCAGCCGCTGAAAGACTTTAAATAGCTTATGCTGGTACTTCATGTCAAAGCCTGAACCATTATCCTTTACAAAAAAAACTACCTGTACTTTATTGGTGAATGAACCTATTGTGATCGCAGGATGTTCAGCCTTCCCGGAATATTTTATGGCATTCGATACCAGGTTTACCCATACCTGGCGTATGGCATTAATATCTCCGTAACAATCAGGCAGCGACTGGATGTTCCAGGATATTTTCGGGTCTTTGCCTGCCAGGCTGTTTATTACTTCTTTTACCAGGTCACTCACCGGTATATTGCTTTTTATTATGTCCTGCCGCCCCATCCTTGAAAAAGTAAGAAGGTCATCAATAAGATTGCCCATCTTCAAAGTATTATTCTTAATTATTCCGATGATCCTTTTTGCTTCATCATCCAGGTTGTTTCCATACTTTTCTTCCAGCAGGCTCGTAAAGCCGATAATGCCGCGTAAAGGAGCCCGCAGGTCATGTGAAATAGAATAAGAAAATGCTTCCAGTTCTTTGTTCACAGATTCAAATTGCAGGGTGCGTTCATGAACTTTTTGCTCCAGGGTTTGGGCAAACTGGCTCAGTTCATTATTTTGTACTTCTATCTGTTCAAGCATTTCGTTAAAAGCGCCGGTAAGCCGGCCTACTTCATCGTTGCCGTGCCTCACGGCCCGTACGGAATAATTTTTTTCATTCGAGATCACTTCTGCTGTTTGTGCCAGGGCAAGCACAGGATAAGTAATTTGCCGCTGCAGGATCCTTGAAAGCAGGTACACCAGCAGCAACGACACCACCACTACCAGGGACACTATAATAATGTACAGGCGAAAACGTTCATACATTGTTCCCAGGTCAGATTTTAAATACAGCGTACCAAGCGGTTTGCCATCCTGCACGATCAATTCATAGCCTTCAAGGCTTGACGCGGTAAAAATATAGCCCTGTTTGCCGGGTGCAGCCGGAATGCTTTTGATACCTGCCGTATCAGGATACCGGGCAAATAAATTTCCCTCTTTGTTATATAGACAGGCAGCAACAATATGCGGTTCGGTTTTCAGGGAAGCAAGGATTTCCCTGCCTGCATCATGATCATCAAAAACAAGCGCTGCAGTGCTGTTAACAGAAATAATTTTTCCAATCGTTGACAGCTTTTCGGTAGTAGCCTTCCGGAATACATAAAATTCATAAACCAGGAATGTAAGGCAGGTTACCAACAGGATGATGCCGTTGATAAGCAAGATTACCCTCAATAATTTTTTTCGTATGGGAATATCTTTAAACAGCATCGTTACATTGCTTTATTTATAAATCTCTGCTAACCGCAGCAGTTTGGAGCTCACAACCAGGCCGGCAGCTTTTGACGCTTCAGGGTTGATCTGCATTTTGATTTTATTGTCTTTTATAAAGAGCCTGATCATTCCCCCGTAATCCAGGAAACCAGGTGCATCGCTTACAGTAAGAATGCTGTTGGTTTTTGAATCTTCTGCCAGTCGGCCCATTTTTTTTATTTCTGCCTGGTTAATAAAAAGTATATGGCATGTTTTTACTTCCCCTGCATTTTTAAAATAACGGACAGTTACCGGCCGCCCGTTTACTTTTTCGCCGCTAACCAGCTCTTCTAAAAATGACTGGAAAGGATTTTCTCCCAGAACACCTATAACAAAAGGTTCTGTGTCTGCTGTGAAAGACGTGCTGGGCCATTCCACGAATTGTATAAAGTTGAAAAGGAAAGCGGATTTCAGCTGGTATTCACGGGAAGGAGGTGTTTGTGCATGCAATGCCAGGCTGTTCAGTAGTAACAGCAGGATTGCGGGCCTTATGGCTGATAAATATTTTATAAAAAATTTCACCCGTTTTAATTTAATAACATGGTTAGTATAATCGAAACACCGGTTGAATGAAATAACACTGGTTAATCCTTCAAGGCTTAATCGCTTTAAGTTTTCCGAGGCAGGAAGTATATTCGTTATCCTGTTAATATCTTATTTGGCATTTACTGCTGCAACCGCAACCATGAAGAACAGCCTGTATATATTTATACAAGTCTTTATTATAACTTGCTTATACAGCAGCTCCACACTAAAAATATTCCTGTCTTACTGCAAATAAGAGGGGTATTTGCAAGACATCGTTTTGGTCTTACAAGGTAAGCTTTTTATTTGTATGTTGCGTTAAATGACAATGTTTTAGCATAAGTAATGAATGATTGTACAGGGAGCTTTTCAAGTCACCCCGTGCCATTAATAAATGAATAGTTATGATTGATAATTTTTGTTTTGTAAACTGAACATAAGCGTTAAAACCGGCATGTAATTCTTGCATAAAAGTTCGGGGAAAGATATGCAGTGCCGAATTCCGGGTGCTTGCCTTTCAGAAGATTTCTTCCGGTAAATGAAATCTCCAGCGTTTTATATTGCCATGCAATACGTGCATCGGCAGTAAAATGGCTGGGGATGACGGGTGTATAAAGCGTTACAGGAAGCGAATCAACATAGCGCCCCACGATATCCAGCTGGAAATGTGCAGGCAGATCAAGAAGCGATTGCAGCAGGAATTGGTTTTTGGGATCAATTCCCAATGCACTATAATCAGCAGTATGCCCCGGCTTGTTTTCAAGCTTTTTATAAAAATAGGTATAGCCGCCACGCAACCGCCATGCGGGAAATACCTGGTAATTTCCTGAAAATTCCATCCCGTATGAATATCCTTTTCCGCCATTCTGCGTTTGATATACCAGTGTGCCCGGGAGGGCTTCCACACTATAGAGATCATCATACCGGTTGTAAAATAAAGACAGTGAAAGCGCTGCTTTTGCAAAAGGTTTTACATGATAGCCCAGCTCATAAGCAACAACTTTTTCCGAAACAAAATCAGGCCCGCCGGCAACATGCGCTATTGAATCAGGAAGGGGATAGGTGGGAATAAAATAATCCATATCAATGCGGCTGGGTGTACGCACTGCCCGTGACACTGCAGCCCATACCGTGTGGTCATCAGCCGGCATCCAGGTGGCACGGACGTTTGGCTGCACTTCCCAGCCTGAAAAAGTATTGTGCTGCAATTTTGTGCCGATGGTCAGCTTGAATTTTTCAGGCACAAGCATAATATCATCCTGCACAAAGCCGCCAAAAAGGCTCATTGTTTTTTTCGGTGGTAAAAAACCTATGATCACAGTGCCGTTCTGCATTTCGTTTTGCATCAGCCGGTAGCCGCCGCCCCAGATAATTACATGGCGCTTACCGGCCATGAAGCGGTGCTGCAGGTCAATATCAAAAGTGTTCAGCTTATCAGTGATGGTGCTCGGTATATCCTTTCGCCAGGTACGGTCAAAATAAGCCTGTAATGTCAGCTCTGATTTTCCTGAAAAATTATGTGTCCACCGCCCGAGAATATTTTGCCCGTTTGTCGGTGATTTTTCCGGGATGGTTTTTTCTTCAGCATAATAATAATTTCCTAACAGGGTGAAGTTGTTAGCCTGTGACCTGTTCCAGTCTATACGGAAACCCGCCTGCGTTAATTGCGAGCTGTCGGGGTTATCTTTCCCGTCTTTTGATTTAGTGTTATCGTAACTGTTATGCTGGGCAAATACCTGGTATGAAACGCCGGGTTTAAAATCACCGCCGTACCGTACTGCAGCCGATTTTTGCAAAAAAGATCCTGCTGCTGCAGACACATACAGCCCTTTTGACTGCGCCGCATTTTTGGTAATGATATTAATTACGCCATTAACGGCATTGGCACCCCACAATGTGCCGCCCGGCCCGCTGATCACTTCAATGCGGTCAACGTCTTCAAGCAATACTGACTGTACATCCCAGAATATTCCTGCAAACAGCGGCGTGTACACGGTGCGGCCGTCAATCAATACCAGCAATTTATTGGGAAAGCTGGCATTAAAGCCGCGGGCGCTGATGATCCATGCATTTGACTTGATCTGCGCTACCTGCAGGTTTGGACAAAGCCGCAGCGCTTCAGGAACATTGGTGGCGCCGGAGCGCCTGATATCTTCATTGGTAATTACCTGTATGGCAGAAGCTGTTTCTGATAACTTTTCAGCCCGTTTTGAAACGGATGTTACTTCCATATTCATCAACTCTTCCAAACTCAGCTTCTTTAATTTTCCGGAAGCAGCAACACTATCAATCTGGCAAAAAATTTCATTTGGCATTATTGCAGCAGCAATAATGAAGAATACCCTGTATATACGCATATAGCCTGTATTTTTAAATGGTTACAGATAGCTCATGTGTAAAAAAATAGTTTTGGTTGCCTTGTCAAACAGAGAGTTTTTGCAAGGCCTGGTTTTAATATTGCTAAGATAGGCTTTTTATTTATAAGTTGTATTAAATGACAATATTTTAGTATGGGTGCTTTATATTTGATGCAGGAAAAGTTGGTGCAGTTATTATTTTATTATTCGATGCTTTAAATAGAGAATCTGTATTAAGCATTTAAACAGTCTGTTGCTTCAGCCGGTAATGATACCGCATACAATATATTTTCAGAAAGGATAGCCAATTGCAATATTATAGATGATATTTTCCTTTCGCCATTCTGCGTCACCAAAATTAATTTGATTAAATACCCATGCAGGGCCATTGGGCAAATAAGGTTTACGAAAAGGAATGGCCACATCAAAACGGAGAACGATGAATTGTATGTCTGCCCTTATGCCGATACCACCACCCACTGCCAGCTGTTTAAAAAATGCAGAAGAAAATTTTGATCCCGGCCTTGCGCTGTCTGCCCTGATGGTAAAAATATTTCCTGCATCTGCAAATAGAGCACCCCGTAAAAAAGAAATTATTTTGAACCTTAATTCTGTATTCATCTCAAGCTTTATATCACCGGGCTGGTCTGGTAAATAACTGTTTTTAACTGCAGGGTTTCCGCCGTAAAAAGTGCCGGGGCCAAGGCTTCTTGCCCTGTATGCCCTGATGCTGTTGGTGCCGCCGATAAAAAATTCTTTTATAAAAGGCATGGAAGTGCTGTTGCCGTATCCATATCCAACGCCCGCTATAATGCGGCTTACCAGCTGGTTGATCCTTTCCTTGCGAAACCGCCCCAGTGAAAGATAGTGCCTGAACTCAGCTTCACCTCTTATGTATTGGGAGAAAGGCGCATTGAATATCTTTTTCTCTTTTCCATTGCGCACGTCAGCGCCGGTAATTAAACCCAGCATATTGCCTGAAATATCTGCATTGGCATTGAAATAAAAATTGTTCCGCTTACGGTTAGGCTTACCCTGGGAATTAAAATTGAAATTATAAACCGAACCAATGACAAACTGCTTTTCAATACTTCTTGCCAATGTGATATTGGTATCAAGCGCCACCTGGAACTGCGGTGTAATGGCAGAAGGCTTTACATAATTAACAGATACCGGTATCAGCTGGTGCTCTTTGGTAATGGAAGTATTCCATACCCATCCAAAGCTTGTTT
This sequence comes from Bacteroidota bacterium, assembly GCA_048498115.1. Lineage (GTDB taxonomy): Bacteria > Bacteroidota > Bacteroidia > Chitinophagales > Chitinophagaceae > Ferruginibacter. The sequence continues at coordinate 26,300 of JBEHYP010000013.1, read as the reverse complement.
TAAATGAATTTAAAGTGTATTGATCGGTACGCCGGAAATATTCATATCCCAGATTAATTTTTGTGTGGGGAACAAAATCGCTGTTCCTGCCAAATGCCACCGGCCCGATGATCCTCGGAATGAGCAGGTCAATATCAGACCCAAACCTTGTGGTGGCAACATTTTGCTGCCCTGCGATTTGTGTTTCCAGCCCGCCAAAAAAGCTAAGAGTCAGTTGCTCCGCACTCCTGAAAGTGCTGTTATTTTTAAATGAAAGGGTAAGGTCGGTTCCGTTACTGTTATTTGATTTGGTGAGGGCTGATATCTGCGCCCTTGCTGAATACTGGTTGGCCGGTGTAAGATAATAAAAAGCGTTCAGCTTCTTATCCGCCGTATCTGATTCTTCAAAGCGCACTTTTACAAATTTGTAAACGCCCAGGCTCACCAGCCTGTTGAGTGTGAGGTTATGGTCTTTCCTGTTATAAAGATTATTGGGATGAAACCGCAGTATATATTTGAACATTTCCGGCTTGAACCTTTTGGCACTGTCCACGATATATACGCTGTCATAAATCGTGGCTTTCGCTTTGGAAAAAACCGTATCGGTGTGTAAATTATAATTGGAGTAAATCACCACATCGCCGATCCTGTAAGGCGTCAATGCTTCGTCCGGTGTTACTTTTTTAATGTGCACATACAGGTTGATCCTGCTGTTGCCGACAGTGCTGTCTGCTTTTATTAAAAGATAATTATCATTAAAATAAAAAAATCCTCTTTCCTTCAGCCTTGTATCAATCCTTATCCGTTCTTCTTTTATAACGTCAAGGTCATACGGCTTGCCCCTTCTCAGCAATGACCGCCTGCTTATCCTTGCAATCGCTTTTCCAATGGCGCTTGAATCGGTTACAAATGTCACGGTGTCTATGATATACTGCCGGGCAGGCTTTACCGTATAGGTAGCTTTCGTTTCAAGCTTTTTTGAAGTGGTATCAAATTTTACTGCTGCATTAAAGTAGCCTCTGTTCTGCAAACGGTTCTCCATTATTTGCCTGTTCTTTTCAAAATTAACGGCGCTGGTATACACCGGCGGCTCACCCAATTTGTTTTTAATAAAATACCGGAGGCCTTTACCGGTAGGTGTTCCGGCAATATTATAAAACCAGAGCTTTATCCTCATGCCTAAAATTTTGCTGTTGGGCTTTGGCAGGATGATATCTTCCAGCTCTTCCTTTAATACGGCTTTGGTGCTTTTGCTGTTGGTGTCGCCCTGCACATACTTTATAGAAGCGCCATCGTACAGGGTTTGCCCTTTGGGTAAATACTTTGTGTTGTTGCAGGCGGTTAAGAACAAAAGGATGCCGGCGAAAAAGAGAAAGCCTTTTTCGTAAGGAACAATATGTGATGATCGTTTCAGCATTAGAGGCTTGCTTTTTTATTTTTTTCTTTTTCTATTGCTTTCTGCTCTTTTTCCACCCGCTTATCTTCTTCCCGCTGTCTTTTTTGTTCCGGTGTTGGTTTTTTGAACAATTGTTTCAGGCTGTCAAAGTCAAGCGTGAAAAGAAAGCTTATTCCTGATTCAACTACCTGCCCTTCCACTACGCCTTCGTACCGGTTGCGGCGGTAGGTCCTTAATGTATAGCGCCCGTCCTTGCTCAATAAATAATCCACGGCTATATCCCCGGCAATATTGCTGGCATTTTCATTGGCGTTGGCAGGGCCTTCCAGTTCAAAATTGCTTCCCACGCTTACACGCAGCCTGTCGTTCAGTAATTTTTTTGAAACGCCCACTGTCAGGTCTGTCCTGCTTTCCGGTGTGCCGCTTGTATAATCATCTTCTGCATTGATCCCAAAATTCAGGTCAACTCCCTGTATCAAACTGCCTGCAAGATTGTTTATCTGGTCTGCCAGTATTTTACTCACGCTTGTTTTTACCGTGGTGGCAAGTGAAGTGCCTTCCGCTGAATTTTTTAACGGGTTTTCCTGCACAAACCTGTTCAGTAAAAGCAATGCAAACACCTGCTTGTTCAATTCTCCTTCATCGCCCCGTATATATTCCAATTTTGATTCCACATCCGGCCATCTTGTTTTTTGCTCATCATCCAGCTTGATGTCAAATGTGATGACGGGCTTCATCAAATCCCCTTTCATCATCAGCACAACATTAAATGGTACTCTTGCCTTGTAGCGGTTAAGGTCAGCCGGCGAAAGGCTTGCCAGTTCGCTCTGCAATAAATTAATAGGCTGCGTATTGGCAGTGTAATTGGCAGTTATATCTACGGTGGCCGAAGTGGCATCGCCATTCCAGGTGATGATGCTGCCCGGCTGCACGGCAAACTGTTTTTTTAATACGCTCAGGCTTACCTGATACCAACCGCTTTGAAGCTGGTAGCTGCCGGTAAGGCTTATCTTGCCGCTTTTATCAATGCCGCCTGCCAGGTTTGCCTTGCCCCTTATTTTAATGGCATCGCCGCTTCTTTCATCTGTAACCAGTGTTATCTGTGCAGCCGTATCTGACTGGATGGTGGCGCTGATGTCCATGCCTGCAAGCTTTTTCACCCTGAATAAAGAATCTGCTGCTCTTCTTACTTTCTTACTCCTGTCTTCATTTCCGTATGCATCAAAAAACACTACCACGCCTTCCCTGTTTTCCAGTTCAGGATTGGGGCCGGGCAATATGATAGTGACATCCGTTTGCTTGTTCACGGTAAGGTCGGCGTTCACAGACGGCGCTTCCATCGGGCCTTTTATGGCAATATCTGCATCCACGTTCAGCCTGCCGTAATAAAGCGCATTGGGCTGCTGGGTTGAATTGAGCACCCTGAAGTCATCGGCATTCAATGTAAGGTCAAATGAATAAGAAGTAAAATTATTGGTGAATATATCCCCGTCAAGGATGGCTTTGTTGCCTGCCGAATCAACCAGGGTAAATTCATCGAAATGAACATTGTTGCCGGTCACCTTTATTTTTTCATCGGATAAATGCAACTTTTCTCCTGTGATCGCCGGCATTATACCTGCGTTGATAAACTGCAGCTCCCCGTTCACAGCGGGGGCTGATGCTGTTCCTTTAATATCAATCCTTCCCTGGAGGTTGCCGCTTGCATCCGTCACTGCTCCCTGCGAAAGGGAACGTAATGCGGCAAGGTTCAGGCTGTCGATCGTCAGCAAAAGGTCCATAGCGCCGTTGCCGGAAACATATTTGCCGTTCAGCTCCACGTTATTGCCGTTTCCTTTCAATGCTGCATGGGCATTGTATGTATCTGCTGTTTGATTGTCAACTTTTACAACAAGGTTCCCCAGCGTATCATTGTTATAAGAAAGATCATTAATGGTAATATCAGAAGTAAAGGCAGGATTGGTAAAAATATCTTTTACCTGTGTGCTGCCGTTGATCACGCCATCCATCACAAGGGAATCCTGCTCGGCAAAATCAGTGATGGTTTTTATCCTGAACGATTTTAACGTGATATCAACAGGTGCCTGCGGGCTTTCTGATTGTGAATGTATCCTGAGCAACTGTTCGTTGTTTTCAATGGAAAAATTCCTTACAACTATTCCGGTGCTGTCAAGCAATATATAATTTGACCTGTCTGTTGCCCAGCGATCATAATCAAGCAGCAATGTATCCAGCAGGTTTATTCTTGTGCCGTTTTTTTCAGATGCCACTTTAAAGGCCAGCTCGTACTTGTCTTTGCCGTCAGCATCTTTTATCAGGAGATCATTGGTGAGCGCATTGTTTTTTGCATAGCCGGAAAAAACTGTGCGCTGTATCATAAAACTTTTAGAACCTGCTTTATTAAAAGCAGCGCCATATACAAAAGCATCATTGCCGGTGGCTGCCTTTACCGTTAAGCTGTCAACCAATATGCCGCCGCTTTTTACGGCAGGCGCATTGGCGGTGAATGCTAATGAATCAGCAGCGCCGTTGAATTGCATTGTTGCCCTGATGGTATCTGTGCCGGCAAGCGAAGGCAAAATGGCAAACAATAAGCTGTCAGGTATCACAGCGGCATTCAACCGCCAATGGTCGTTTATTGCAGAATCTTTCAGCCCAAGTGAATAATATTTGTTCAGCACCTGCATTGGCCCGTTGGCAATGCTGCTGAGCTTGTATGTTCCCAGCAGGTCTGCATTTAATACCTGCGATTGCAGTGTGATCAGTTGCCCGCTGTCTGTTTTATTTGCTGTGATGGTAATGCTGTCCGGGCTGTACACATCATTATTATATTGCAGCGTTACATTATCCATGCGGATGCTGCCCACGGGCTGTTCCATATCAGCAACGGGTATATCAGCCAGCAGCCTGCCCCGCAGCCGGATATCATCTTTTGTAAAACCCAGTGTTTTTAAAGCAAGGCTGTCTATATCCAAATCCAGCTTTACATCGGACATCGCTTTTTCTTTTACCAGCGCCGAAGCATTCAACCCGAATGCAATATTGGGATCGTGCATATCAGCCGTTATTTTACTGTAGCCTTTCCTTACGGAAGCTTTTGCCGTAAGGTTTTTATAATTGTATCCTTGTATATAGGCAGAAGAAACATTCATTGCCGCATCGGTATTCATGGCAGCAGGCTCAAAGCCGCTTCCTTTTGCCATAAAGCTCATCGTTAGCCTGCCGATCATCGTATCCTGCAGCAGGTATCCCAGGTCGGCATCCTGCAGCTCTCCTTTCATGTTATACGTTTTGGCAGCCATATTAAGCGAGCCTGATACTTTTGCATTCCCCTTATCAGTTTGCAGCAACGCATCGGTGATAAAATTTTCCGCTGAGCCTTTGAATGTACCGCTTGCGGTCATACGGCCAGGCAATGACACGGGTATTTGGAGGTTGCCGGGGAGAAAATGAAGGATGTCAGCTTTGCCGGCAGTAAAATTATTTATCCTTACATCATAGCTGGTTTTTGCAGGATCAGGCAGGCCTTTAATGCGGCCGGATATATTCATTACGGCACTGCCAATGCCGCTTACCTGCAATGAAGGAATGGCAATATCTTTTACATAGCCGTTTACTTTTGCATTTATTGCGATTACCGCATTTTCAAAACCTTTTAAATTGGGTTGCAGCTGGGGCGCAAAGGTCAAAATATCTTTTACGGATAATTTGCATTGCTGCAGGCTGGCATTTACATACAGGCTGCCAATATCTTTTATCACTGATGCAAGTGAATCGTATGCAAGGGATATTTCATCCTGTATGATTGTTTTATCAGTTTGTACACGGAGGTTTTTAAGTGATGCGCCGGTGTCGCTGTAGGTAAATTTTGTTTGCAGGTCCTGCAAAACAAAGCCGCTTTTTTCAGAAAAGGATGCTTTTGCAATGTCACCGCTGTAGCCTGTGGGAGTAAGCAGGATATTGCCGGCTTTTAAGGTAAAGCTGTCAATGGCAATATGCGAATAATCCATTCCTGTTTTTACCGGCGCCACGTTGTCGTCATCATATACAATATCATTGTTGGCAAAATCCGCATCGCTGATAAAAATTTTCCAGGGATTATTTGCCTGGGCGTTCACTTCCTTCTTTACTTCTTCTTTTGCAATTGCGGTTTGCACGGATTTGCCTAAGGCGAGATTGGCTTTTGTATGGCGGAGCTTTATCTTATTTACCTGTACGTCCAGCTTTGAAAGATCAACCGATTGTACATCTGCAGATAATTCACCCATATCAATATGGGCACGCATGGGGGAAACATCGTTCCTGTAATCGAACTGGATATTCGTCAGCCCGATTTGTTTTAACGCCAGCGACAATTGAAACGGTTCATTGCTCTCTGCTTCCACTTTTGCGGCGGGTTCAGGTGCAAGCAATGGTTTATTTTGGTACATGTGCCCGGCCACGCTGTCAAATGCAATGAGCGGAACAGAAAAATTCATTTTGGCCGGGTCAAATGTTTCAAACGCCACCTGAGATTTGCCGAGATGGATCAAAAAATCCATGCCTGTTTGTTCATCCCTGAAAGAACTGTTGATATTATTCAGCACCAGCTTTCCTACTTTGAACTGCATGCCTGCAGCAGTATCTTCTTCTTTTTGCCGGGTGGTGTCAGCAAAAGCATCAATAATATACTGGTAGTTGAAAACGGTATCACGCCCAGTGCGGTAAACGTTGGCAGTAATGCCGTCCAGCTCCACATGGTTGATCTCTACATTGCCTTTCAGTAACTTCAGCATAGAGATATCAACCCGAACATTTTGCCCGGCGAGCAGGGTATCTTTTTGCTGGTCTTCCAGGTAAATACCTTTCAGCACTATTTGTTTCGGAAAATTTATTGACAGCTTTGCAATGCTCACTTTTGTATGAAGCTTTCCCTGCAGGTAGGATACGATTTTATCCTTTGCAAAATTCTGCACTGCAGGGAATTGAATAAGGATCAATAAAAGAAGAATAAGGAACAGTACTGAACCTGCCAGCCAGGTAAGAATTTTAAATGTTCTTCGTACAACTCTTTTTAATGGAGAAAATTTCAAGCGCTGTCAATTATTTTAAATTTTCGGTTAACAATAATTTATGCAATGAGTATGCCCATCAGCCTCACCTGCTGATATTTATATTTAGCCGCCTGCCTGAGTCCCGGTTTGAGTATATTTCTCTACAATTATTATCCTGTAATGTACAGCAAAGTTTACAGAAGTGAACAAGGGCTGGTAATTAGCAGTGCAGGAACATTTTTTGTATTATAATGATTATAACAATTAAATGTACTTGTATGAAAAATCCACTGTTTGATAAAAAGCATGTAAAAGAATATCTTATCTATGGCTTTACGGCGGCTGTGCTTTATATGGTGCTGGTGCTGTTTTTTTTAGCCGACAATAAATATGAAAACCTGTACCTTCCTTATATTGGTAATTTTTTATTCATAGCAATTATCGGGGCTTATACCGGCTCGCTTATAAAGAGGGAATACGAGGGAAAGCGTTCGGTATCCATGCTCATTGCGGGCCATTTGGCGCTGATAGCCGGGATAATATTCTCTGTTATATTCGTGGTTATCGGCGTTTTTACTTTTTACCCGGGGCTTTTTTCCGCCATGCACCCCAATGAGTTACTACCGGATTCCCCGTCAAGCATCCGGGTTACTTATCCCGCCGGGCTTATTTTTATGCTCATGGCCAATATAATTTTAGTAAGCGGGGGAGGAGCCTCCCTGCTGATTGTAATTTTTTCATACGCTGCCAAACGCAACCAGACAAAAGACAAGCCTGCTTCGCTGGAAAAATATATTCCTAATTAGCAGGAGAAAGGTTGTTTCCTTTTGTATGATGGTCGATCACCGCTAACAGCTCTTTTATGGTAAAAGGCTTAGCGAGATAACCGGCAGCGCCGCATTCAGTTACTTTTTTTTTCGTTTCAGCATTGGCAGAAAAAAGTATTACCGGGATATCTTTTGTTTTATCCGCCCGTTTCAGGTCTTTGCACAGCTCCACTCCATTGATGCCGGGCAGGGAAATATCCACGAACAGCAGGTGCGGCTTAAACGCTTCGATGGTGCTGTGCAGGCATTCCCAGTTAGCAATTGTTTCAGCAGCATGGCCGTTCATGCCGAGTATCGTTTTCACCAGGGTCAGTATATCGTCATTGTCATCTAAAATAAGAATACGTTTCATACTATTTCTTGGTTGCTGCGGGTAAGCAGCAACAGGGGGTTATTTTATACCTGCAAAAATATTTTAAAACACTGGTTTAAAATTTGGATTAATTGCATTGCATATTACAATTAAAGAGCCGGAGTGGTTTGAAATATTGAATAAAAGATTTTTAATGAGAATATGCATAACAATATGTGAGAAGCGATTTTCTCACATGGGTATTTATTTGCACACCTGCATTAATGATATAATGTTAATCATTTTGAAAAACCGCAAACCATGAGTTTGTAATTTAATTCACCCTCATTCATAAAAACAAACATGCCCGGGCAAAATTTAAAATCTGCAGGTAAATTTCCTGATATACTGAAGCTGGCGGTGCTTTCTGCTATTGTAGAATCTTCGGAGGATGCTATTATCAGCAAAGACCTTAACGGCAACATCACCAGCTGGAACAACGGCGCCCAGCGGATATTTGAATATGCAGCAGAGGAAGTGCTGGGAAAACATATCAGTATCCTTATTCCCAATGAACTTCTATCTGAAGAAGAGCATATTATAAAGAGCATCAGAGCCGGTAAAAGGGTTGATCACTTTAAAACAGTACGGGTTACAAAATCAGGCAGGCGGCTGCATATATCATTGACGATATCGCCGGTAAAAGATGCAGACGGCAATATAGTGGGTGCGTCCAAAATAGCGAGGGATATCAGCAGGGATATACTGAGGGAAAACCAGATATTGCAATACACGAGAAGGCTGGAGATGCTGAATGCTGTCAGCAGCGAAATTTCAGGACTGCTGGATGAACATTCCATATTGCAACCGGTAACAGATGCCACTACAAAAATTACCGGGGCTGCTTTTGGCGCTTTTTTTTATAATGCCATTAATGAAGAAGGCGAATCCTATCTCCTTTATACTATTTCTGGTGCGCCTAAAGAAGCATTTGAAAAATTGGGTGCGCCACGCAATACACCGTTGTTCCATACAACCTTTGCGGGCCTGGGTGTGGTAAGAGTGGCAGATGTTACAAAAGATCCACGCTACGGTCATATTCCTCCTCATTACGGTATGCCCGAAGGGCATCTGCCCGTGGTGAGCTACCTGGCCGTACCTGTAAAATCTGTATCGGGAAATGTGATAGGCGGCCTGTTCTTCGGGCATCCTGAAGCAGGTGTATTTACAGAAGAGCATGAAGATATGGTGAGCATCATTGCATCGCAGGCATCAGTGGCGCTGGAAAATTGCAGGCTGTTTGCAGAAGTTAAAAAGCTCAGTGATAAAAAAGATGAATTCATAGCACTGGCAAGCCATGAGTTAAAAACGCCGCTGACCACCATCAGCGGGTACCTGCAGGTGCTGCAGCAGCAAATAGCGGATGATACGGCAAAAACATTCCTGGATAAATCCCTGCGGCAGGTACATAAATTGAATGAGCTGGTAACGGATATGTTTGACGTATCAAAAATTGAGGCCGGCAAATTAGTGCTGGACTTTGAATTGTTTGATATTAAAGACCTGCTGCTTGAAGTAATTGAAACATACCGGTTCAGCGCTAAATCGCACACAGTGTATTTTGAAGCAGAAGGCACTGGCTTTGCAGTGGAAGCTGACAGGCAGCGGATAGAGCAGGTGATACAAAACCTTATCACCAATGCCATAAAGTATTCCCCTGCTGCGGATGAAGTTTTTGTAAAATTAAAAACAGGTACAGGTGAAGTGACGGTGATGGTAAAGGATGAAGGAATAGGCCTCGGCGCTGCAGAGCAGAAAAAAATATTTTCAAGATTTTACAGGGTGGAGGGCAACCGCAATATTTCCGGGCTTGGATTGGGCCTGTACCTGAGCAACGAAATCATAAAACGGCATAATGGTAAAATGTATGTGAAAAGTGAAATAGGGAAAGGCGCTGAATTTTATTTTACTTTCCCTTCCAAAAAAAGACCGGCATGAAAAAAACAATTTACCTGGTAGAAGACGATGAAGATATAAGGGACATGCTTGGCCTTATATTGAACCGCAGCTATCACGTGGTACCCTGCGAAAATTTAAAGGAATTCAATACGCAAATGAACCAATCGTTGCCTGACCTTGTGATCATGGATATCATGCTTCCTGACGGTAACGGGGACGAGGCCGGGCTGGCATTGCAGCACAACGCTGTTACCAAAGATATACCTGTGCTTTTTATGTCTGCCAATATGCGGTTTGAACTGGCAAATCCATTGAACAAACACAGCTTTATCGGCAAGCCATTCGATATAAAATTTTTTCAGCAGAAGGTAAACCACATGATCAGCCTCCAGTAAATGCTATTTGCTTTTACCATTAACAACATCCGGCTTACCCATTTTTCTTTTCACGGTTTTAATATTGTGCGCATTCTCCGCTTCGTCAATGGAATGGGAAAGGCGCAGGCTTTCTTCTTTCTTGGAGAAATCACTCAGCTTTTTATAGTATTGCTGTATCACTATAAGCTCTTCCTCTGTCAGGTTTTCAACATCCACAAGCCGGTTGCTCGCTACCTCGTGCGATGCCACCAGCTCATTCAGCTTCAGCTGGATGGCGAGTGAATCTTTATTTTGCGTTTTCTGGATCAGAAACACCATCAGGAAAGTGATGATAGTAGTGCCTGTATTGATTACCAGCTGCCATGTTTCTGAATAATGAAAGAAAGGGCCGCTTACCAGCCAGGCTATTACCAGCAATACGGCAGTTAGAAAAGCGCCGTTGGTGCCTGCGGCTCTTGTAACCTTTGATGCCATGATCTCAAAGCGGCTGATTTTTTTCTGTTTGATTATTCCTGGATTATTTTTCATCTTTTTTCTTTTTTGTTTATCATTCAAATTCTGTTCCGCCGGCAGCCGGTGCGCTATTGTTCTTATGCCCCCGTTAAAACAGGAAAGCCTGAAAATTCAGGCTTTCTGTTTTTCAAAATTTATTTAATTACCGGGCTTTATTTTTCCAGCGGTTCATAAGTAAATTTTTGTCCGCCTACGGACAATTCAGCCATCAGGCCTCCTATTTCTTCGGTGAATACCAAAACGCCATCAGCGTATTTCGCATTGGCCGAAGCACCGGCCTTAACAGCTACGGCAGATACCTGCCCGCTGAATTCCAGCTTGTCTCCCTTAAATCGTTGGAAAGCATCTTTTGTTTCAAAGAATATTACTTCACGGTATGCCTGGCCGCCTGCCTGCACGCCTACTGTAACCTGCACTACTTTGGCCTTGCCCACAGCCATCCCGTTTTGAAATGCAGTGCCTTTGCCGCCGGCGCCGCCAACAATCAATGCACCTTTGCCGATATTGGGAAAGATAACATAGGCGTATGCCGTTTTAAAATGTTTGGCAAGCCCCGGGTCGCTTTTAATGAATGCAGCTTTTGCTTCATCTGCTTCTTTTACTGCCTCTGTTTTAGCGCCCTGTGCCTGTGCACCTGAAGGAATGAAGATTACTGAAAGCAATGCAAAGGAAACCAGCAAAGCAATTATTCTGTTCTTTTTCATACATTAATTTTTAGTTGATAATTTTTACATTGAAAAATGCAAATCATCTGCCATACAATTTGTATTTGTTTTTAGTATAAACCGGGAATTGTTTTACACAGGCGCCGGGATATTTTTTCAACAAATAGTGAAAGGAGAGAAACTGCTGCAAGCCCTTTTTCCATTATATCAATGCTGTTTTATTTGGCACAGTATTACAGGCTTTACCGGAAAACAATAATTATGACAACTATTTCAAAAGAAGCAGTGGAGGTATTGAATGATCTTGTTAAGATCAATAACGACCGGATTGAAGGATATACCAAAGCTGCCGATGAAACAAAAAATGAAGATGCCACTTTGGAGCCCGTTTTTAACCGTATGGCCAATCAAAGCCGTAAAAATGTTGCTGAGCTTACAACCCATATCAGTGAGCTGGGCGGGGAGCAGGAAGAAGGCACTACTGTTCCGGGTAAGCTTTACAGGGCATGGATGGATGTAAAAGCAACTTTTACAGGAAATGACAGGGCTACTATCCTGTCTTCCTGCGAATATGGCGAAGACCAGGCACAAAAAGCGTATAACGAAGCGCTGTCAAATACTGAAATTGACAGCGAAACACATGAATTGATAGCAGCACAAAAGCTCGCTTTAAAAGAAAGCCATGATGCCATCAAAAAATTGAGGGATTCTGCTAAGTAGTGTGTAAGCAAAAAATGGCGGGGATAAAAATGCGGTATCCAGGTTGTGGTGTTTTTGTTCCGTTTATAATTGTATTACCGTGTTAGCAGCATGGCACTTTACTGGAACCCTCAACAATGTCCGGATGAACGAAATGGCAGGTGATACCGGCGTTATATTCATCTGTACGGAGGTTTTGATACTATATCAAAACCTCTTTTAATTTAAAAACCATCACTTGTTACCGGATATTATCAGCAGGAAAATAGATGCAGAAGGGCCCATCTCGTTTTGTGAATTCATGGAGATGGCTTTGTATTATCCCGGGCTGGGATACTACAGCTCCCGTGGTAATAAAATAGGAAAGGGTGGTGACTATTTTACTATGCCTGAGCTAACATGCCTGTTCGGGTATTTGCTCGGCAGGCAGGTAGAAGAAATGTGGGCATTACTGGAGCAGCCTTCTTTCACCATTATAGAGTACGGCGCCGGCAGGGGAAAGCTCTGCAGCGATATGCTTGCTTATTTAAAGGGCAATGAACCGCTTTATGAAAAACTGAGGTATTGTATCATTGAAAAAAGCGGGTACATGATTGATGCCCAGAAAAAATTGCTTGGCGAAAAAGTGGAATGGTACAATTCAATAAGCGAAATTTCGTACGGCTACGGGTGCATTATTGCCAATGAAGTGCTTGATAATTTTGCTGTGCACCGGGTAATAAAACAGGGAGATCTGTACGAAATATTTATCGGTTACGAAGCAGGAAGGTTTGTTGAACTGACTGTACCGGCATCGCAGGAATTAAAGGATTATCTCTGTCAATTGGGAATAATATTAGGAGAAGGGTGCCAGACAGAGATTAACCTGGAAGCGGTGCAATGGATAAGGGATATTGCCGGTTCCCTGAACAAAGGATTTGTGATTGCCATTGATTATGGCTATGTGTCATCAGACCTGTGCAAGCCTGCTTACCGCGATGGCTCCCTTATAAGCTTTACCAAACAGCAGGCAAGCACAGATATTTACCAAACCATCGGGGAACGGGATATTACTGCGCAGGTAAATTTTTCTGCTGTAAAATATTGGGGTGAAAAATTTTTATTGCAAAACTGCGGGCTTACGCTGCAATCTTATTTTTTGCACAGCCTCGGGCTGGTAGAAGCTTTGAAAAAATACAGCATTCCTTTTTATCCCCTTGTTTTAAACACAACCGGGAAATTCAAAGTGCTTATTATGCAAAAAGGCCTGGATAAGCCTTTGCTTACAGGAATGCAGTTTGCATCGTTGCTGTTTTAATAAAAAACCGGCAGCAATTTCTGCTGCCGGTATACATGCTCAATAAACCCAAACCATTTATTTATTCACCAGGTCTTTGGTGCTTTTTGCAATTTCCAGGTGGTGCTTAATAACATCCACTTTTCCCTGCGCCCATGCCCTCAGGTCAGGGTCTTTTCCTTTTTCTGCCTCTTTGGTCATTGCATCAAGCACGTCCTGGTGGCCATCCACCATTGCTGACATATATTTCTTATCAAATTCACTCCCGCTTTTCGAAGAAAGATCATTGTATTTTTCCTGGCTCTTGTCGCTTAATCCTGCAGGCAGGCTGATATTCTTTTTTTGCGCCGCTGCTGTAAGCTCAATATTGGCTTTTGAATGATCGTCCACCATCATTTGCGCAAATTCTTTCACTTTGGCAGAAACAGCATTTTTTAAAGCGAGCTTGCCAAGCTGCACTTCCAGCAGGCCGGCATCTGCTACTTTAACTGCAAATTCAGCATCCCCTTCCCGGTCGGTGCTGTCAAACTTGTTTTCATTTTGCTCTTTTGCAATTTCCTTTGTGTCTGCTTTTGTGCTGTCTGCAGAAACATCATTTGAACTGTTGTTGCTGCCGCATGAAACCGCCATTGCAGCAATGGCCCAGGCGGCGATCATTATTGTTTTTTTCATACATTGTTTTTTTTGTGAAATAAATATTACCAACAAATGCGCCAATGCAATGCCGGGTAAAGTGTATAACCGCTTCTATGAATAATTGAGTAATATTTTCTACCTGGTTTATACAATGTGTAGACCGATTGACCCTTGTTATTAAAGTGCTGTATGAACGCCTTCCGCAAATTCCTCCACCATTTTTTTATTAAAAGCACCCAGATCTTCCGGGCTGCGGCTTGTAACAAGGCCGTTGTCAACCACCACTTCCCTGTCTATCCAGTTGGCGCCTGCATTGATTAAATCTGTTTTGATAGAAGGAAAGGATGTAAGATCTTTATTCCTCACCTTTTTTGTTTCAATCAGCAATTGCGGCCCGTGGCAGATGGCAGCCACCGGCTTGCCGGCCTTAATAAATTCATCGGCAAAATCCACGTATTCGCTGTGCCTTCGCATCTGGTCAGGGTTGATAACGCCGCCCGGAATCATCAGGGCGTCATAATCATCGCTGCTTGCTTCTTTCAGGTTCAGGTCAACATTATATTCTACTGACCAGCGGTCGTGCTTCCAGGCCTTTACCGTTGGCTGAAGAGAAACAATATGCACTTCAGCACCCGCTTCTTCCAGCGCTTTTTTAGGGCTGGTGAGCTCTATTTCTTCAAACCCGTTGTCAGTAAGTATGGCAACTTTTTTTCCTTTTAAATTATTTTTTTCCATGTTCCTGTTTTTTTAAAAAGTTCCAAATAGCATACCAGCAAAGCATGGCACGGTTTGCGTTGTAAACGGGAGAAACAAAACTGGTAACTAACAATGAACAGGAACAAAAAATACTTTGCCGGCAAAAAGCTACGCCGCAGCAATGCAGAGCAGCAGGACCTGGTAAAGAAAAGCAACGATAATAAAATTGACCAGGATTTTCCCGGCTTCCCTCACGGGCATGCTTCAGAAAAAATAATCAGGCCGGAAAATGACAGGGACAAAAAAACTGCAGACCTCTATAACAGGGACGGGGAAAAAATAAATTATACAGAGGAAGAAAATTCAGATGGTTCGGCGAGCGCCTTTAGTGCAACGGAAGAAGTAAGGGAATAAAATTATGCAGGGCAGTTGCCGATTGGGTTCAGCAAACTGCCCTGCATGAAATTCAACTGTTTTTAAAAGAGGAGATCTGGCTTTCTTTTCCTGTAAGAAAGCAGCTTGCCCTTTAACTGATTTTCCGGGGCCGCCTGCTTATTGCCCCTGTGCAATAATTTTTTCACATAATTCGTAAAGCCCGGATGCCGCCAGTATAATACTGTTATTTTTTGCATACGCTTTTCAATTGTTTGTTTTGCCTGTTCATAATAATTCATCGTATTCTCCTGTATCTTCCAAATCGTGGCCATGGGTCTTTACAATTTTATTATAAATCCCGAAAAGAAGCAGGGGCGCTACCCACTGTCCAAAAAATAAGCTTTTGTGATCATTGCCCGTTAGCTTACATGACAATGACAGTGCCATCATCCCCAGCGATGCATACAAAAAAACATCAGAAGGTATCCTGCTTGTTTCCCTTTCTATTTGTTTTGTAAGCTTTCCTTCTTTTAATGCAGGTGTTCCTTTCATTGTTGCAGGTTCCATAGTTTTCTGTTTACTTTAAATAATGATGTTGTTACCGCGTAGCTGTAATCTGCCCTCTCACTTCTCCGCCGGGATAAGCAGCCGTGCCATACGAATAATACCAGCTGCCGCCTAATAGCTGTGTGGCTTCATCCGGTGTAAGGGTGAGCGTATCGGTTGCGCTGCCGGTACCGGTTGCTGTTGAATCAAAGGCCCAGGCTGTGCCGTTAAGAGTGCCGTTTACCCCGCTGGCGCCGGTATAAAAACCACCGGCAGTAGGGGCTCCGCTCAGGCTGTCCCAGTTTGCTGTATAAATAAGTTGCCTGTTTACGGGTTGATAAGTGCCTGTGATGGTACTGGTGCCGGTGCCGGTGTTGGACGGCACCACCTGGCTGCCGTTGCCATTTCCACTGATGCTGTAAGGAGTATTATTGATCTCCTCATTGTTGTCGTCCTTACACCCGGGTATTATTAAAAATGTAAACAATACCGCTGCAGTGCCCGCCAATAATTTTTTCCCTGATAAGAATTTTGTCATTTTCATGGTGTGTAGATTTTTTGGTGATAGAATTACACTCTGTCAATCATTAAATATTCCAAAAGGGAAAATTGTTTATAAGTTTACCGCAGCAGTAAAAACAGGCAGGGCGCTGCGGTTATTGCTCTACACATTGCGAAATCTGCTAAAAGCCAATTCTACAAAAGGGGAAATTCCGGGTGGAAGGCGCCGGAAATATATTCTTACGGATGTGTACGATGTTTCTCACCTGTAGCCAAAAAGAGACAGCAGTATTTGGCAACTGCGGGGCATAAAGACAAGAGCTGCTATATTTTATTATAACAGCTCTTTACGGGATAACTAGCCTAACCGGCTTATTCTATTCTTCTTCTTCCTCTTCAGCAGCCTGGTAGTTTACTGAGTTTTCTGCTATGTCAGTCAGGGTGCTGTCTGCATCTTTTTCTTCCTGCAATGTTTCTTCCAGGAGGGAAGCCAGATCATCCAGGCCTAAAGTTTTTGACAGTTGCACCAGGCCGCCATAGGTTGCGATTTCATAGTGTTCCACTTTTTGTGCTGCCAGTATTATACCTACATCCCTTGTTGCAGTGCCGTCTTCCGTGTCTTCCATTATGGATTCCGCTTCTTTGGTAAGGCCTTCCATTGCTTCGCATTTTTTAGCCTGTGCCTTTTTGCCCAGCAGGTCAAAAGCCTGCTCAAGCCTTTCCACGTGTGTTTCGGTTACTTCAAGGTGCTCATTGATGGCATCTCTCAGTTCTTCAGTAGTGGCGGCTTTGGCCATTTTGGGCAATGCCTTGGTAAGGTGCTTTTCTGCCCAGTAGATGTCCTTCAGCTCTTCGTACAGGAATTCATGCAGCATAGAATTGCTGTCGGTGCTGTTTTGCTGGGTTGCTTTTTTTGCAACCGCCTGTTTTGATGCTTTTGCCATAAATGTGTATTTTTTTATTGTTATTAAATAATGTGCATAATTTATGCAGGCACTTTGCCTGGTTTTTCCCTTTCCCAAAACCGGTGCTGCGCAACGGCCGCTATAAATCTTTCAGCAAGCGCCGCAGGATTTTTATCAATTATGATACCTAAATTATCTTCCATCTTTATTGACTTTGCAAAACAGGTGTTCTCCAAAACCTGTACCGCGTCTGCATCGGCAGCAATTGTTTTACAGTGCCGGTATGCTTCATTTAAAAAATGGATCATATCGCCATCGGCAGCAAGGGTGGCGCTGCTTTGAATGCCGCAGGGCACATATACCGCATCAAATAAAACAGAGGCAGCAGTAAGCGTGCTTTCGGCGGCTTCTATTTCATTGCCCTGCTCCGTTGCAATCTTTCCCTGTCTTGGTGCAATGATGCTTATCACGGCTTCTTCTTTTTCCAGCGCTGTTTTTAACGCAATAATGCATTCTTCATTCACCCCGTCAGCTACCAAAAAAGCGATCTTCCGGGACACAATGCTGTTCTTCACCGTATTGGCCATGCTCAGCGCATCAGAGCGGTCAAGCGAGCTTTTAACTTTCTTCGGCTGGTACAATGAAGGATCTGCATCTGCAGGAACGCTTTCATTTACCGGGTCTTCTTTTTTTATATGCAACCCCAGCCTGTAGGCCACACCGTTAGCAAGTGCCGTATCAACGGCAGCAATATTTTTTAACATCCTTTCACGAACGGTGATGGTTTGCACTTTTCCCAGCTCAAAGCTGAATGCATTAACAATGTGTTCTTTTTCGGCATCCGACTGACTGTTAAAAAACAAAGTGGCCTGGCTGAAATGATCAAGAAAGCTTTCGCTTCTCTGCCTTATTTTGCCTGCATCTATTTTTTCTGCATAGGAAGTAAACCCGCCGGCTGCCATTTTTGACTGAAAAGGGCAACCGCCATTTAATGAATTGGGATGGTAGCTCACCCGGCCCTGGTTAATGGTCTGCCGCATAAAGCCGTCACGCTGGTTATTATGCGTCCTGGTCAATGGCCGGTTAATGGGTATTTCATGAAAATTTGGACCGCCCAGCCGTATCAGCTGCGTATCGAGGTATGAGAATAACCTTCCCTGCAGCAAGGGGTCATTTGTAAAATCAATACCGGGCACCACGTTCCCCACATGAAAGGCAACCTGCTCTGTTTCTGCAAAAAAATTATCAGGATTACGGTTTAAAGTAAGCTTTCCAATCCTTTTTACCGGCACCAGCTCCTCGGGTATAATTTTAGTCGGGTCAAGCAGGTCAAACTCAAAATTATGCTCATCTTTTTCCGGAACAATCTGCACGCCCAGCTCCCATTCGGGGAACATCCCGTTCTCAATGGCTTCCCACAGGTCCCGCCGGTGGAAATCGGGGTCTTTGCCGGATATTTTTTGCGCTTCATCCCAGGCTACCGAATGCACTCCCAACAGCGGCTTCCAGTGAAATTTTACAAAGCTTGCAACACCCTGTGCGTTAACTAACCTGAACGTATGTACGCCAAATCCCTCCATCATCCGGTAGCTGCGGGGAATGGCCCTGTCGCTCATCAGCCACATTATCATATGTGTTGATTCAGGCATCAGCGAAATAAAATCCCAAAAAGTATCGTGGGCCGATGCCGCCTGCGGGATCTCGTTATGCGGCTCCGGTTTTACGGCATGGATCAGGTCAGGAAATTTAACAGCGTCCTGTATAAAAAATACAGGCATATTATTTCCAACAAGATCAAATATGCCTTCGTCTGTATAAAACTTTACGGCAAAGCCCCTCACATCCCTGGCCAGGTCGGTAGAGCCCCTTGAGCCTGCTACTGTACTAAAGCGTACAAACACAGATGTTTTCCTGGAAGTATCGGTAAGAAAGCCGGCTTTTGTATATGCTTCCATGGATTCGTACAGCTCAAAAAAACCATGGGCGCCTGCGCCTCTTGCATGCACCACACGTTCGGGTATGCGCTCATGGTCAAAATGCGTTATTTTTTCCCTGAAGATAAAATCTTCCATCAGGGTGGGGCCGGGGGCGCCGGCTGTTAATGAATTTTGATCATCATTAATTTTTACACCCTGGTTCGTGGTAAGATATTTATCTGTTCCGTTCTCGGTATTGATCTCAAGATCACCGGATTTGTCCGGGACTGCCTTTGCCGGTTCGGCTTTTTTATTTTTTTCAGCCATAAAATGGATTTAGTGTTTTATAACAGTTGGTAATATTTAATCAATCAGCCTGCCAGGTATACCAGTATCCGGGACATCCGCTTTTTTAAGTAATAAGAAAATGCCGGATATATAAGCGGCAAATAATATTATTTCAGCAACAGCATGGAACAGAGCATTGCCTGCAGGAACAATACTGTTTGGATAAACTTCATGGCCTTTAGCTTCAGAGCTGTTCATTATGCCCACGGGTCAAGCACTACTTTTACGCAGCCGTCTTCTCTTTTCTTGAATATTTCGTAAGCATGTGATATTTCAGTGAGCGGCAGCCGGTGGGTAATGATATCATCCAGCTGCACCTGCTTTGTCACCACATAATTCAGCAGCAGGTCAATATATTTATGCGCAGGGGCCTGGCCTCCTTTCAGTATGATCCCTTTATCAAAAAACTGCCCGATAGGAAAATTATCATAGTTCACGCCGTACACACCCAGCACAGAAACAATTCCCCCGCGCCTTACAGCGCTCATGCAGGCCTCCAGCACTTTTACAGAACCCTTTTCCAGGTTGATAACTGCCTTGGCCCTGTCAAGCAAATTCCGTTCAGGCTCAAACCCAACAGCATCCACGCATACATCAGCACCACGGCCCTGTGTGTATGAACGGATCTGCTCCACCACTTCTTTGCTGCCATTGTCCCACAGGATGGTTTCGCAGCCTGCTGTTTGTCTGGCCTTATCAAGCCGGTATTGCAGGGTATCCACTATCAGCACCTGGCCGGCATTTCTCAGGCGGGCGCTTTTTGCCGCCATCACCCCTACAGGCCCTGCTCCAAAAATGGCAACCGTTTCGCCGCCTTTTAATTCACCCCAGTCAATGCCGGTGTAGCCCGTTGGAAAAATATCAGTGAGGAACAGCACCTGCTCATTGGTTAACTCTTCGGGCACCAGCCTTGGCCCCACGTCTGCATAGGGCACACGCACATACTGCGCCTGGCCGCCATCATACCCGCCGTACAGGTCTGTGTAGCCAAACAGCGCCCCGCCTTTTTCTGTAAGGATGCCGCCTTCAGGGCCGTAATGCTCAGGATTGCTGTTCTCACAATGCCCGGGAAGATCATGCTGGCAAAAAAAGCAGCTTCCGCAGGCAATGGGAAAGGGCACTACCACCCTGTCGCCGGTCTTTAATTTTTTTACACCCTTTCCTGTTTCCACCACTTCGCCCATAAACTCGTGGCCCAGCACCATGGGGCGTGGCTGGGGAAAACCGCCTGAATAAATGTGCAGATCGGATCCGCAGATAGCCGTGGCCGTTACTTTTAAAATGACATCGGTATCGTTTTGTATAGAAGGATCATCTACATTGTCGCAGGTAACTTTACCCGGCCCATGGATTACTGCAGCTTTCATCTTTATATTTTAAGAAATGAAGAAGGTTATTTTTTTCCGGATACAGGTTCCTGTTCTTTCAGCATTTGCTTTGCCAGCAGCTCGTCCGGTGTAACAGCGCTCATGGCCACCTGCATTTTATTTTTCATTCCTGATACCACCATGCCTTCCCCTTTTTTCAGCGCTTCATACCCGTCTTTGGCAACATCAGCAGGATCGGCCATATCGCCTTTGGCTACTATTTTTGATTCCTGCATGCCCGCTTTATTAAAAAAGTCTGTGCCGGTAACACCCGGCAGCAACGCGGTGATGGTAACGCCGGTATCTTTCACCTCTTCCCGCACAGCCATGGTAAAAGATTGCACAAATGCTTTGGTGCCATGGTAAACAGAATTGAAAGGGCCGGGCGCTTTGCTGGCTATTGAAGAAACATTCAGGATCCTGCCGGTGCCGGCCTTAACCATATCCTGTAAAAAAAGCTTGGTGAGTATTACCAGGCTGGAAATATTCAGGTGGATGATGTCTAACTCTCTTGAAATATCCGTTTCAAGGAATTCCCCGTATACTCCCTGGCCTGCATCGTTTACTAAAACGTGTATTCCCAGGTTTTTTGCCTTTACAAGATCGTGTATCTCAAAAGCAGCTTTGGTATTGAACAGGTCTCTTGCGATGGGGATCACTTTTACACCAAACTGGTTGCTTAAATTAGTTGCAGTGGCATTCAACTCTTCTTCGCTCCGTGCAACGGCTATGATATTATAACCATCTGCTGCCAGCAGCTTTGCCAGTTCGTACCCGATGCCGCTTGTGGCCCCTGTTACAAGGGCATATTGTTGTGAAATTGTCATAAAAAAATAATAATGCTGTGAAGAATTGAGCATAAGCATTTTCAACCTATGCCCAATTCATTGTGTTTAATAGCGGTTCCGGCCACGGCCATTGTCCCACCTGTCATTAATATCCCACCTGTCGCTGTCTCTCCTGTTTTGTGAACCGGATGCCCCGCCTTGCCCCTGGCCCTGGGAATAGCCATAGCGGCCGTTTCCTCCACGGTTATCATTTCCCCATTGCCCTGAAGAAGCGCCACTGTTTCCTGAACGTCCATAACTGCTGTTGCCCTGCGTCCTGTTGTTATTGTAAATATCCCTTCCTCCTGTGTGTGCGCCATAGCCATATTCCTGGCCGGAGCGGGAGCCCATCCCGCTATTGCCACGCCCGCTGTTTTGATTGCTGCGGCCACCGAAGCCACGCCTGCCGCTTGCACTGGAATAGCCATCTTCATCTTCGCTTTCCCGGTTGTTACTTCCCCGGTAGCCTCTTTGCCCTGCATTTTGATTGTAATCATCATAGCCGGTATCATATTCATCATAGCTGCCCCTCATGGTGCGGCCGCCGGACTGGCCGTTATCTTCTTCATCGTATTCATCATCATCAAAAAAATCTTCTGTGTCATCTTCATCGTAATCGTTCTCATAACGGTTACGCTGGTTACGGTTTGTTTGCCGGGAATCCCAGCCGCTGTTACGGTTGCCCCGGTTTCTCCCGGAAGCACTTTCATTGCGTTGCATATTTTGTCTGTTTTTTTTGTGAAAAAATGTGAAGTACTTCAAACTGGACAGAGCGATAAAAACTGTTCCAAAAAACAGCCTGCTAAAAACCAATAACATTTTGCTGTACGGCTGTAATATTTGTGCCTGTAAATGCACAAAATGTTTACACAGATGTGTATTATTTCCTCAGTTGTAGAAGCGATCTTTTTTTATGCTGGCGCTGCAGTGAGTTTTACTGCCGGTGGTTATTTGCTTTTCCTGCAAGCTGCTCTTCTGTGTACTCAATATCTGTTTTCTCTTTCTTGATGCCTATCCTTACAAAACCAAAAATGCTCATATATAAATTGGCGATCCATACCAGCGAAAACCAGGCAATGATATAGCCCCGCCACCCGGGCAGCAACAGCCGGAACCTGCACAGCGCCACGAATATTAAAGCGATATAATGGCTGAAACAATACTCGCAGGTGAAGACATAGAAAAAAGAGTGGATGAAAAAGTTTTTTATGTTCTTGCTGCGGCGGACGCAGTATTCCCTTGGTATCCTGAATATTTCTTCATGCGTAACGGTCCATGATACGCAGGCTACCGGTACAGCGAGCAGGAACAGCCAGGCTGCCTGTGTTGCCAGTGAATGATACTTTTCCATAATGAACGGCAAGGACGATTATTATGCCAACAAAATTTTCCTGCAAAATATACGGGCAATTAAATACGCTTTTGATGAAACGAAATAAACGAACGTGGAAGAGAAACAACAATCCCGGCTGCATTTTGCATTTATTGCCGTATTAAAAATTGGCCTGCGGCTTGCAGTATAATAAGCAGCTTGCAGAGTGAACGAGGTGGTTTAAAGTGAAATACCTGAGATTACACTCATTGAACCTGATGCAGGTAATGCTGCCGCAGGGAACATCACAAACAAGCACAGGGAGTTTGGTTAACACCAAACTCCTTTTTTATTTGCTATGGTTATAAGCTAAAGACAGCCATTATCCTTTCTTTTCCGCACCAGCGGAACAAGGTGCCTGGGCTCAGTATACAGGGAAGTGAGGTTAAGAAGGTTTTCCAGCTTTATACCGGCTTCCGAATATTTGCAATAAAGGCTTTCCTCCAGCCCCGTACCCTTTATTTCAAGGGGAGCGATATACATCCATTCGCCTTTCTGGTAATTCCATTTGAGCGCAAAAATAATGGAGCCTTTTTTCGCCAGGTCAATCACATGCCGGATGCTTACTTTTTGCCCGTACTGTAAAACATTGTCTTTATTGAGATGGAGCATCAGGTCGGTAACTTTATCGTATTGCTTCCAGAGCCCCGAAACGAAATAATCAGCAAGTTGCATATATATATATATATTATTTTTGTTACTAAAATTTTTTCCTAAAAGGTACGGAGCTTAATAAGGTCAATTCAAAAATATTGCAAAGCAATAACAACTACAAATGGAGTAAGAAGACCTGTTGTCAGTAGGAGATTAATACTGGAAATGTAATCAGGTAACCAAGATAACACTATTTACCACGTAATACTACGATCTGCTCATTATTTTATTAAAATAATTTTTGACAATAGGATTGTGTGCAATAAAATCAACAGCATGAGGTGGGGCTTTCCCGCATGATACAGGCAACCTGCTTAGCATACGTTTTGATTTGCATAGCATCGTACAGTGTATTCAAATTGATAAAGTATCAGTGTATTCAAATTGATAAAGTATGAAATGGTATATCGGGTGTTCAGGATTCAGCTATAAAGAATGGAAAAATGATTTTTATCCTGCGAGGCTTGCGCCTGCAAAATGGTTTGAATTTTATGCTTCCCGCTTTGATACGCTGGAAGTAAACCTTACCTTTTATAATTTTCCTAAAAAACAGATACTGGAAGGCTGGTATAAAAAAAGCCCCAACGATTTTATTTTTGCTGTGAAAGTGCCCCGGCTGATAACACACTACAAAAAAATGGTGGATGTGCAGTCGCTGCTGGACGATTTTTACCTTACCTGTGCCGGCGGGCTGCAGGAAAAGCTGGGCCCTGTGCTATTCCAGTTCCCGCCTTCTTTTTCTTACACGGAAAGCCGGCTGGAGCTTTTAATTAACTCACTGCCCGGCATGTACAAAAACGTTGTGGAATTCAGGCACAGGAGCTGGTGGAAAAAAGAAGTGTATGACAGCCTGGGCGATAAGGAGATTATTTTTTCCGGCATCAGCCACCCTGATCTTCCTGATGACATTATTGTAAATGCCTCCTCGGTGTATTACCGGTTTCATGGCGTGCCGCAGCTGTATGTTTCTTCGTATACAGAAAAGCAGCTCGGGCATTTTGCAGATACTGTTTCCCGTAAAAAAAATGTCAAAGAGGTGTTCTGTTATTTTAATAATACAGCGGCTGCACATGCGATACACAATGCAGAGCACCTGCTGAAATACACCGGGAAAGGCAGGAAATAAAACGGTTATGATGAAAATAGATACAAGGATTGCAGAGAAATTTTATAACTGGCTGCTGACCTTCGGGCCAAGGCTGATCATTGCCGTGCTGGTACTTTTTATTGGCTTGTGGCTGATAAAGCTGGTGGGCAAATGGGCCGGGAAATTTTTCTCAGGCAAAAAGCTCAGCCCCACGTTCAGGCCTTTTTTGCAAAACCTCCTGAAGCTGGTGCTGCAATTGTTGCTGGCGCTCGTGATTATGCAGCTGCTGGGTATTAAAATGACGCTGGTAGCGGCTTTTATCGGGGCATTGGGAGTGGCAGCCGGCCTGGCGCTGTCAGGCACTTTGCAAAATTTTACCAGCGGAATACTGATCATTCTGCTCAAGCCTTTTAAGATCGGCGACAACATCAGGGCGCAGGGAGAAGAAGGCACTGTTACGGCCATCCGTTTATTCTATACCATTGTTGTTACTTATACCAATAACACACTGATTATCCCCAATGGCAAATTATCAAATGAAGTGATATTCAACCTTACGCTGAATAAGCAAAGGAGATATGATATCGTTTTGACGTTTAAAACGGGAGATGATTTCGGCAAAGTGTCGGAACATTTGCAGGCAGCCATTGCTGCGTCAAAGGAAGCGCTGAAAGAACCGCCGGTAAGAATAGGGATAAAAGAAATACAGCCTGACACTTATGATGTGGCGGTGAACGTATGGCTGAACGCACATGGGTTTGAAGACAGTAAAATGCTGCTGAATAAAATATTGCTGACCGAGTTACAAAAATTAAGGCCGGCGCCGGCAGCCTGATAATATATTACAGTAACAAACTGAACCTGCATGCTGAAAAATAAATTCATACAACAAACATGGGGATTGCTTAAAGAAACCTTCAACGGGTTTACGGAGGATAAGCTGCCAAGGCTCGCCGGTTCACTGGCATACTTTACCGTTTTTTCCATGGGGCCGCTGCTGGTGGTCATCATATCGTTTTGCAGTGTTTTTTTTAAAAGGGAGGCCATCGAGGGAAAAGTATATGGTATCCTTCAAAATTTTTTGGGCAATGATACTGCGCTGCAATTGCAGGAAATTATAAAAAATGCTTCCGTGGGCGATAAAGGAACTATCGCTGCCATCATTGGCATTATCACCCTTTTGATAGGCGCCACCACGGTATTTGCCGAGATACAGGATTCCATTAACAGCATCTGGGGCATAAAGCCCAGGCCAAAGCACGGGCTGGTAAAAATCATCATCAACCGCCTGCTTTCATTTTCTGTAGTGGTGGGGCTGGCTTTTATTTTACTGGTGTCGCTGGTGGTAACAGGCATTATTGAAAGCATCAATGGCCGGCTGAAAGAGCATTTTCCTGATGTGACCATTTATGTTTTTTATGCAGTGAACCTTTTATTGACGGTGGGTGCCAGCATGCTGATTTTTGCCGTAATATTTAAAGTGCTGCCGGATGCAAAAATAAAATGGAAGGATGTGGGAACCGGTGCCCTGGTAACAGCCTTGTTGTTTTTGGGAGGAAAATTTCTTATCTCTCTTTACATCTCCGGCACCAATATCGGCAGCACTTACGGCACCGCCGGCTCATTGGTGATTATACTGGCATGGATCTATTACTCTTCGCTTATACTGTATATCGGCGCAGAATTCACCAAGGCCTATACTGTTAAATACGGGTCGGCCATTTATCCCAACAGCTATGCCGTTACCACCAAAGAGGTGGAAATTGAAACGAATGAAACTACGGTGCAGGAGAATGAGCAGAAAAAATAAAGCTTATCAATTGTAGCTCTTGGCCTTTAGCTCTGCTATGGCTTCCTGCTCGCAATCGTTGTTAATAGGGATGATAAAAATACTGTAATACCCGTATTTTCTCGACCTGCCCTTTATCTCGAACCTTTTTGTTCTTGAATAATAAAACAGGTGGTTGTTGGTGAACATGGTCTTGATCTTCTTTTCTTCTATCTCTGGGTTCAGCAGGTACACTACGTCCAGGTGCTGAAAGGATATAGTAATA
>JBEHYP010000012.1:0-48054 GCA_048498115.1 Bacteroidota bacterium | reverse complement strand
ATCGGCTCAAGGTGCACACGATCAAGCTCGAGGCGCCGTTGGCGAAGGGCCACGTTTTCCATCATCAACCAATACCAGTCAAAAAGCGGCGAATTGATTTATCATATTGACTTATACCGGTTAAAAGATGAAGAAGAAGCCATACAAAGCGGCGTGGAAGACTGCCTGGGTTCCGGCAATTATTGCTTTGTTGAATGGCCGGAAAAAGCGCCGGGGCTTTTTCCTGGTGATGCCATACATGCTTATATCAGCCCCCTG
The DNA here is from genome assembly GCA_048498115.1 of Bacteroidota bacterium. Lineage (GTDB taxonomy): Bacteria > Bacteroidota > Bacteroidia > Chitinophagales > Chitinophagaceae > Ferruginibacter. The sequence goes on along the minus strand of JBEHYP010000012.1, from coordinate 47,796 downwards.
AATAATGACAGCCGAAAGCTCACAATAAATCCGTAAATTGTAACCTGCTTCTAAAACTTATGAATTGATATGGCTACATCAAAACCATTCATATCCCCCTCTTTTTCCTACGAAACTTTAGAGGAAACCCTTGATGTGAAACCAAAAGGTGCAGAATTATTTATTGGCATACCCAAAGAAAATTCTTTTAATGAAAACCGGGTGGCGCTTACGCCGGAAGCCGTAGCAGTAATGGTAGCCAACGGGCACAAGGTGGTGGTGGAAACGAAAGCCGGCGAAGGCTCCAGCTATTCGGACAAGGACTATACCGAGGCCGGCGCTGATATTGCCTTTCATAAAGAGAAAGTGTATGAAGCAGATATACTGGTAAAGAGTGCACCGGTAAGCGAAGAAGAATGTGAGCTGCTGAAGCCCGGACAATATATTATTTCTCCCATACACCTTGCCGTCATGAAAAAAAATATCCTCCAGAAAATGATGGATAAAAAAATAACGGCATTGAGTTTTGAAAACCTGAAAGACGACAGCGGCCACAACCCGATTGTAAGAAGCATGAGCGAAATTGCCGGCAGCGCCGTAATGCTGATAGCGGGGCAGTATTTAAGCAATCCCAATAATGGTAAAGGTGTGCTGGTAGGGGGCATCAGCGGCATTCCGCCAACAAAAGTGATCATCATCGGCGCCGGCATTGTGGGAGAATATGCAGCAAGAACGGCACTGGCCATGGGCGCCAGCGTAAAAGTATTTGACAACAGCATTTACCGGCTCAAAAGATTACAAAACAATATTGGTGTAAGAATGTGGACCTCGGTAATAGAACCGAAAATTTTAGCGAAGCAGTTAAAAACCTGTGATGTGGCAGTGGGTGCTTTAAGCAGCACCGGTGGAAGAACGCCGATTATCGTAACGGAAGAAATGGTGAGCAATATGCGGCCCGGCACTGTTATCGTGGATGTAAGCATTGACCGCGGCGGCTGCTTTGAAACCAGCGAAGTAACAACGCATGACAAGCCTGTATTTAAAAAATATGATGTTATTCATTACTGCGTACCCAATATTCCCAGCGGTTTTGCCCGTACCGCTTCGCAGGCCATCAGTAATGTATTAATGCCTTTGTTGCTGGAAACAGCAGACGAAGGTGGTATAGATAATATAGTATGGCATAAATTAAACATCCGCACCGGCATTTATTTATTCAAGGGCAGCCTTACCAATTTTTACCTGAGCGAACGGTTTGATCTGAAGTTTACGGATTTGAATTTGCTGATCGCAAGCAGGCGATAGGTGAAGAATGAAGGAAATGGAGAGCCTGTAAAAAATCAGGCATCACATATCCTATACCAGGGATTTTTTATAATCTCCTATCCTGATCACTTCCTCACAAAAATCATATTCCTGTTTGTCGTTGCTGCTGATAATGACTAAACGGCCACCGGCATATTTTTCTATTAATTGGCGGTACAATGCAATGCCTTCCGCATCTAAATTAGTTAAAGGCTCGTCTAACAATAATACAGGAGTATTGCTGAAAAATGCCTGTGCCAGTTTCAGCCGTTGTTTCATACCACTGCTGTAATAACGTACCTGCTTATCCGCAGCAGCGGAGAGGTTTACCATTTGCAGCGCTTCTTTTTTGGGAACAAGCAATGGCTTAAATGAAGCATGAAATCCTAACAGCTCATTAGCGGTCATTTCTTCAATCAGCTCAAGGTAAGGAGCCGCAATGGCGATATGGTTGAAAAATTGTTCGGCAGGAATTATCGCTTTTTCATTTTGTAATGTTACAGAACCTTCGTTGAACGAGACAGCACCTGCAATTACCTGCAGCAATGTTGATTTTCCGGAACCGTTAGCACCGGTGATGGCGTATTTTTTCGGAGCCGTAAATTGATAGCTGAGGTTGCGGAATATCCATTCCCTGTTGAATCGCTTGCCGGTATTGGTGAGTATGATTTGCATGCATTATTCTTCATCCATACTGCCTTTCACAAAACGCTTGATGATGCCCCTGCCGCTATCACGGATAAAGGTAACGATCTCATCACGTTCATCAGTAGCCGAAATTTCTTCTTCAATATAATTCAACGCCTGCGAAGTATTCATTGCTTTATTGTAAATAATGCGGTACACATCAAGGATATGGTTTATCCTGTCGAGGGAAAAGCCCCTTCTTTTTAATCCCACGGAATTTACGCCGGCATAACTCAAAGGTGTACGGCCTGCTTTAATGTAAGGTGGCACATCTTTGCTTACCAGCGAGCCGCCGCTTACAAATGCATGCTGGCCTATCTGCACAAACTGGTGCACTGCGCACATGCCGCCCAGGATCGCAAAATCGCCCAGAATCACATGCCCGGCCATTTGTGTATTATTGCTGAGGATACAATTATTACCAATGATGCAATCGTGCGCTACGTGGCTGTATGCCATCAGCAGGCAGTTGCTGCCCACCCTGGTTGTCCACCTGTCTTTGCTGCCACGGTTCACAGTAACAAATTCACGGATGGTCGTGTTATCGCCAATCTCCACCGTAGTTGTTTCGCCATCAAATTTTAAATCCTGCGGGATGCCTGCAATCACTGCGCCGGGAAAAATGCGGCAGTTCTTGCCAATCCGGGCTCCTTCCATGATAGTGACATTGCTGCCAATCCAGGTGCCTTCGCCTATTTCAACATTTTGATGAATAACAGAAAAGGGATCAACTTTTACGTTGGTAGCAAGCTTTGCGTTGGGGTGTATGTATGTGTGTGGGTGAATCATTCAATTTGAAAATTTGAAAATTTGAAATAGCACAATGGGTTTCTTCAGCATGGGCCATTGCCAAATTATGCAATTGAGTTATTTAATTCCTTTTTACCAATTGTGCTGTCAAATCGGCTTCAGTACAAAGCTTATTGCCAACAAACACACTTCCCCTCATCACGCAAATACCGCGGCGGATGGGCTCTATCAGCTCCATTTTAAGCAGCATGGTATCCCCCGGCACTACTTTTTGTTTGAATTTGCAATTGTCTATCTTCAAAAAATAAGTATCGTATTGGCCTTCGGGCATAGCGTTGATGCAAAGCAGGCCGCCTGTTTGCGCCAGTGCTTCTATCTGCAATACTCCCGGCATTACAGGATTGCCGGGGAAATGTCCCTGGAAGTAAAATTCGTTAAAAGTGACATTTTTCACTCCTACTATATGCGTATCCGTTAGTTCAATTATTTTATCCACCAGCAGGAAGGGATAGCGGTGGGGCAGCGTCTTTTCTATCTGCTGCAGTGTAAATACCGGCGGCTGGTTGGGGTCATAAATAGGAATATCCTTTGTGTGCTTGTTCTTTTTGATATACTGCTTGATCCTTTTTGCAAACTCCACGTTGGTGCTGTGCCCCGGCCTGTTGGCAATTACATGGCCCTTGATGGGATAGCCAATCAATGCAAGATCGCCAACTACATCTAATAGCTTATGCCGCGCAGGCTCATTGGGAAAACGCAGCTCAAGGTTATTGAGATAACCCTCGCTTTTGATCTCAATTTTTTCCCTGCCAAAGGCTTTTGCCAGCCTCTCCATTTCTTCTTTGGTCACAGCCTTGTCCACCACTACAATGGCATTGTTGATATCGCCCCCTTTAATAAGATTGTTTTCAAGCAGTGTTTCCAGCTCATGCAAAAAACAGAAAGTGCGGCAGGGCGCTATTTCCGCTTTAAAATCCTTCATTGTTTTTAAACCGGCATGTTGGGTGCCCAGCACAGGGGAATTAAAGTCTATCAGTGTAGTGATCTTATAATCGGTGGAAGGCATCAGCGTCATTTCCACTTTTTTCACTTCATCATAAAAAGAAATATTACTGTCAATGCTGTACCATGTTTTGGCTGCATCTTGCTCCAGCACACCGGCATCTTCAATGATCTCAATAAAAGGCTGGCTGCTGCCGTCCATGATGGGAATTTCGGGGCCATTGATCTCGATAAGACAATTATCAACCCCCATACCTACCAGTGCAGCAAGGATATGCTCCACTGTACTTACTTTTATTTCTCCCTGCTCCAGCGTAGTGCCCCTTGAAGTATCCGTTACCAGATCGCAGTCTGCTTTTATTACCGGCATACCGGCAATGTCTATACGCTGAAACTGGAAACCGAAACCGGGATTAGCGGGCTTTAAAGTCATATCAACCTTTACGCCTGTATGAAGGCCGGTACCGGATATGCTGGCAGCAGCATTTAAAGTATGTTGTTTATCGGGATTGAAACCTGCGCCCATATTCAATTAATTTTTTCAATACGGGCAAAGATATTTGAATTTTTGTGGTTAGCCACGAATTACATTGATAAAGGAAGAATAGTATCACCGCTGGTTATACAACTAAACATAAACAAGAGAAGAGGAGATTTACACTTTGGCCAATAATTCCTGTAATATTTTTTCCAGGGTCTTTACCCTTTGTTCCAGTTCGGGCAGGTTCCTTGCAACAGCCTGGCTTCGGAGCGCAGCTGTATAATCGTAAGCAGGAGAACCAGTAACGGCAGTACTTGGAGTTTTAATGGATTTGCTTACGCCGCTTTGGGCATTTATTTTACTGCCATCTGCAATTTGAATGTGGCCCACGATACCTGCCTGCCCGCCAATCATAACGTTGTTACCAATTTTTGTACTGCCGCTGATACCTGCCTGCGCTGCTATCACAGAATTGCTGCCAATTTCCACGTTATGTGCCACCTGCAATAAATTGTCCAGCTTGGCGCCGCATTTAATAATAGTGCTCCCGATAGTAGCCCTGTCAATAGTGGTATTGGCCCCTATTTCCACATTGTCTTCAATTACCACGTTGCCCATCTGCGGCACTTTTTTATAAGTATTATCTGCCTGTGGCGCAAAACCAAAGCCATCGCTGCCGATAACAGTGCCTGCATGTATGGTCACATTTTTCCCAATAACCGTATTGTGATAAATTTTCACGCCGGGATGAATAACAGAATTTTCAGCAATGATGGTGCTATTGCCGATATAAGCATTGGGATAAATTTTTACGCCATTGCCCAGTATAACTTTTTCGCCGATATAGGCAAAAGCACCTACGTACACCTGCTCGCCGATCTTGGCAGAAGCATCAATGTATACCGGTTGCTGGATGCCTGTAAGCTGCTGCGACTGCAATTGCTGGTATGTTTCCAGCAATGTAGCAAAAGCGAGGTATGCATCCGGCACTTTGATAAGCGTGGCCGCAACAGGTTTCTTTAATTCCTGCGATTCGTTAATAATAATAACAGAAGCTCCGGTGGTATATAAGTAATCTTCGTATTTGGGATTGGCCAGAAAAGACAATTGGCCTTTTTGCGCCTCCTCAATTTTACCAAACGATGATACAGCAGCACCGGCATCGCCCTCTACTTTTCCTTTAATGATTGTTGCTATTTGTGCTGCGGTAAATTGCATATATTATTTAATAGCGATACTGTTTCATAAATATTGTCCAGGCGCCGGTATATAACTATTCCTTTAAATAACAAATGTAATATTTTTTAACCTTGCCGCTGAGATTTGCTGTAATCAACGCATCATCCACTTCAGATATATCTTTCACTGTACGGTCTTTAAACAGGATGTGTATTTTCTCATCTTCAAAATTGTACGTGCTGCTGGAAGCTTCGCCGGTAATGACAATCCACTCTTCTTCTCCATTGAGCAGGTTCAATTGTTTTTTTGCCACCGATCTTTTTTCTTTCAAAAACGCTTCCTCTACCGGTGCCGGGAAATATTTTATTTTAAGCAGCTGCCGGTTAATAATGCCCCTGCATAATAATGACAGCACTTTATCGTCATGCGTACTCCATTCTTTTATGGCAGACAATACATCATGGTCGTCCAGGCTGCAAAATTCTTCAAGGGTTACATTTGCTACCGGCCCGCTGATGAATTTATGCAGCGGCGTATTCGTAAATGCCTTTATGCTTTTTGCCCGGCGGATCACCTGCTTCAGCATCTGCTCTGCACACAGCACTGTTTTGTGCAAATATACCTGCCAGTACATCAACCGCCGTGCAACAATAAATTTTTCTATTGAATAAATGGCCTTCTCTTCCACCATTAACTCACCGTTATGAACTGCCAGCATTTTTATGATGCGGTCATAACCGATAACGCCTTCGCTTACGCCGGAGAAAAAGCTGTCCCTTGACAAATAATCCATCCTGTCAACGTCTAATTGTCCACTTATTAATTGGTGTAAAAATTTTTTAGGATAATTATTGGTGAAAATATCCAGCGCCATCTGCAGTTGTCCGCCAAACTGTTTATCCAAATCTTTCATCAGCAGCAGCGATATGGCTTCGTGCGGCATATCTTCAACTAAAATATTTTCCAGCGCATGGCTGAAGGGGCCATGGCCAATATCATGTAACAAGATGCCGATCTTTGCAGCCTGCTCTTCTTCTTTGGTAATTTCTACACCCTTGCTTTTTAATTCGCTCAGCGCATTGCACATTAAATGATAAGCTCCTAATGAGTGGTGCAATCTTGTATGCACAGCACCGGGATATACCAGGTGCGCCATTGCCATTTGATGAATACGCCGCAGGCGCTGGTAATAAGGATGGGCTATCAGTTGCAGGATAAGCTCATCATCTATAGTGATAAAGCCGTGTACCGGGTCATTAATAATTTTTCTTGCCGCCATATATCTCCAAGGTATTCATTTTTCGTAAAACTCAATAGGCAAACCGTCCGGGTCTTCAATAAAAGTAAATTGTTTACCTGTTGCTTCGTCTGTTCTTACCGGTTCTGCAGTTATACTATGCTGTTGTAAAAAATCAACCGCTTTATCAATATCATTCACTTCAAACGCCAGGTGCCGCAAGCCTGTTCCTTCTGGCCGGGACAGTCGCTGCGGCGGATGGGGAAAAGAAAACAATTCAATTACATATTGCCCGTTCAATGCCAAATCTGCCTTGAACGAATCTCTTTCTTTCCTGTAGATTTCCCTTACCAGTTCCAGTCCCAGTATTTCAGTATAGAATTTCTTTGACCGTTCGTAATCCGAACAAATAATAGCGATATGGTGAATGCGGTTAATTTTCAGCATCGCGTTGTAATTGTTAAAAGATACATAAAGCGAAATAAAGGAATTAATTGGCAGCCTAAAAAATTAAATTTGTAAACTTTACTATCTTTTCTGACAAATTAAACCCACAGCTATAGGAGGATTTCTACTAAACAAAAACTAAATTATGAGTGTAGCAAAAATACTCTGGGTAGATGATGAGATTGACACCCTCAATTCTCAAATATTATTTTTGGAAAACAAAGGTTACGAGGTGCAGACAAAGACCAATGGCTTTGATGCAATAGAATATGTGAAAGATAATATCGTGGACGTGGTGCTGATGGACGAAAGCATGCCCGGCATCACCGGCCTGCAAACATTGCAGCAGATAAAGGAAGTGAACAGCACATTACCTGTGGTGCTTATTACCAAGAACGAAGCGGAAAACATCATGGACGAGGCCATTGGCAGCCAGATAAGCGATTACCTCATTAAACCGGTAAACCCTAACCAGGTGCTGCTGAGCCTGAAAAAATTAATTGACAACAAAAGACTGGTGGCCGAAAAAACCACTTCAGCTTACCAACAGCAATTCAGGAATTTATTTATGACGCTCAACAGCAATCCCGATTACAATGAATGGATGGAGCTGTATAAAAAATTAGTGTATTGGGAACTGGAGATGGAAAAAAGCGACAGTCCCGAAATGCAGGAAGTGTTTCAAACACAAAAAGCAGAGGCCAACACAGAATTTTTTAAATTCATTTCTAAAAATTACACGGAATGGATAAAGCCCAAAAGCACTGAAGGCCCTATCATGAGCCATACGCTCATGAAATTTAAAGTGCTGCCACACCTGCAAAAGGGTACCCCTTTATTTTTTGTACTGATAGACAACCTGCGGTTTGACCAGTGGAAAACGATACAGCCCATTTTTGCAGAGAGTTTCCGCATACAGGAAGAGGACAGCTTTTATTCCATTTTGCCTACGGCCACCCAATATGCCCGTAATGCCATCTTTGCAGGCATGATGCCGGTGGACATAGAAAAACAATTCCCTTCCCAATGGAAAAATGATGATGAAGAAGGCGGTAAAAATTTGCACGAGGAAGAGTTTTTCAGGGCACAATTGAAACGATTGGGTAAAAACGATATAAAATTTTCCTACACAAAAATTACCAATAACAATGATGGGCAAAAACTGGTGGACAATATTCACGACCTGCTGCACAACGACATCAATATCATCGTGTACAATTTTGTAGATATGCTGAGCCATGCCCGTACTGAAATGGAAGTGCTGAAAGAGCTGGCAGGAGATGAAACCAGCTACCGCAGCATTACGCAAAGCTGGTTTGAACATTCACCACTGCACCAGGCATTGAAAAAAATTGCAGAAAAAAATATTACTGTAGTGGTAGCAACCGACCACGGCAGCGTGCGGGTGAAAACGCCGGCAAAAGTGATTGGCGACAAGCAGACCACGGCCAACCTCCGTTATAAGCATGGCCGCAATTTAAATTATGAGCAAAGAGATGTATTGGCCTTCCGTGATCCCAGGGAAGCAGGGTTGCCGGTGCCGAATGTGAATTCATCGTTCATTTTTGCAAAAGAAGATATCTTCCTTTGCTATCCTAACAATTACAATCATTTTGTGAATTACTACCGCAATACCTTCCAGCATGGCGGCATCAGCCTCGAAGAGATGATAGTGCCCGTAGTGCGGATGGTGAGCAAATAAACTTCTAATCGTTTTTATTGTTATAGTGTGAAAAGATAATCCACAGTTTGTGGAGAAACTTATTTTGCTAATGATTGTTATTAATTGAAGTTGCACCTGTTTACTATGAAATACAATCAACCCACATTAGATAAAATAGAAAGAATAGCGGAAGAAAGCGGTTACGTGATACGTTATGAAAGAGGGACTTTTCAAAGCGGCTACTGCATATTGCAATCCAAAAAAGTAATCGTTATCAATAAGTTTTTTCAAACAGAAGGCCGTATAAATACCCTTGTGGACTTAATGCCGCAGCTGGAAATAAATTTTGATGCCCTTACGCTGGAAAGCCAGAAAATGTATGATGAGGTAATGAGCATCGAGGCGCATAAGTAAGCCTGCCCGTTTATCTTTACTTTTCCTTATTGTAATTTATCCATTGCATATTGTCATGTTGCCTATTTTTGCTGCATGCATTGCCCCCCGTTAAAAATAACTTTTTTAGGCACCGGCACCAGCACGGGCGTGCCGATGGTAGCATGCAGTTGTGAAGTATGCACTTCCTCAAACCCGAAAGACAAACGTCTCCGCAGCAGTATTTTAGTGGAGAGCAATACAACTTCTTTTGTTATTGACACCACGCCGGACTTCCGCTACCAGATGCTGAGGGAAAATGTAAAAAAACTGGACGCCGTATTGTTCACCCATCCGCATAAAGACCATATTGCAGGCCTGGATGATGTAAAAGCATTTTCTTTTTTTAATGGCAAACCGATGGAAGTATATGCCAATGAAATAACGGAGAAGGCTTTGCGCCGGGAGTTTGTGTATGTGTTCGATGAAAACAAGTATCCCGGTATACCGGAAATCAATCTCACTTCCATCAACGTTGAACCTTTTGCCATTGGCGATATTCCTGTCATTCCCATTTTGGTGTGGCATTTAAAAATGCCTGTGCTGGGTTTTCGCCTTGGCAGCTTTACTTATATTACTGATGCCAACAGGATCGATGAAGCAGAAAAAGAAAAAATCAAAGGCAGCGAAATAATGGTGGTGAACGCATTGCGCCACCAGCCTCATATTTCACATTTTACCCTGGACGAAGCGGTTGAATTGGTAAATGAGCTACAGGTACCCGGCGCTTATCTCACCCACATCAGTCACCAGCTTGGCCTGCATGATGCAGTAAGCCGGACCCTGCCTGCCGGCGTGCAGCTGGCGTATGACAAACTGCAATTGTTCATTCAGTAGCAAACAAAATTTTCTCCTGTTGTTTTATTAAAAACAGTATCTTCAATTGCTAAACGCTATTCACCTTTAATCCATTCCTCCGAAATTCCGGCCTCAGTTCCACAGTAAACATTCTTTACATTCATCCATCACCTTTATGTGGAAACGGTTTGCTGCTGATTATTTAACCTTTAGCAAAAAAGAACGCACCGGTGTGCTGACGCTGCTGGTATTGATTGCTTTACTGATTGCCATCCCGTTTTTGTTCCCCTTATTTATCAAAAAGAAAACATACAGCCATGATGCGTTTGAGAAAGAAATAGCAGCACTTACCATACAGCAAACAGATTCAACTGGAAGGTATGCACGAAAAGATTTCAACGATGACAGACCCTCTTATTTTGAGCCGCCGGAAAAAGCTGATTCTTATACAACAAGTGAACTATTTTATTTTGATCCCAACACACTGAACGCAGCAGGCTGGCAACGGCTGGGAGTAAGGGATAAAACCATTGCCACTATCAAAAATTATTTATCCAAAGGCGGAAAATTTTATAAGCCCGGAGACATAAAAAAAATATGGGGAATGAATGAAGCTTTGGCTGATAAATTAATTCCTTATATCAGGATCGAAAGTGATAAGGAAGGTCGTATAATCACTGAAAGGGCTTTTGATAACAACAAACCTGCCTACGAAAAGAAAACCTATCATCCTTCTGTGATTGAAGTAAACACGGCAGATACTTCCGCTTTTATTGCCCTGCCGGGCATTGGCAGCAAGCTGGCAAGCCGCATTGTTACTTTCAGGGAAAAGCTGGGCGGCTTTTATAAAATTGAACAGGTGGGTGAAACATTCGGGCTGCCCGATTCCACCTTTCAAAAAATAAAAGACAGGCTGGCGCTGAATATTGCCGTGATAAAAAAGATCAATATCAATACTGCATCTGTTGATGAGCTAAAAGTACATCCTTATATCCGTTACAATATTGCCAATGCCATTGTGCAATACAGGAACCAGCATGGAAATTTTTCTTCGGTAGACGATTTGAAAAAGATTGCCGCAGTTAGTGAAGATATCTTTTCGAGGGCCTCGCCCTACCTCGTCATTAATTGATAACACTAACAACTGTTAGTTTTTTAAAAATTATTTTATATTGCAGCCATAACCTTGTCACTATGAATTTTCAGCAAAACGAAATAACACAGCAGGTAGCGCAAACTGCCAAAGATTTTGCCAATCAATACATCAGGCCGCGTTTAATGGAGTGGGACGAAAAGCAGGAATTTCCCCTGCACATTTTTAAAGAGCTCGGCAAGCTGGGTATGATGGGCGTATTGGTACCGGAAGAGTATGGCGGCACAGGTCTTAGCTATTTTGAATATAATGTCATTATTCAGGAAATAGCAAAAGTGTGCGGATCTATTGGGTTGTCTGTTGCTGCACACAATTCTCTTTGCACTGGGCATATACTTACGTTTGCCAACGAAGAACAAAAGAAAAAATACCTGCCTAAACTGGCTACCTGCGAATGGCTCGGCGCCTGGGGCCTGACAGAACCCAATACAGGCAGCGATGCCGGCAATATGAAAACCACTGCCGTAAAAGACGGTGACCACTGGATTATCAATGGCACTAAAAGCTGGATAACACATGGCAAGAGCGGTGATGTGGCCGTAGTGGTCTGCCGCACCGGCGAACCAAGAGCGAAAGATAATTCCACCGCGTTTATTGTAGAACGGGGTACACCGGGCTTCAGCGCCGGCAAAAAAGAAAACAAACTCGGCATGAGGGCCAGCGAAACGGCAGAAATGATTTTTGACAACTGCCGCGTGCCCGATGCCAACCGCATGGGCAATACAGGTGATGGCTTTAAGCAGGCAATGAAAGTGCTGGATGGCGGCAGGATCTCCATTGCGGCACTCAGCATTGGCATCGCCAAAGGCGCTTATGAAGCATCCATACAATATGCAAAAGAACGCCACCAGTTTGACCAGCCTATTGCCAATTTCCAGGGTATTAGCTTTAAGCTGGCAGATATGGCCACTGAAATTGCTGCTGCCGATCTGCTGGTGAACCAGGCATGTGATCTAAAAATAAAAGGCCTGCCTGTGACAAAGCAGGCAGCCATGGCAAAATATTATGCCAGCGAAGTAGCTGTAAAAACCAGCACGGAAGCCGTACAAATTTTTGGCGGCTATGGTTATACTAAAGATTTTCCTGTAGAGAAGTTTTACCGTGACAGCAAGCTCTGCACTATTGGCGAAGGCACAAGCGAAATACAGAAACTGGTTATCAGCAGGGAAGTACTCAGATGATTGAGATTGCGGGATGTATATAGCTAACTTTTACCGCCCAGCAAATTATCCACTGCCCCGCCCAGCATGGGAAATTTTTCTGTTACATACTCTTTGATCGTTTCAAGCACTTTCAGCGCCTGTTCATCCGTAATGCCTGCGTTTGTTTTTAGTTTATCAACCAGCTCCTGCATAAATTTTCTTTTATCGTGTTTTAAATTATCCTAATTACCACCAATTAAGTATCATACCTGTCTACCCGCTCTATTCCAGGCAATGCCAGTAAGCGGTTGCACAACTCATCCAGCTCGTCTTTGTCGTGTACAAATATTTTCATGTTGCCTTCAAAAATGCCATCTTTCGCTTCAATTGACATAGCAGAGATATTAAATTTCATTTCGCCGCTGATAAGGTTAGTAATTTTATGAATGACACCTACATCATCCAGCCCGATAATTTTTAAACCGGTAAGGAAAGATATCTCTTTATTCTTGGCCCATTTAGTTTTTACAATACGGTGTGCATAGTTGGCCATCAGCCTTGCCGCGTTGGGGCAATTGGTGCGGTGTATCTTCAGGCCCTCGCCCGTGGTTACAAAGCCAAATACATCATCGCCGGGAATCGGCTTGCAGCAATTGGCCAGCGTATATACAATCTTGTCACTGCTTTCGCCAAATATGATAAGCTCCGAATCTTTTTTGTCAAAATGCCTTTCATGCCCATGCCCTTCTGTATGTTCATGGGGTTCCGCTTTTTCAGGTTTGGGGAAAAACAAGCGGTCACCGGAAGCAGTGAAATCTTTTAGCTCTTTAAGGTCAATTTTTTTTGTGGCAATATCATACAGCAGGTCAAGCGAAGAGTTTACTTTATAAAACGAGGCCAGCTCTTCCAGGTTGTGCTGGGTAATCATGCCGCCGATGGCATCTAATTTTTTCTGTAAAATATACCTGCCGTCATCAGCCACTTTTCTTTTTTCCTCTTTTAAAGCATCTTTTATTTTTTGCTTGGCCTTGCTCGTAATTACAAGGTTCAGCCATTCTGAATTAGGCTTTTGTTTGGCGCTGGTGATAATTTCTATCTGGTCGCCGCTGCGCAATTTATGGCCAAGGGGTACCAGCTTATGATTTACTTTGGCGCCGATACAGCGACTGCCGACATCGGAGTGTACACTAAAAGCAAAGTCCAGGGCGCTGGCACCTACCGGTAATGTCCTCACCTCGCCTTTAGGCGTGTACACATAAATTTCCTCTGTTAAAAAAGAGGTTTTGAAATCCTGCAAAAAATCAAGCGAGTTGCTGTCAGGGCTGCCAAGCGCTTCTCTTATTTGATGAAACCATTTATCAAAACGGCTTTCATCGGTGGTGCCTTCTTTATATTTCCAGTGGGCGGCAAGGCCTTTTTCTGCAATTTCGTTCATGCGCTTGGTGCGTATCTGCACTTCCACCCATTTGCCGCCAGGGCCCATCACCGTGGTGTGCAATGCTTCGTAGCCATTGCTTTTCGGATTGCTCAGCCAGTCCCTCAACCGTTCCGGCGAAGGATTGTATTCATCCGTTATCATGCTGTACACTTTCCAGCAGTCTTCCTTTTCTTTTTCATGCGGAGAATCAACAATGATACGGATGGCAAAAAGGTCGTACACTTCTTCAAAGCTCACCCCTTTCTTTTTCATTTTATTCCAGATGGAATGGATGCTCTTGGGCCGGCCTACGATTTCAAATTTAAAATCAGCTTTCTCCAGTTTCTCTTTCAGCGGCCTGATGAAATCATTGATATACCTTGTGCGCTCCCGTTTGGTATCGCTGAGCTTTTGGGCGATATAGCGGTACGTATCCGGCTCAATGTATTTCATGGAAAGATCTTCCAGCTCTGTCTTAATAGCATAAAGGCCCATGCGGTGCGCCAGCGGTGCATATACATACACGGTTTCGCTGGCGATCTTCAATTGCTTGTCCCTTTTCATGCTGTCAAGCGTCCGCATATTGTGCAGCCGGTCTGCCAGCTTTATCAATATCACTCTTGGATCATCCGTGAGCGTTAGCAAGATCTTTTTAAAATTTTCTGCCTGCTGGCTGGTATTGGCGTCCATCACGGTGCTTATCTTGGTAAGCCCGTCCACAATTTTGGCTATCTCACTGCCAAATTCCCTTTGCACATCTTCCAGCGTTACATCAGTATCTTCTACGGTATCATGCAGCAACGCACAAATGGTGCTGCGTATGCCGAGGCCAATTTCTTCCACGCAAATTTTTGCCACCGCCAATGGATGAAGAATATAGGGCTCACCGCTTTTGCGGCGCATGGTCTTATGGGCTTCGGCAGCCATTTCAAAAGCGGTGCGGAGCAGTTCCTTATCCCCCGGCTTCAGCTTGGGCTTCAGATCTTTCAGCAGGGCACGGTACTGCCGGAGGATCTCTTTTTTTTCTTCCTCTTCGTTTAGGTTGTACTTAATAAGCGGTTCTTTTACTTCCATAGCGTGGATATGCAATTTACTTTAAAAAGGCCAGATTTGAAGATATGGCAAAGGCGAAGTCATTTATATTTCACCTACTTCATTCCATGCCGCCACACTTGTTTTTTCATCAATGATCTCAGTTTTATTACCGGCATATACAACCAAGCATGTTTGATTGCCCGGCTGGTGCTTTTGCCAATAACGTATTCCCTTAAGCATGGCAGGGTTAAATTTTCCGGCAGATTTTATTTCAATGGCCACAGGTCCGTTTTCTCTTTCAAGAATTAAATCCACTTCATTGCCTGTACTGTCTCTAAAATAATATGTGCTATCGGATATTCCATTGTTTGCATTATTTTTTTTGATTTCTGCAATCACCCAATTTTCAAATATCGCCCCGTAATGATTGTGTTTTTTTAACCCATCGGCACTTTTTATGTTCAATAAATGACAAAGCAGGGCTGTATCATAAAAATAAAGTTTGGGGCTTTTTACAATTCTTTTATTCATATTGTTGTACCAGGGCTGTAGCAAAAAAATGATATAGCTGTTTTCCAACAAGCCCAGCCATGCCAATATTGTTTTGGTATCCACGCCCACCTGTTTTGCCAGCTCGTCCCTGTTTACTATTTGCCCTGCATAGTTGGCACACAAATAAATAAACCTGTTGAATGCCCCAAGATTTGAAATATTGCGGATAAGCCTCACATCCCTTTGCACATAAGTTTGCACATAACTATTCATCCATTTATCCGGCTTAAGGCCTTTGGCCCATATTTCAGGATAGCCGCCCGTTAATACATGCTGCTCTACATTTGCTTTATTAAGTTTAGCATTTGCCAACTCTGCATAGCTTAGCGGCAACAAAGACAAATAGCCCGCCCTGCCTGCCAGCGATTGAGAAACCTGTTCCTGTAATAAAAAGTTATTAGAACCTGTTAAAATAAACTGACCACGCTTATTATTGCTATCCAATATGCCTTGCAGGTAGCGAAATATAACCGGCACACGCTGAACTTCATCTAAGATTGCCCCATTTTTATATTGCTTCAAAAAATCTTCCGGGTTGTGTTCTGCAGCATATTGAACTTCAGGGTTTTCAAAACTGATATACGGCTTGCCATCTGATAACATTTTGCTTAAGGTGGTTTTTCCGCTTTGGCGTGGGCCTGTAATGCACAAAGCCCTAAACTGGTTTAGCAGTTGCTTTGCTTCCGGCAATATTATCCTTGCGATCATACAAATTCCATTTTTACAAAAATATGCAAAAATGGAGTTCAATTCCATTTTTACCAAAAAATGCAAAAATGGAATTGAAAGCGACTATGGAAAAATAAAATCCCGAATATGATCACATCAATCCCTTTTTTCAAAATTCCTCACTCAATTCTCCCCTCAAACCCCTACCTTTGCACCCCACTTTCCGGATGTGGCGAAATTGGCAGACGCACCAGACTTAGGATCTGGCGGAGCAATCCATGTAGGTTCGACCCCTATCATCCGGACTTTTGGTTTATTAGTTTATTAGTGGTTAGTTTCCCGGGTTTCAGGTTAATAGCATAATTCCCAATAACCAGTAAACAAATAAACCAATTAACCAATTAACCAATTAACCAAATGGCCACAGTAGCAAGAGAGAACATAGGGTTGCTCAACGACAAGATCACCGTAAAAATTTCCAAAGAAGATTATTTACCGGCTTTTGAAAAAACGGTAAAAGAATACAGCAAAACTGCCAACATTCCCGGCTTCCGCAAGGGTATGGTGCCCACCGGCATGGTAAAAAGGATGTATGGTGCTGCCATCTATACAGACCAGGTGCTGAAAACAGTGGAAAAAGAACTGTACGATTACCTGCAAAAAGAAAACCCCGACATTTTTGCCCAGCCGATTGCTATAGAAAACGCAGCGCCCAAACTGGACCACGCCAACCCTGCCGAATATGAATTTGGCTTTGAAATAGGCCTGAAACCAAGCTTTGAGCTGGCTCCGCTGAAAAAAGCAAAACTTACCCTGCATAAAGTGAAGGTAACCGATGAAATGGTGCAGGAGGAAGTGGACCGTATGCAGGTAAAAGGCGGCAAAATGACCGAACCCGAAGAAGTAAGCAGCGAAGACAATGTATTGAATGTATTGTTCACCGAAAGCGACAAAGACGGCAATGCTGTTGAAGGCGGCATTTCAAAAGAAAATTCTGTTTTATTAAAATATTTCTCCCCTGCCCTTCAAAAACAATTGATGGGCAAAAAGAAAGATGACAGCATCGTTTTCCAGTTGGGCAAAAGCTTTGAAAAAGACAAGCTGGAAATGATGCTGCATGACCTTGGCCTGGATAAAGAGGATAAAGAAGCAGCTAAAAAATATTTCAAATTAACCATCGTAAAAATTGGCCTGGTTGAAAAAAGGGAGCTGAACGAGGAGTTTTTCAATGAAGTATTCCCCGGCAGCGGCATTGCAACAGAAGAAGATTTCAGGAAAAAATTAAGGGGAGAAATAGAACAATACTGGGCAAGCCAGAGCCGCAACCAGTTGCATGACCAACTTTATCATTACCTGGTGGATGAAACCCCAATGGAATTTCCTGCCACTTTCTTAAAACGCTGGCTGCAAACAAGCGGCGAAAAGCCAAAAACAGCAGAAGAAGCAGAAGCAGAATTTCCTTATTTCAGCAACCAGTTGAAATGGACTTTGATCAGCGACAAGATCATTAAAGACAATAGCCTGAACGTATCTGCCGATGACCTGAAAGCCTCTATGAAGGAAGAAGTAATGCGCTACTTTGGCGGCGCCAGCCTGGGAGAAGATCAAAGCTGGCTCGACAGCTATATTGACCGCATGATGAAAGACGAAAAGCATGTGGACACTACGTACCGCAGGCTCATCACTGATAAATTATTCCAATGGGCAGAAGCGCAGGTTACCACTAAAGAAAAAGAAGTGACCGGCGAAGAACTGAACGGGATGATGCACAATCACCATCACTAATCGCTCCCAAACAAGCATATTACAAGGCAGGAACAAACAATGTTCTTGCCTTGTTTGTTTTTAAACCACTGAAAGAATTGCTTTTCAAAAAGCCAACCGATAAACAGGAAACGGAAACAGTCCCGCCTTTTTGTCGCATTTTTTTTCCAGCACATTATTTGGTACTGCAATCAGCTATATTTGTTACTCTAAATACTATTAGCAATGGATTTCGGAAAAGAATTTGAAAAATATGCCGTGAAGCACCGTGGCATCAGCAGCAATACTTTAGACGGTTATATCAAACACAATGTAACCAACCTTACCCCTAACATTATTGAAGAAAGGCCCATGAACATCGCCGTGATGGACGTGTACAGCCGCCTGATGATGGACCGCATCATCTTTATGGGCTATCCTGTCACCGATGAAGTGGCCAACATCATCACCGCACAGTTTTTATTTTTAGAAAGCACCGACCGCACAAGGGATATACAAATGTATATCAACAGCCCCGGCGGCAGCGTATATGCCGGGCTTGGCATGTATGACACGATGCAGTTTGTAACCCCGGATATTTCCACCATTTGCACGGGCATGGCAGCCAGTATGGCACAAGTGCTTTTATGTGCAGGCGCCAAAGGCAAACGCACAGCGCTTAAACACAGCCGTATTATGATGCACCAGCCCAGCGCAGGTGCCGGCGGGCAGGCAAGCGATATTGAAATTACTGTGAACGAAATAAAGAAGATCAAAAAGGAACTCTACGAAATAACGGCATTACATACAGGCCAAACGCCGGAGAAGGTAGCAGAAGATAGCGACAGGGATAAATGGATGACAAGCTTTGAGGCAAAAGAATACGGCATGGTAGATGAAGTGCTTACGGTAAATCCAAGAAAAGGCAGAAAAGATTAAGGCTATTTTTTGTAACCGGCTTTAGTACTACTATTAAACATCGTTGTGTCACTCACTTGTACAGTTGTAGCTTCATTGAGCAAAAAGAATTACAGAGCATAATGGCTACCAAACGAGAAACGGATAACGAGAAACAAGAAACGATTCAAAATAAAAAATTAAATAAATGAACTTCTACAACAAACACATACGGTTCGAAGAGGAAGAAGAACCTAAAGAGCTGCCCGAAAACCCAATGGAAAAAATGGTGAGCAGCTGGCAGTTTGACAAAAAATTCATTGAGCAGCGCAAGATATTTTTATGGGGCGTGGTGGATGATAAAAGCTGTAAAGACTTAACAGCAAGGTTACTTTATTTAGAAGCCATTGACCCCGGGAAAGAAATTACTTTTTATATCAGCAGCCCCGGCGGCATGGTCACCAGCGGCATGGTGGTGTACGATACCATGCAGATGATCAGCAGCCCTGTAAGCACTGTGTGCATGGGCATGGCGGCCAGCATGGGCAGCATTTTATTAAGCGGCGGCGCTAAAGGCAGGCGCTTCATTTTCCCTCACGGCGAAGTGATGATACACCAGCCCAGCGGCGGCGGCCGTGGCGTAAGCGCTGACCTGGAAATTATGGCCGAACAAATAAAAAAGACAAAAGAACTCGGCGCTAAAATTTTGGCAGACAACTGCGGCCAGCCTTTTGAAAAAGTGATGAAAGACTTTGACAGGGATTACTGGATGGATGCCAAAGAATCTTTGGCGTACGGCATTGTGGATGGAATAACTGAAAAGTTATAATTCAAAGCTTGTGAAATAATAGAAGCCTCCAATTGTATTGGAGGCTTTTTTATGCCCCATCGTATCTTTGCACTATGCACTTTTCCCGGATTCCCAATGCAGCAATAAGCAAAGAAGCAGACCGTCCCCTGATGCAGAAGGAAGTGTATCCCGTAAGCAACAGGCTGCAAACATATCTTCAGCAATATAAAAAAGATACTCCATTACTGGTTGCTTACAAAGAGCTGATGCATTATGAATACAGCAACGCCATTAAAGATGCAAATGGCAAGCATACTTATTGGGAAAAGGTAGTATATGAAGCAGCACTGTTTGAGCAATTGAAGCAAAAACTCATTGCATTATACAGGTTGCTTTCAAAAGAAGATACAGCAGGTATAAAAGTTATCTCTATTGATTTTTGTGAATATGCCAACAGCATGCCTTTCAGGATAAACCTTGTGAATACAATTGATAATACTGAAAATTGCTTTTACATAAAATCAGCCGATGCTTCCCGGATATACGGGCTGGAACTGGAGCAATTGCTCACACATAACCGTATCAATTTTTTGTATCATCAAAACACCCTGGTGGAAGAACATATTGACGGAATGCCCGGCGATGATTTTTTAGCATTGGCAGAAAAATTAAGCGATGATGAAAAAAAGGCTGTTGCCATTGAATTTATCCGCTTTAATGAGCGCTGCTTTGCAAGATTGCTCGGCGATATGCGGAGCTATAATTTTGTGGTGATAAAAAATGATGATGATAAAAATCCTTTTACCATCAAGGCCATTGATTTTGACCAGCAATGCTACGAAGGCAGGCTGCACCTGTACCTGCCACAGTTTTATAAGGAAAACCTCCTCTATGTGCAATTGGCCACCGGCATATTAAGCAGCGAAGCAATAGAGGCCATCAGGATGGATGAAAGAAAAGAGCTGGCACAGCTAGCCACCCACAACCGGGAGCAATTGCTGGCGCTTTTAAATGTGATGGCTGATGATGAAATATCTGACAATTACAAAGTGCTGTCGCTCCGGAAAGAGCTGGATGCTTATTTTGGCGGCCATTATTTTAAACCCTGCAAAACAATGGGCGCCATTGTAAAACAGCAACTGCAGCAATTGCAGGTACTGGCCTGATATACTATCGCATCCGGCATGTACGTTTTAAACTCTTTCTGTATCTTTGCAAAAGTCCTGCCCCTGCAGGATCACCGCTTTAAAAAATATGGCAAAACATCATACACTCCACTGTTCTTTCTGCGGCCGCAACCGTGACGAAGTGAAAATACTGATAGCAGGACAGGAAGGACATATCTGTGAAAACTGTGTGGAACATGCACAGGACATCATCAGCCAGGAACTGATGATTTACCCTGAAACAAAACCTGCCCCGCATTACCACAAGCTCAGCATTAAAAAACCGCTGGAAATAAAAAAATTCCTTGACGAATATGTGATCGGCCAGGACGATGCAAAGAAAATTTTAGCCGTGGCTGTTTACAATCACTACAAACGCCTCAACCAAAAAATTGAGAACGATGTGGAGATTGAAAAGAGCAATATCATCATGGTAGGCGAAACAGGCACCGGTAAAACATTGCTGGCAAAATCCATTGCCCGCATGCTGAATGTTCCTTTTGCCATTGTGGATGCCACCGTGTTCACCGAAGCCGGCTATGTGGGCGAAGATGTGGAAAGCATGCTGAGCCGTTTGCTGCAGGCCTGCAATTTTGATGTGGCTGCTGCGGAAAAAGGCATCGTGTTCATTGACGAAATAGACAAGATTGCCCGTAAGGCCGACAACCCTTCCATCACCCGTGATGTGAGCGGCGAAGGCGTGCAGCAGGGTTTATTGAAGTTGCTGGAAGGCACAGAAGTATTGGTGCCCCCGCAAGGCGGGCGCAAGCACCCTGAGCAAAAACTGGTGAAAGTAAATACACAAAATATTTTGTTCATCTGCGGCGGCGCTTTTGATGGCATTGACAAATTAATTGCACGCCGGGTGAATACACATGCTATCGGCTTTAATGTAAACAAAGAACTGCAGGAATTCCAGCAAAAGAATCTGCTGCAGTTTGTAAATGCAGTTGACCTGAAGCATTTTGGCCTGATACCGGAATTGCTGGGTCGTATGCCGGTAATCACTTATCTCAATCCGCTGGATGCCGCTACGCTCCGCAATATTTTGACCGAGCCGAAAAATGCGCTGATAAAACAATTTACCCGCCTGTTTGAAATAGAAGGCATTGCCCTCAGCTTTGAGCCTGCCGTATTTGACTTTATGGTAGAAAAAGCATTGGAATTTAAATTAGGCGCCAGGGGACTCCGCAGCATTTGTGAAAGCATCCTCACTGATGCCATGTATGAACTGCCTTCGCAAAAAGTGAAAACATTTGAAGTAACACTTGATTATGCAGAACGCAAGTTCAATAACAGCAAAATGAGTATGCTGAAAGTGGCGTAAGCATAAATAAATACGAACTAATAAAAAAGTGCAGCCGAAAAGCCGCACTTTTTTTGCGCTGAGCGAAGTCAAAGAGTTTTTATTTCCAGGTTCGGGCGGAGCAGGAACGGGAACGGGAAATAAAATTAAAACCAACTGCTTTTTTTACTACTCCTGCTCTTTCCCCCCAGTCCCAGCGATCCCAGTAACGAACGCACTATAGTATTGCCTGCGGTACGCACTATGCTTTTCACCACACTATTATTCGCCACTTTTTCTAGCGTGGAAGGTTCTTCTTTTTTACTGCCTTTCTTATCGCTGTCTTCATCACCACCCTTCTCTGCGGCTTCCTGCAATTTGGCCGTTAATATTTCATAAGCGCTCTGGCTGTCTATCACTTCATTGTATTTGGCTACCAATTTTGATTTGGTGTTGATAGCATCAATCTCACTTTGCTGCAATACATCCATTCTGCTCCTTGGTGTGCAAAGCATGGTATGCACCAATGGCGTAGGTATGCCTTTTTCATTCAGCATCGTTACCAATGCTTCACCAATGCCAAGCTGGGTAATGAGGTCTTCTGTTTTATAAAATTCAGTTTCAGGATAATTCTCTGCCGTTTGTTTAATCACCTTCCTGTCGGCAGCAGTAAAGGCACGCAGGGCATGCTGCACCTTTAAGCCCAATTGCGCCAGCACACTGGCAGGCACATCCATGGGGTTTTGCGTACAAAAGAAAATACCAATGCCTTTGGAACGGATCAGCTTGACAATGGTTTCAATTTGTTCCAGTAATGCACTGCTGGCTTCCTGGAAGATCAAATGTGCTTCGTCAATGAACATTACCAGCTTCGGTTTGTCCAGGTCGCCTTCTTCCGGGCAGATGGCATATAATTCTGCCAGCATCTGCAGCATAAAAGTGGAGAACAATTTTGGTTTATCCTGCAGATCAGTTACCCTTAAAACATTGATGATACCCCTCCCCTGCTGGTCAATACGCATCAGGTCATCCACTTCAAAGCTTTTTTCACCAAAAAAATTATCAGCGCCCTGCTGCTGCAGTTCTATTACCTTACGCAAAATAGTGCCTGTGCTGGTGGTAGATACTTTACCATAAGTTTTTTCCAGCTCAGCTTTGCCTTCATCACTTACAAACTGCAATACTTTGATAAAATCTTTCAGGTCGAGCAGGGGCAGTTTGTTATCATCGCAGTATTTAAAAATCATCGCCACAAAACCAGCCTGTGTATCATTCAATTCCAAAATTTTGCTTAGCAATACCGGCCCGAATTCGCTAACGGTGGCCCGTAAGTGCACCCCGTCTTTGCCGGTAAGCGTAAGCAGCTCAGCCGGGAACAAGGCAGGCGTATAAGTAAGGTTTAATTTCTGGTAGCGTTCCGTTACTTTATCATTTACAGCGCCGGCAGCCGCAATACCGCTCAGGTCGCCTTTAATATCCATCACCAGCACCGGCACGCTAGCATCGCTCAAAAATTCACTGATGAGCTGAAGGGTCTTTGTTTTACCTGTACCGGTGGCCCCGGCTATCAGCCCGTGCCGGTTCATTGTTTTCAGGGGTAATTTTACCTGCGCATCAGCTATCGGCTCTCCATCCAGCACGCCGCAGCCAATCAGCACCGATTCTCCTTTAAAGCTGTACCCGTCTTTTACGGCCTGTACAAAAGCATCTTTATTTGCCATGATAAAAAATTTGCCGAAAGATACAAAGCCCGGTTAAATAGCAGATTGTTTTTTTACACAATAACCAAACGTTTTCAATCCCTGTTTTTCATGCCACAATGCAGTAAAATTGCCGCCTGTAAAATATTTGAAAAGATTTACAGGCATACAAAAAATAACTGGCTATTTTTGGCATTCAACTAAAAAATATGAAACCGATCATTACTCTTTTTTCATTTTCGCTGCTGGCCCTTGCAGCCCCGGCACAAAAAGTGGCTTTTACCGAATACGATTTAAAAAATGGGCTGCATGTAGTGCTGCACCAGGACAAATCAGTACCCGTGGTGGCTGTGTCTGTAATGTACCATGTGGGCAGCAAGGATGAAGTGCCCGGCAGGACAGGCTTTGCCCATTTTTTTGAGCACCTGCTGTTTGAGGGCAGCGATAACATCAAGCGTGGGGAATTTATGAAGATTGTGAGCAGCAACGGCGGGCAAAACAATGCCAATACCACGCAGGACCGCACTTTTTATTATGAAGTGTTCCCTTCCAATCAACTGGCCACCGGCATCTGGCTCGAAAGCGAACGCATGATGCACCCCGTGATCAACGAGATTGGCGTAAAGACACAAAACGAAGTGGTAAAAGAAGAAAAAAGGATGAGGGTGGACAACCAGCCTTACGGCAACTTTTTATCAGAAGTAATGAAGCGCCTTTTTGTGAATCACCAGTACCGGTGGGTGCCCATCGGCAGCATGGAAGACCTGGATGCCGCCACACTGGATGAATTTAAAGCATTCAATAAAAAGTATTACGCACCTAATAATGCCGTACTGGTAATTGCCGGTGACATTGATGTGGCCAAAACAAAAACATTGGTTGACCAGTATTTTTCAGCTATACCGGCAGGACCTGAAGTAGTGCGCAGCACTGCAAAGGAAGAACCGATAACAAAAGAGATCATCGACACTGCTTATGACGCCAACATACAGGTACCCGCTATTATGTCGGCATGGCGCACCCCGGGCATGACGAGCAAAGAATCCAAAGCACTGGAAATGGCCTCCGCCGTACTGAGCCAGGGCAGCAGCAGCCGCATGTATAAAAAAATGGTGGATGACAAAAAGAATTCCCTGCAGGTGGGCTCCTTCAATTATGCGCTGGAAGATTACGGCGCTTATATTACTTATGCGCTGCCAAATAATGATACACCGCTGGACACCCTGCTGAAAGACATGGATGATGAAGTGGCCAAACTACAGGATTCGCTCATTAGCGAAAAAGAATTTACCAAACTCCAAAACCAGTTTGAAAATGATTTTGTAGGCGCTAACAGTAAAATGCTGGGAGTGGCAGAAAACCTGGCTGACGGGTATACGTTTTATAATAAGAATACCAACAACATCAATACCGCCCTGGATGAATTGAGAAAAGTGACCCGGCAGGATATACAGGATGTTGCCAGGAAATATCTCAACAAAAACCAGCGGGTGATATTGTATTATTTACCCAAAAAATAATTCTGCCATTTCATTCAAACCATCGTTTAAAATTATTCATACAATGAAAAAAATATTGATCATATCCGCAGCCTGCTTTTTTTCTCTGCAGCACGGCTTTGCACAGGTAAAGAAAACAAAGCCGGTGGCTAAACAAACCACTGCACCGGCAGTAAAAACAACCGGCCCTATTGACCGCAGTAAAAAACCTGCTGCCGGCCCTGCACCGGTGATCACCATTAAAGACCCGGTTATTTATACCATGCCCAACGGCATCACCGTGCTGGTAGTGGAAAACCATAAGCTGCCAAAAGTGAGGGCATCCTTTTATGTGGACTATGGACCGGTGTACGAAGGGAAAAAGGCCGGCGTGCTCAGCCTGATGGGCAGTATGCTGGAAGAAGGCACTACCAATTTACCCAAAGATAAATTTGACGAAGCAGTTGACCTGATCGGTGCTGACCTGAGCCTTGGTGCAAGCGGTGGTTCTGTAAGTGCGCTCACAAGATATTTCGGGCAGGCATTCAACCTGCTGACCGATGCGTTAAAGAACCCTGCTTTTTCCCAGGAATCTTTCAGCAAACTGCAGTCGATGACCATTACAGATCTAAAGTCAAATGAAAAAAGCACTCCTACCATTGCATCAAGAGTGTACAATGCACTGAGCTATGGAAAAAATACGGCACAGGGTGAATTTACCACTGAAGAAAACGTAAAAGGATTAACGCTGGCCGATGTGAAGGAAGCATATAAAAATTACATCACCCCTTCCCGCTCTTATCTCACCTTTGTGGGTGACATTACGCCTGAGGCGGCGAAAGCGCTGGCCGATAAGGCGCTCGCCAACTGGCAAGGAACAAAATTGCCCGTGCCCACTGTACCCATGGTGCAAAATCCCGGTAAAACAGAAATTGATTTTGTAGATATTCCCACTGCCGTGCAGGGCGAATTAAGGGTTGGCAATATTGTAAATAACCCGCTTAATAATAAGGATTACCATGCGCTGCTGCTGGCCAATTATATTTTGGGTGGTGGTGCAGAAAGCAAACTGTTCATGAACCTGCGGGAAAAACATGGCTTCACTTACGGTGCTTATTCCAGGGTGGGCAATGGACGTTTCCCGGCTTTGTTTACCGCCAATGCAGCAGTACGTACAGATAAAGTGGACAGCGCTACTTCAGAAATGTTCAAAGAAATACTGAATATGAGGGACGGCAGCATTACAGAAGATGATCTTGCCAATGCCAAAGCAAAATACAACGGCAGCTTTGCGCTGGGTATGGAAGACCCTGCAAAAACAGCAGAGTATGCCAGCAATATCCTCATCAACGGGTTGCCAAAGGACTTTTACCGCGTTTACCTGCAAAAAATAAATGCCGTAACGCTGGCAGATATTAAAGAAGTATCTAAAAAATATTTCAGCGAAAGCAATTCAAGGATACTGATCGCAGGTAATGCCTCCAAGATTATTCCCAAACTAATGAAATTTGGCTACCCGATAAAAAAATATGACAAGTATGCAGAACCTGTTGTTGAACAGCCTGCTGACGTAAAAGCAAATGAAAGCAACAAAACAACAGAAAATATTTCTGCACTTGAGATCATTAACAGCTACCTGAAAGCGATTGGCGGAAAAGAAGAAGTGCAAAAAGTAAATTCCATCTCGTCAAATGTTTCCCTTGAAGTGATGGGCCGCTCTTTTGCCGGTACAGATAAGAGAATGAATCCCAACAAACAGGTGACCGAATTGAAAATGGGCAGCATGACGATAATGAAGAAGGTGTTTGACGGCGGGCAGGGCTACCAGATGCAGGGTCCTCAAAAGAAAGAATTTGATGAAGCAGAAATAAAAGAAGCCCTGGATGATAAAGGCGTGATACCACAACTGTATTACGGAACGGACAACACTTATAAAACGGATTACCTGGGTACCGGCAAAGTGGGCGATGAAGATACTTACCGCCTGAAAGTAACCAAACCAAGCGGCAAAGTATCTATGCAGGAATACTCAACAAAAACAGGGTTATTGCTGAAAGAAGAATCTACTTCAACCGAAGGAGGGGAAGAAGTAACCACCACTGAAGAATTTAAAAATTATATAAAAGTGGGCAGCGTCCTGCTTCCGTCAGAAATAACGAGGAATGAAGGCGGGCAGGAGCTTACTATAAAATTTTCTGATTTTAAGATCAATGAAGGTGTATCTGCCGAAGATTTTAAATGATCCTTATTAAACCTTTTTGCAAAAGCCACTCTAAAAAGTGGCTTTTGTTTTTAGAGATCCCTGTGGCGTTCACCTCATTTTGCCATTTGAACAAAAATGCGGTTTAACAAAAAATTATCCAGTATATTAGCCATATTAAAAAAGCAAATGATTTTATTTGTTCACAAACTTTAGAAAAATGGAAGCAACTAAACCGAAAATACTTTTGTGCGAAGACGATGCAAACCTGGGAATGGTATTAAAAAATTACCTGGAGCTGAACGATTATGACGTAACGCTGGAAAGGGATGGCCGCCTGGGCCTTGCCGCCTTCCAGAGGGAAAAGTTTGACATTTGCCTGCTGGATGTAATGATGCCCAACATGGACGGCTTTACACTGGCAGAAGAAATCCGTGATATCAACCCTGATGTGCCCCTCTTCTTTCTCTCTGCAAAAACAATGAAGGAAGATATCATACAGGGCTATAAGCTGGGTGCTGATGATTACATTACCAAGCCTTTTGACAGTGAAGTGCTCTTGCTGAAAATAAAAGCCATTCTTAAAAGAAACGAAGAAATACATAAAGAGGAGGCCAACGCCGAATACGACCTCGGCAAATACCATTTTAACCCCAGGCTGAGGGAATTAGCGGTTAACGGTAAAGTACAAACGCTTTCGCCAAAGGAAAATGAATTGCTTAAGATGATGTGTGAATACAAGAATGACCTGCTGCCGAGGGAAGCAGCCCTTAAAAGGATATGGGGCAGCGATACTTATTTTAATGGCCGGAGCATGGACGTATATATTGCCAAGCTGCGCAAGTATTTAAAAGAAGACGATACGATTGAAATAGTGAATATCCACGGAAACGGCTTCAGGCTGGTAGTACCCTCGTAAATAGGCCGGTAATTTTTTAAGCCTGCAATTTCGAAAAATTGCAGGCTTTTTTGTTTTTACAGGGAGCAATAAACTAAATAATACCAAGCCAGGTATTTATTAATCTTTCTTTGTGCTGCTAAGCCGGCCATCGAAATAAATTTTATCTCCTTCATTGAGTTTGCTTGTGTTGCCGCTGCTTGTTTTCACTGTTCCGTCAGGCGATACAATGGTACCGTCTTTCAGCGTTTTATCTTTGTCCAGTTTTGTTGTCTTGCTGTCTTTTACCACTAATACGGAGCCTGCCTGCACAGTAATATAGGCATTTTTGTAATCCGCATCTCCTGAAGGGATGGTATCTGTTTGCGCAGCAGCAATTTTTCCAAAACAGGCCATGGCAATTAAAATGATCATCTTTTTCATAAAGTAAAAAATTTAAGGCATTAAGCCAGTGAAGAATTTATTTACAACTTCATCTATTCATAATAACCATGCCCTTTTGTTAATTGTGCATAAAAACTAAAGGAAAATTTTTTATGGGAAAATAACTCTACAAACAGCCAGGCCCACTTTTCTACAGAACTCAGATGATTAAAGGGATAACCGAAAATTAACCGGGTCCACCCGAGAAAAACCTATGTGGTATTAACCGGCATCTAAATGACAGTACAATTAAACTCCTCAAAGTATATAGGAAGGGAAGCATTGTTACAAAGCTCTGTAATAAAACAGGGTTCATCAATGCATCATTTTTTGGCTGCATGATAAACCCTGTTGCTGTATGTTGAAATGTAAGGCTATGTAATTTTTTCGAATACCCGGTTACGTTATGTTCCGTGTATTACTGTTTAACCCTTCCATCCTTTTTATCCTTAGAATGGCCAATAGTGTAACCGACACCTGCGCCTACCACAGCTCCCATAGCAGCGGCACCCCCTTTATTTTTTTTAGCGATAATAGCGCCTGCCACTGCGCCTGTAGTGCCGCCGATTACTGCACCCTGTGCAGACTTACTCCAGCCTTTTTTCTTCGTAGTGGCTGGTGCTGTAGTTGTGTTTTCGCCTGCAGGAGCTGTAGCACTGGCTGCATTATTTGTTGTATTGGTTACCGCAACTTTGGGAGCGGTATTTTCTGCCTTTGCTTTCTGCCTGCCCAGGTCTTTTATTTTTACTGAATCTGCTGCAGATAAAACCGTGGTTTCTCCGGCAGGGCTCTTATTGCTGTTGCCCTTGCAGGCAAATAGTGCAGCAGCGATGGCCAATATTCCTACGATTTTTTTCATAATGCTTTGGTTTTAGAGATGAAGAAATCCTGTTTTACAGGTGGCAGGTATAGGAAAAAAATTGTGCCAGAAATCACCTGGTTGTTAAAAAACAGCACTAAAGGCGGCACAACCCAATTGATAACAAACAGCTATAAGCTTAATTGTAGATTTTATAAAGATGAATTGAAGGAGAGAATTAGCTTTATTGCTATCCACAGAAAAATATCCGTTTATAATTTAGATGCATTAGACCTAATAACGGAAATTAATTCTGAACGAAAAGTAAGAATGTAATTTTTTATTCCGATCCCCCTTATTTCTTAATGACGAGATCGGCATCGAACTAGATCCGAGGTATAACCGGAAAACATCACCATGTCAGAAGAGTTAAACAAAGACAACAAAGTGTACAACACACTTTCTTCTGAATCGGAAAAATACTATGATAAGACGCTCAACCTTGCCTGGCAACAGATAGACCCGGAGGAAATGAAGACCGTGGCAGACCAGGCGAAGAAGGCAGACAAAGATGAAGCGAAAGTAGGCTGGGTTAGTACATAGATAGCGCTTTCTCTAAAAAAGTAACATCTTAATGAAGCAAACATTATGTGGAAAATACGGTTTTTAGCATATGTTAGTTATTATTTTTACTGTAATACAGTCGCTGGAATGTAGTACTGTAGCGGGTTTTGCCATGTTGCAGAAAAAAAATATTCCTGCACCTGTTGTTTTTTAAGCCATAATGTTCTACGTTAGCATTATCAATTTTCTACCTTTTTGAAGGATGTTCTTTACTAATCCATTCGAGTTTTTAATGTCAGGTAGTGTAAGTGCCATCATGTTGACCCGACAGTTTTTTAAAACTGTGCCTGATTAATTTCTATGTTTTGCATTTCGGTTTATTGTTAGCCTGACTATTAAGGTGCTTCCATGTCTAGGACATGAGGTAGTTTATGTTTCGTGTCAGCCGGGAGCCTGTTAATTCTTGGGTTTTGAATACTGTACTAGACCTTCATAGTGAGGGCGTATTTGCTATGCGGTGTTAGAATATCATTTTAATTTTTATTGCTAAAATACTGCGACCTAAAATGAATATAATAGGATTTACCCTTTTATTGTTTTTCTTTTTTGTTGCATCTGTCGCATTTGCTCAAAGTGTGAATTTGGAAACACGTACAATTTTATCAAGCAGTGTTTCAATTCAAGCCGAAGTAAAACAAGACACTTCTGTGATTGATTTCTTCCGTCTTACCGATTCATTTGTGTTAGTAAAATCCTCTATTGACAATGAGTATGTTGATTATTTACTTAAGAAGAAAATACCGAATATCCGGCAGGATTCAGGAGTAGTAAGAATATACAGGTACGGGTATCTTCAGGATGGGCGGTTCAAAAAAGCAATATTTTTTCCGTCAACTAGAGGTGCGATGGATCATCTGCAAGATAAAGCTGAAACCAATCCTAAACTTTTAGTGGTACACGGTAATATTTCTTATGATTTTTTATACAGATCGAAAATAGATACGCCATTCAGTCAGCAGGATTTTCGTCAACATACAGAAAGGGTAGATATGAATATTTTATACAAAGAAAAATATCCGTTAAAAGTGGCTTTCGTACTACGGCAAAGTAATTCGCCCTTTTTTAAAAATTTTGTAGACCCTGTAATTTCTTTTGACAGGATGGGGTATTCGGTTAATGCAAAAGAAAAACTGGTTAATACTATTTCAACCAAACTAATGCAAAACCCTAAACTAAAAAAGTTATTACAAGGTCTTGAAGATACCCTTAAAAGGATCACTGCACTCAAATTGCAGTTAGAAAGCCCGGCTACGTTGCAAAAAATAATTGAAGAAAAGGAACGGCAATCAAATCCGTCCCTGCAACCGGCAGGTGCAAATGACCTGGTGAATAAAAATAACGGCCTCGATAGCCTGGGAAATTCCGCTGATCCAATGATTGCGGGCAAAAGTAAAAAACTGAAAAACTATCAAAGCAAAATTGATACGCTCAAACAGAGTTATCAGAAAAAGTATGATAAGGAAAAAGCTGAGCTCGATTCTCTCATAGCAAAAGCACATGAGACACAAAAGAGAGTTGACAGCATTAGGAACCAAATACAGAGAAAAATAGTACAGATAAAACAGGAAGCCTATAAAGCAACAAGCAATAAAGAACTGGCGAGTATTGCCCGTGAACAGGACACCGGATTTAAAGTCAGCAATTTTGAAAAACAACTGGCAAATATTAAGAGTTTTAGTATTGGCAGGGCTCCCGTCAATTATACCGAACTCACTGCACAAAACATTACCCTTACAGGAGTAAACATTGAATATAACCCATCTTATTATATAGCCTTTGCCGCAGGGAAAATAGATTACCGGTTCCGTGATTTCTTTAATCAGCGTGAAATAAAAAACAACCAGTATCTCGTGATGGGCAGGATGGGAATTGGTAATATGGATAAACGGGCTGTTATTGTTTCAATCTTTCAGGGAAGAAAAAGCATTGCGGAGTACCGGCTTTCTGACAGCGTGAGAAACTATGAAAGTATTTTGGGCTATTCTGTTGAGGCAATTTTCAAAAAAGATGCAAATAATTTTTTCAGTGCAGAGTTTGCCAAATCCACCAAGCCATCGAACGGAAGTTTAAGTGATAAACAAGCTTCCCCCTTGATCAAGTTTAGTGATAAGACTAACATGGGTATTAATATAAAAGGGCAGGCGCTTGTTACAAAAACCAATACAAAGCTTAGTGGTTTTTATCGAAGGACGGGAGAATACTTTCAGTCGTTTAGTTTATTTAGTTATAATACCAATCAGCTTGCCTGGATGGCCAGGATTGATCAGCCATTGCTAAAGAATAAGATTGGCGTTACATTAATGGTTCGCAGTAATGATTTTACCAACCCTTTCGCAGAACAGACCTATAAAACGAATACTGTTTTTAAGAGCGTTATCGTAAATATACAGGTTCCCAAATATCCTTTTCTAAGCATTGGGTACTATCCAGGAACGCAGGTTTATATGGTGAATGCAGAAAAAATAAACGAGACGGCGTACTACATTTTGAATGGCTCGCTGGTTTATAATTATTCTTTCCGGCAGATAAATATGAACAGTTCATTCATATATAACCGGTATTTTAACCAGGCTACTGATTCGGGGTTTATTTTATACCGGGGCGTTAATTGTTATGCTTCGCAAAGAGTGTTTTTAAAAAAACTACAACTGCAGGCAGGTTATTCCTATACAAAACAATCGCTCATTGAATATTCAACAACCGAATTATCCGCCGAGTACTCACTAAAAAAATGGCTGAAGTTCGGGGCTGGCGCAAAATATAACCAGCCTGTTTCCAATGTTGCGCTATGGGGTGGAAAGGCTTTGCTGAAAATTGATATAAAAAAACTAGGGAGTTTTCATTTTCAATATGACAAAAGTTATTTACCAACAACAAACCAGTCACTCTATCCTATCGAGACAGGGCGGGTGACCTGGTACAAATATTTTTAAACCATGATAAAGCGCATTGCCCTGTTATCTATTGGACTTGCCTGTTTTGCAGTACACGGGCAGGTCGCCATAACTGCACAGGTACCTTCCGCAGGTTTTGTTCACAAAGAGCAGCTATGGAACCTTGTCGTTATAAACAACAGTGATGTAAACGAGGTAAATATCAGAATGAGCCTGAAAGATGCTGTTACCGGGCAGGTAGTTTTTTCTGCAAACAGCAGCAACTTTTTTTTGTCAAAAGGAACAAATGTACTTTCTCCAGGGCAACTCAATCCTGTCGTCTACAATTACGTGCAACCCGGCTATACAGATGATTTTTTACCACTGGGATCATATATAGCTTGCTACCAGCTTGCTGATTACAAAGACCCTTCTCCGCTTGGGGAAGAATGCGTTACTATGAATATTGAGCCATTAAGCCCTCCGTTGTTAAATGCACCGGCAAATCAATCGGTACTGCCTGGCCCATATCCATTGTTTACCTGGATGCCGCCATCTCCGCTTAACCTGTTTAACGATTTAAATTATGATCTGACGGTTGTTGAAGTATTGCCGGGCCAATCCGGCACAGAAGCGATCCAGTATAATTTGCCCATTTATAGTAAAAGTAACCTGGATCAGCCGATGGATAATTATCCAGCCACCTTTGCTGCCCTTGATACAGGGAAACTATACGCATGGCAGGTAATAGCAAAAAATGGAAATAATTATTCTGCCGCTACTGATGTGTGGACGTTTTCCCTTACAGAAGAAATATTGAAACCTGCTGCAAAAGGCTCGTCTTATATGGTATTGCAAAACGATCTGCAGGGCACATATTCTGTTCAGTCTGACACTTTGCATATCAAGTATTTTTCGTTTGACCAGGCGCATGCTTCCGATATTGGCTTTTATGATGACAGGGGAAAACTTATTTACACAGTGAAGCAGGTAATTCAAAAGGGCGATAATTATTTTGACTTTCCTGTAAACAACAGGATTGTCCCCGATAAAGTATACAAGGTAAAAGTAGCCGACAGGAATAATAAGTTTCATTCATTAACATTCATTCTGAAAAAAAACTAACTGCATTTTATGATAGTACAGTTATCAGGTAAGTACCGTAAGCCCATAGCTTACATGCTCTTTATCGTCTTTTATTTGGAATTGATCATTCCACTGCGTACAACCGCTGCTGTTATGAATGAGGGCATTTCATACACCACCGGAATGCCACATAAGGTTACAGATATTTTTTCTTCGGCATACACGGCTGAAAACAAAGTTCCGGCCCCAGGTTTAGTTACTGGACATTCGTTGCCGCATGAGGCAAGTAAGAAAGAAAAAGAAATGAGAATAGTAAATAAAGGAGAAAAAATATTGATTGGCGGGCCATCGTCTCCTGAAGCCGCTTCGTTTAAACAGGCCGGTTCAGATAATCTTGTCAATTTATTTACGGGTGATTTTTCATACAGCGTTCCATTACTGGATGTGGGTGGGTACCCGGTCAATCTTTTTTATGCCGGAGGCATCACAATGGACCAGGAAGCAAGCTGGGTTGGACTGGGCTGGAACATCAATCCCGGCACTGTAAGCAGGAATATGAGAGGGGTGCCTGATGATTTTGACGGAACAGATTTGCT
The DNA here is from genome assembly GCA_048498115.1 of Bacteroidota bacterium. GTDB lineage: Bacteria > Bacteroidota > Bacteroidia > Chitinophagales > Chitinophagaceae > Ferruginibacter. The sequence continues at coordinate 13,310 of JBEHYP010000012.1, read as the reverse complement.
GATCCAAAAACAAAATACAAAACCCAACAGGACATGGGGTGGAGAACTGGGCGTAGATGGTGAATTTGTAGGGTGGAAAAAGCCCAATATCAATTTATCGCTGGGAATTTCGTATAATAATTACCTCGGGCCGGAACTTGAACTCGGGGCAAAAACATCTATCACACTTGCAACTTTTGATAAAATCAAATTTGAAAAATCTGCTACCGATAGTTTCAGTGCTTCTTTAAACCTCGGGTTGGGCGCTAAGTTAAGTTCACGTTCGGGCTTAACATTGTTACCTTCTTTAAACGCAAATATGCCCCTGCTGGGGAAAAATCTTCAATCTGGAATAGGGCTCAATACAAGTTACAATTCCAGATCAGGTATCTCAAGCCTGACACTACATTCAGAAATGAGTTTTTACAGTAAGTATGATGCAAAAAAGTACGATGAATACGAGAATGCAAAAAAGTACTCAAAACAAGATGCCCATATATCAGCCAACATAGGCAGTAGCACATTCAGCTTTGCAAAGCCAAGCTATATGCCCACACTCCGCATGCCAATGCAGAATGCATATTATTCAGGACAGCTTGAATTAGGCGGAGGATTATTTGGCATCAGAGGCGCAGCTACCGGAACTGGATATTATTCCGAAACAAGTGTACCTGTTGAGTGGCAGACCATACAAAAACCATTGGTTGGATTTATTTATTCTGAAAATGCAAATGACAACCCCAATGCAGTCATGGATTTTAACCGGCTGAATGACGGTGAAGTTACACCCAACACCCCCATTATTTCAGCGCCGCAGTATTCGTATGATATTTTTTCTATCCAGGGAGAAGGTACCGGGGGTTCCATACGTGCCTACAGGGGTGATATGGGTTTTATGAAAGATAATGTTACCGTTTCAAAAGATAAAAATTTATCCATTGGAGTTGATATTGCTCCGCCGGGGCACTATGGAGGAAACTGGAACATTGTAAGTACTCCCACCCGTGCAGGCGGCTGGCAGGATGCAAACAATACCTTATTGCAAACAATGCAGTTCAAACGCCCTCAAACTAATAGTTCATTTGAAAACGTATACTTCAAAAACCCGGGAGAAAGTTCTGTTACAAACGAAGAACAATTAAACCGGATTGGCGGGGACGATTTAGTCCGCTTTAAGTTGGGGGGAACCAATGTAAATACAAGGCTGGAAACCCAACTGGAACGGTTTGATAAAAAAACGAATACTGAAAAAGGAACTGTTTCACCGGTATATGTTGGCAAAAGCTTGCAACACCGGGAAAAGCGGACACAGGTGACGACCATGCTCACAGCAGCAGATGCTGCTAATATTGGCTTAGAAAAGTCAATCCGGAATTATACCGGCTCATTTAATGGCAGCAATCTTATCCAGTATAATGAAATACTCCGTGTGGGAGGTTACAGGAAAGGCCATCATATCTCCGAAATCACAGTCCTTGAGCAAAGCGGAATGCGTTATGTATATGGTATACCTGTTTACAATGTCATTCAAAAGGATTTTACTTTTTCTGTAAAGGCAAATGCAGATGCTGCAACCAACCTGGTGAACTATGAAAGTGATGAACCCACGGTAAACTCACAACATACCCAAAGCAAGGCAAAAATAGACGGCTATGTGCAGTCGCAGGAAACGCCAGCTTATGCATCTTCTTTTTTGCTCACCGGGCTGCTTTCGCCTGATTATGTAGATGTGACAAATGATGGCATAACAGAAGATGATATCGGGAACGCAGTAAAATTTAATTATAAAAGATCGGATAGCCTCCACAGGTGGCGTACACCCCGGAATAATGCTGCGGCAATGAAGGCTTTTTTTAATGAAGGTATACGAACTGAAAAGCGGGACAATAAAGCAAGTATCAGTTATGGGGAGCGGGAAGTTTGGTATCTCGGTTCTATCGAATCCAAATCAATGATCGCAATCTTTAGAACGGAATCACGCAATGACGCTAAAGGTGTATATAGCGATATGGACGGAAGAGTGAACAACGCCGAGGACGCCAATAAGAAATTAAGCCGTATCGACCTGTACACAAAATCAGAGATCAAACAAAAAGGGATCAATAATGCAAAGCCTGTTAAATCAGTAAACTTCGAGTATGATTATTCCCTGTGTAATGGAACACCCGACAACCCTTCCGGCGGGAAGCTTACATTAAAGTCTGTTTATTTTACTTATAACGGGCAGAGCAGGCTGAAAAAGGACAGGTATGTTTTTAACTATGGTTTCAATAACCCTTCCTATGCTTATGCTGCTGCTGACCGGTGGGGAACCTACAAAAATGCCGCTGATAATCCCTCAGGCTTAAAGAGTGTGGACTATCCTTATACGTTAAATTCAAAATCACTTTCAGACAGTTTTGCTGCGGCATGGTCGCTGAAAAAGATCCTTCTGCCATCCGGTGGACAGATACAAGTGGATTATGAAGCAGACGACTATGCCTATGTGCAGGACAGACGGGCCTGCAATATGTTCAGCATATACGGCTTCGGCATTGATGCTAATTATACATCTGCCAATGCATTGTACAACAACTCCAACTCCGTAGAGGATAACTATTACGTTTACATTGATGTTACAAATCCAATTACAAGCACGGGACCTGCCAATATTAAGAAAGAAATCTACAGCAAATACCTGGAATCCTTAAAGCAGCTTGCTTTCAAATTGCAGGTAAACATGCCCGATGGAGTGGAACCATTAACAATATATGCTGAATATGATGATTACGGGCTGTGTACTGGCTCCGATCATATCATCTATCTTAAGTTAAAACCTGTTGATGGCAAGAGCCCGCTTGCAAAAAGTGCTATTGGATTCCTTACTAACAATATCCCTGCCCAGGCATTCCCGGGGTACAGGGTAGATGTAGATGGTATAGCGGCATTCCTGGATATGTGTACCTCTATGCTTTCTAATATCAAATCGGCATTTAAAAACGTAGATACAAGGATGAGAGACGATGGGAAGGCAAAAACCATTGTGCTTAATAAATCCTTTATTCGCCTTGCTAATGGTGATAAGTTTAAATATGGAGGCGGCCAACGGGTGAAACGGGTAACCATGCAGGATAACTGGAATGCAATGACAGGTCAGTATAATTCAAAATATGGACAGGAATACGATTATACAACTACAGAAAAGGTTAACGGGAAAGATGTTGTAATAAGCAGCGGTGTTGCGTCCTATGAGCCCGGGATTGGCAGCGAAGAAAACCCATTCAGGGAGATTGTGAACTTCAGCAATAAGTTGCCATTGGCCCCTGCCCAGTATGGCGCCATTGAAATGCCTATGCTTGAAGGTTTATATCCTTCTCCGTGTGTGGGGTATAGTAAAGTTACTGTCAGGTCTATCCACCGCAAAGGGACACATGGCGATTCGACTTTACGATCTGCGATCGGCAAACAGGTAACAGAATTTTACACGGCCAAAGAATATCCTACTTATTCCACCTATACGGGCATGTCGGTCAAGGAGTATAGCAAAAACCCGTTCATGAGTTTTTTGTATAAGGAGATCATCAACCGCAGGACAATATCACAGGGCTTTTTGGTGGAAACCAACGATATGCACGGCAGGATGAGATCGCAGGCTGCCTACAGCGAAAGCGATGAAAAAACACCTTTATCATATTCATATCATACATATAAAAATACAGGCAAACAGGGATTGAATGATAAAGTTGATTTTGTGTACAATGAAAGTGGCGGCGCCATTGCCAGGGGTAATATGGGCATTGATGTTGAGTTAATGACAGATGTACGGGAGTTTAAAATAACCAGTGATGGATTTAATGGGCAAGCCCAGGTGGATATTTTTCCTTTTGGCTTGTTTATCTATACCGTTTTTACGCTTTGGCCGTTGAAAACATACCAGGAGAATAAATACCGTGCCGTGACCTGCACTAAGCTTATCAACTACCACGCCATTGAAGACAGCGTAATAGTCATGGATAAAGGAAGTGTGATAAGTACTCAAAACACAGTATATGATGCTGAAACTGGCGCACCGGTTGTATCCAAAACAGCCAATGAATTTAATGATTCCATTTACAATGTTACTTATCCGGCCTATTGGGCATACAGCAGCGTAGCACCTGCGTATAAAAATATTGGCATTCAATATACAGGGATTAATTTTTATGATGGAAAAATTACAAACAGTACCGATACTATATTTGAGAGTGGGGATGAACTGTATATAACAAGCGCCGGTGCCGGAAGTTCAGGGTGTATTGCTCCTTCAGCTTCTGCAGTAAAGCTTTGGGCATTCGATACACATAAAAATACTACCGCCTTAACCGTTCCTTCAAAGAATATTATTTTTCTTGATGAACAAGGAATGCCGTTCACAAGAAATAATGTTTCACTAAGAATTATCAGGAGCGGCAAAAGAAACAATTTAGGGCTGAATGTCGCCACTGTATCTGCAAAGAAAAACCCCGTTCAGGATGTCAGCAGTTACCGTAAACTCGTTGTCAATGAACAGTCCAAAGTAGTTAGTGCAACTGCTGTTGAATTGAAGGAAAAATGGCAAACAGATAATGACCTCATTAAACAATATCTTTCCTACTATGATACAAGTTTGTGCGCCACTATTGAAGAAGAAACTTGTAATGGTTACCTGGAAAAAAGAATAAATCCTTATTGCAAAGGCCTTATTGGCACATTGAAGCCATATCAAAGCCTTGTTTTTTACGGTAACAGGCAGGAAAAAGATTTTAGCAACATAACCAATATCAGGGAAGATGGGTATCTGGATAGTTTTAAGTTATACTGGGATTTTAACGCTTATAATAACCTTGTTCCTGACCAATCAAATACAAAGTGGGTTTGGAACAGCCGGGTGCAGAAAATAAATGCAAAGGGACAGGAACTGGAAACAAAAGATGCATTAAACCGCTATACTGCTGCCCAATATGGATTTAATAAGGGTCTGCCGGTGGCTGTTGTTCAAAATGCCAGGTATGGGGAGGGTTTTGCAGAAGGGTTTGAAGATCACAATTATAATGAACGGATAAATGCCGGGATTCAGGATACATGTACGGAGAAGAAATATATATACCTGGGAAGTGCAGGAAGTATTGTGAGTGCTGACAGCTTAGGGTTTGCAGCGCATAGTGGCAAACAGGTTTTAAAGATTCAGCCTTCATCAACTCAAACAGTACCCCTGAAAATAGCTACAGTAAATGCAGATAGTTTTGAACTAGTAAATGCAGTGACTAATGTAGTAGGACTAAGTAATCCCGGCGGGAACATAACATTTAAAGATGTTACACCGGTTTTTCTACCATCGAGTTACACCGACCAGACTAGCGTCATAGGTATAGATTTTTCAAATTATAGTTATATGGGTGTTGGGTTTGGAAATTTAGTAACATCTTCGAACTATTTGTATGATTCACTTCTCCCTGGTTTGCCATCTTACAGTTATCGTAATTATAGTGCTTACCGGTTAAATGGCCAACAGTATGTTAAGATAACAAATTGCCAATACTATAAGTTTCAATTAAGTGTTCAGGATTGGGCTGCTAACATGACGGGAGGCGTGAATGCTGCCCGGTTAGAAATAAAGATATATTCATTAAATCATACTCTAATGAATGACCATCTCATTGTTTGTGGTGATATGAATGTTGTCGGCAACGAGGCTAGTTATTATGTTTCGACCCTCACGGATTCTGTTTTTTTAACTCCTGGCATATATTCACTAGAGTCAGATATATATTTTTACCATTTGCATCAAGACATGCCAGAGGACCATGGACTTTATAGCCACTTTTCTTGTGTAGCAAATATACCCGGGCCATCATACAAAACCCTCGACAGCAGTACATTTTGTCATTTTCGCCGGCCTATCGAAGGTGCTGCTTCAATGATAAATCCAACATTTGCTGTGCAACGGGATAAAAAAATGCAGTTCAGTGCATGGGTAAAAGAAGATTGTACGGACCCATGTACCAAAACAGACTATACCAACAGCGATATACAAGTATGGAGCGATGCTGTTAATGTTGGGCTTGGAAAAATTAAACGCACCGGGGCAATAATAGATGGCTGGCAAAAAATAGAAGGTGATTTTATCCTCCCGGCAAATGCAAGCTCGGCACAGATAAAATTTGTCAATTCAAACAGTGCCCCGATGTATGTGGATGATATCCGCATCCACCCTTTCAATGCCAATATGAAAAGTTATGTATACGATCCACGCACACTCCGGATTTCGGCGGAACTGGATGAAAACAACTACGCCACATTTTATGAATATGATGAAGAAGGCCAGTTGGTACGGGTTAAAAAAGAAACAATCCAGGGAATAAAAACAATCAACGAAACAAGAAGTGCGAAACAAAGAATTGTAACAGATGTGCAGTAATAATATTCAAAATTGTTCATTAAAAATTATCTAATGCGTATTGTATATATACTGGCAGGAATGTTTGCTGTAACAGGCTGTTACGGCCAAAAAGATGCCGATAACACTGCGCTGGTAAATGAGTTTGCTAAAGTGATGTCGTTTGGTTCGCAACCATACATTAGCTATTCCATGCGTACCAAAGTTACTTCGGTGCCGGTGACGCAGCCGGAGGACACCATTACAACCGCCGGAATGTTTTATAAAAACGGTAACAGTATGTACTCCGGTAACGGAATAGAAGAAACCTATTTCCAGGACAGCTTTTATATTGAAGTGAATCATGCAAGAAAAACCATTTGGGTGAACAAAGCGTCCCCGAAGGAATTTGAAAAACTAGTAGAGCTACCGGTCAGCAATACCGCATTGAAGAAGTTAACAGGAGAACACTTTACTGCTACGCAAACGGAAAATGGATTAAGTAGTAAGATCGTTTTTGAGACCACCAAAGAAGATGCAAATACAACCATCACTACAAATGTCAGCCTTTCATACAGCAATGCCACCTCAATGCCATCGGTATTTGATATGCAGATCACCATGCAGCAGCCCTGGAGTGAAGAAGTGGCGGCAGCGCTCAAAGCTGATGGAGTTGACGATGCTGTTTTAATTCAAAAAAAAGAAGGGAATAAGTATTGGGTAAGAAGGCAGTCTGTAGAGGTGTCCTTTGAAAATATTGATACAACAAAAGAAGCAGCGATGAAAATGCCGCTATGGACAGAAAAGCTTGTATATAGTGCGGAAGAAAATAAGTTCATAGCAAAAGGCGCATACAGTGATTATGAAATAACACAATTATTCTGATGATGGCACAAAACTATTTCAGGCATATTTAAAACTATACCAGTTGTATGAAAAAAAGATTTTTATACAGGCCCTTCTGTTTGTTGCTGGCAGTAATAACAGCTCATCTTTCCGTTGTAGCGCAATTTGAAGAAGGCAAAGAAACAATAGACGTAATGCCTATTACAGGCACAGCGCTGGTAAATACTGCTAACTGTACCCTTGCTTATAGTAGTGAGGGGGAGAATTCAAAAATTATAAAAAATATTATCACGTTTAAGATTAACGAGCAGGCAACTACATTCCCCCAATCAGGGTTTACTGCAGTTATTAATTTAAAAATACGGACATGGGCAACCCTTGCCGCAAGCCCGGTTACGCTCTATAAATCCATTACCCTTAATTACGATACAACTCCCGGTTCAAAGTTTAAAACAAGGTCGTATCTTATTCTTGATGCCTCAGAAAAAGTGGAAGTAACGGTAAACGGCGCAGTAAACCTCAGCGGTTATGCCGGGTGGAATCCATTGGAAGTATTACAACTGGAAAATGAAATGAGGGTGCTGCGGTATTTTTCGCTTTCAACAAATCCAGGTTATCTCACACCGGCTTCTGTAACAACAACAGATTTAACCGATGCCCTGAAAGTGGAATGGACATGGAATGCTGCAACACATAACAATATATCACAGTTGGAATGGGCATGGGTGGAAAAAGAAATGCTGGGCTTTTATTCAAATGGCTCCACTGTAGATTTTAATAAACTCTTTCAAAACAACAGTACAAGGATCGATCTGGATTATGATCAAAACAACTTCAATATTCCATTATTGTATGATGGTGTGGGAAAACTATACTTCCGTATCAGGGCAGCATACAGGAAAAATGACGGAGGTTTTATTGCAGGTACCTGGTCTGTTCCTGATTCGTTTGCATTTAACGGGCATGATTCAACCCTGAACTGGCAGAGCACCACCAGCTACGCAGAAGGCGGAAAGTATAAATCGGTCATACAATATTTTGACGGCACACTAAGAAACCGCCAGACTGTTACAAAAGATAACAGCACCGGTAATACCGTGGTGGCGGAAACTATTTACGATCTGCAGGGGCGTGCCAATGTGCAGATATTGCCCACACCTACTATTGATAACACCATCCAGTATTTTAAAGGATTTAACCGGTTCATTGGCCAATCAGCAACAGATGACCCGGCCCGGTATTTTGACCTGACACCGGCAGCCGTTAAGTGTAACAGCGCTCCGCAGCTTGATACCTTTGGCAATGGAAAATATTATTCGGTATATAACCCCTGGCTGGGCACAGAGAACAAAACAAAGTTTGTTCCCGATGCAGGCGGCTATGCCTATACCGAAACAAGGTTTACCGATGATGCAACCCAGCGGGTATTAAGTCAGGGAGGTGTTGGTACAAGCCATAAAATAAACAGCGGTCACGAAACAAAATATTTCTATAGCAAACCTTCACAGCCGGAGTTAGACGCCCTGTTTGGAACAGAAGCAGGGGATGCCAGCCATTATTTTAAAAATATGGTGCTGGACGCCAACGGGCAAATGAGCGTGAGCTATGTGGATATGCATGGACGTACTGTTGCAACTGCGCTTGCCGGGGATGTGCCCGCTAACCTTGATTCAATAAAAAACAATACAACGTATTACCCGGCCACAAGCGATACGCTTACCGACTCACTGGCAACGGTGGCCACTAATATCATTAAGGGTAATTCAATAGAATCAGTCAGTTCTTTGTCAGCGCCTGCCACTACTCATTATAGCTTTACCTATAAACTCGATCCCGCCATTATTAACCTGCTTAACTGCAATGGCCAGCATATCTGTTTTGATTGCAAGTATGATCTTGAAATATCCATTAAAGGAGAAAGCTGTGCCGATACGATACCTGTTGTAAAAAAGTATCATAATTTGCAGATCGTTCCGGCAGCAGATGCATGCGACAGCTCAATGGGCTTTATCGGGTATGGCATCACCTCGCCGGTAAAGGAGATTAGTTTTGATACTACGCTGGCCACCGGGTCATATATCGTAAGAAAAACACTCACACTCAATGATTCACTTTTTGCGATACGGAAGGACAGTGCGCTCAAAGAATTTTTATGCAAAACCCAGCAAGTAATATATGATTCCGTGTACAATGGCCTGCTCGCTACCTCGGATTGCGGCACGCCACCCGGCAGTACCATCATTTGCGATAGTTGTATTGCCAACCTGGGTACATATACTAATTACAGGATAAAATACCTTAACGGAATTGATACACCCACAACTAATCATTCGTTTGATGCAATTATATATTCCCAGTTCAGGGAAGATTCCCTTGCCTGTGTAAGTGCCTGTGGTACATCTTTAAATCCTGCATTTGCAACACTTTCAATCATCCGCAGCCAGATGCTGAATGATATGTTTCCCTATACAGGCCAGTATGCAGAACCCGTTGATTCAATTGCAGCAAGGTATAACGGGCTAAGCAGGCTGGAAGCGAAATACAATATATTCACCACAAGTTATTCCGGTACAACCAATAAGCCTTACTTTAAAAACCCGGTAACGGAAACGGGAAGCAGTTCTTCCTATTTTACAGAAGATGGGCAAACAGACCTTAACATTATGCCCATATTAAGCACAATAACTGACGAAGCATTTGCAGGAATGGCGGAACACTCCTGGACAAACAGCTTGATTTATTACCACCCGGAATTTAATAAACTGAAGTTTGCGGAAACCAATTTGCAGAGCACTTATGATTGGGCTGATAATATGATGGCATGTGAAACCTATGCCGAAGCCCACACCAGGGGTTATGATGATCCGTTAGCAAATGACCCTTATTTTGTAAATAACTATGTTCCGGCTGATGTAACCACTATGTCAACATATTTAACTTACTACGCAGGGCCTACCAGTGCTTACCCATCCATTTGGCGGATAGCTAATGGCACTGTGCTTTGTGCAGAAGTAGATTCTTTATTAAAAGCCGGTTGTATCAATACACAGTACAAGCTTGGTATTGAAAGCAGCGCCACCACTCAGCAAAAGAATGAAATATGGGAGCAGTTCAGGGGTATTTATTTAGGCTATCGCAATGAGATGGTCATTAATTATATTAACAGCAATACCACTGGTTTAACACCCGAAAACGTAGATACGCTTATTGTAGAGGGGAAACAACTATATTTTGTGAAACCAGCAGATGTTGCTAAGCAGGGTGGATGGGAAGATGCATATACTATTGCACAAAGCGGGGATACCACAGGAATGAGTGTTGCTGTACAGCCAATCCTCACGGCATTTACTACTGACAAATGTGAAGCACAGCGCCCATACTGGAAAGCAAGGCTGCTGCAATGCGATACATTGATGGCATTGCTTGATAAAGATACTTATGCTGACAGTGTAACGGCAAATAATATCATTAATGCCATACTTGATAGTATGGTGATGGTGTGCCACCATTCCATTAATGCAAATAACCCATCAGGTGCATCAAATGTAAGCCCCGCATTCAGCAGCAGCTATCCGCAGAATTTTGAACTGATCATCAACCATGTTTTTGCTGCTAATGGTATTGCTACACCTGCAAACGGTGATTATTTCTGTAACCCCTATACAATAGATTTTCCGAAACCTTATGGGAAGAATCCACAGGTGACGGTTAATTATTCAAATAAAATAGATAGTTGCAATTGCGCAAGATTTACGGCATTAAAACAGGAAGCAAATGCTTTGTCTTATGATACCTCAAGCTATAGCAGCATGAACCAGTTTTTAATAACAAGCTACCATGATTCATTAACACAAACATTATGGAATGGATTGTTGCACTGTGAAAATGCTTATGGAGATAGTTGCTTAAATACTTTTTTGCCATACAGCGAAAGACCAGCAGCCAATAGTCTTGAAGAATCATCCTGCGATACAATTCCGGTTCCTGTAATGCTAGGAGCACAATATGTAAACAACTCATCAATAGATAATGTACTGGTAAAATATGCCAGTGATTCGTTATGGGAAACATGTGCCATTTTTGTAACAGATCTTACAATTGATACTACATATACTTATAATGTTAGTTGCGGCGACACAGGACAATTATACCTTTCACTAACTCCTTGCCACCAGTATCAATTTGTATCTTTTGGGCAGATAGATAGTACCGGATGTGGACGAGGCTCTGGCTACCGCTACGGTGCAGGGTGTGGGGAAACTTGCACCACATCATTTTTTAATATGATTTATTTGATCGAATTTATCCCTATTCCTTCCTTCTTGTCATGCGATTATACCAAACCCTGTATCAGTTGCTACCAGGCAGATTCCCTCATTGCCATATTTAAAACAATATATCCGTCATACAATACCGTTCCGCATACTGCATCATCCTTATCTCAAAATGAGATCGATGAAAACAACCTGCTGGCAAGATTTTTAAACTACCGTACAGGCTATACAAAACCGGCATCGGAATACATTAATTTTTATAAAACCTGCCATGCCCCTGAAATACCCGTTGATAGTTTCCTCTGCAATTGGGATAAGGCAATATTTGACCCGGGGGATGTAATAAACCCCGATACAGTACCCTGCCGGGCTGTACAAACACAGGCAGAGTTTATTGCACAGGTGCTGTATGAAAAACAAAAGGATTCCCTGATAAACAGGTTTGACAGCCTGTATAAAGCCACCTGCCTGAATGCCCGTTATACAGAGCAGTTTTATGTAAAATACAAACCGGCAGAGTATCACTACACGTTGTATTATTATGACCAGGCAGGTAATCTTGTAAAAACATTGCCACCGGCCGCAGTAAAGCCAAACTATACTGCAACTTATTTAGCCAATGTAAAAAATGCAAGGGCAGCAGGTGCACTGTATACAAACAGCAATATCAACAGCAATCTTGCTACAGAGTATAAATATAACAGCCTTAACCAGGTGGTGATCCAGCAAACACCGGATGCAGGCATAAGCAAATTCTGGTACGACAGGCTGGGCAGGTTAGTAGTAAGCCAGAATGCCAAACAATCAATCGCTAACGCTTACAGCTATACGCTATATGATCCGTTGGGAAGAATTGTAGAAGTAGGTGAAAAACCGAAAGCCGGCGGCGCCCCTGCAATGACACAAATAATCAGCCAGGACGATGTGGCATTGAATACCTGGCTAAGCACTACTGCCACCAACGAAACAAAGCAACAGCTTACGCACACGGTATATGATACTGCCTATCCGCCTATTGCTACCACGGTTGGGTCAATGAGCGGCTTGTATCAAAAGAATCTACGCAACAGGGTAAGCTATAGCTATGTAAAAGACCGTGACACCAGCAGCTATGTGTGGGATAATGCCACTTTTTACAGTTACGATATTCATGGCAATGTGGATACACTGCTGCAGGACTATGCAACCGGCATGGGAAGCATTGAGTGCATTGAAGATGCAGAGCTGAAAAATAACCGCTTTAAGAAAATCTCCTATTATTATGATTTGATAAGCGGCAAGGTAAACGATGTGGCATACCAGGCAGCTGCTCCCGACCAGTTCTATCACCGGTATAAATACGATGCAGAAAACCGTATTACAGAAGTATACACAAGCAGGGATAAAATTTATTGGGAAAAAGATGCTGCTTATGATTATTACCGGCATGGGCCGCTTGCACGGGCAGAAATAGGGCAAAACAGGGTACAGGGCATAGACTATACCTATACTTTGCAGGGATGGCTTAAAGGTGTGAACGGCACCAATAATGGCCTTGATATGGGAAATGATGGTGCCACTGTTGCAAAAGATGTGTATGCATTCAGCCTGCATTACTTTGAAAATGATTATACGGCCATAGGAAAAATAGACGGTAAAAATCCTTTTATCAGCTTTGCCATGTCTCCCATACCCGGTGTAAAAACAGGTGCAGAATTATATAACGGCAATATCGGCGCAATGGAAGTTGATATCGCAAAATTTAACCGCAACCTGCTGTATGGGTACCGGTACGACCAGTTGAACCGTATTACCCGAATGGATGCATTCACCGGCACCATAGACAGCCCCGGTGTATA
>JBEHYP010000011.1:0-49685 GCA_048498115.1 Bacteroidota bacterium | reverse complement strand
GTTTTTTTAAGCCGGTGGGCGGCGGAAGCTGGTTTGGCCTGAATGGTGATTTTGTGGCCACAGATGCTGTGAATAACCTGCAGGTAACTGATGCAAGAGGAGGGGTAAATATGAAGGCTTGCCCTGTAAAAAACCACATGCTGGTAAGCAATATCAATTGGGATAAATACAACCAATCAGACGTGGGCACTATTGATTATGGCCTTTCAAGAATATACGGCCTGCTGGTTCAAATAGCTTATGCCAATACATTTAACCTGGCGGCTTATCCCAATCTTATACAGGCGCAGCAAACCAGGGATAAGCTTATTGGCATGATGGCATTGGACAAAGACAGGATGCTGGGGCAGTTTTTAAATTACATGGCTGAAAAGCGGGGGTATTTAAATTACCTGTCTTACAGCGATGCTGTGGTGCCAATGAAAAGCCAGACAGCCCAGCAGGATGAAGCGACACAGCCTTTTATTACAAAATTCCGGGGCAATGATACAATTACTATTAAGATACCTGTAAAAGTTCCCATCACGATCATTCCACCGGTTTCTTATACCACCTATGTACCCATTACTATTATAGGCCTTAATGGCAACCATAGCGCAGTATTATCAAGAAAGGATGTGGGGGAAAGGGTGTTTCAATTACTGAATACCAAACTATCCAGCACTGCTTTTTCAAATGCAATGCCGGCGAATACTGATCCCGAAACATCTTATACACTGCGGCCGCCAAATAATAATGGCGCTCAAAGCAGGCCTGCCGCTTTAACGCAAACTTTTTATGATACCACTAAAATAAAAATTGATGTGCCTCTCAGGAACGGAACGGTATTGGTCGACAGTATTTTTCAGCTCAAATTCAGGATAAAAGACAGCACAAGGCTGGCTTATTATACCATTCATTTCCAGAATACAGATTCTTTCCGGGTAATAAAGACCCTGGCACAGCAGTCTGTTGACCTGGTGCCATTGGCTGCTTATGCAAGCGAAACAAAAATATGGGCCATGGCAGCTTATAATAATGCGGCGGGCACAGGTGTGGATTATTATGTTGATTCCATCACTGTATCGCCAAACAACCTGGCAGCATTGCAGGGCTTCAGGGTAAAGCCCGATGTGGTTGAAATAGTGGCGGGGCGTACTTATTATACCGATTATGAAGTGAACTATGGTGGCAGCTGGGTGCCCCTTGCCGTAGGTACACCGGGTATTGACGTAAGTATTGATTCGGTAAGCGTGGTAAGTTATGATACTGCCACCAAATCCTTCAATGGCTTAAAAGAAGGAAGCGCTATTGTAAACTTCACTTACAACGGGTTTGCAGATTCATTGCTCATTAAAGTGATAATGCCTTACAATTCCAATTGCATCAACAGGACCATTGCGGGCGGCAGTTTTAAAAACCCTGCTATATGGAGCAAAGGAGTTGTTCCTGATATATGCGACTCCGTTATCATCAGCACAGCTCACAGCGTAACGGTGGATACATCTGTTACCATCAGGGCGTTGAGAATAAATAGTGGCGGCACGCTTACTATTAATAATGCAAACTATACCCTGCGGTTAGGACAGGGTGATGAAGGCTTTGATATGGCTGATAATTACGGTATATTAAACATCAGCAACGGCGGCTTGTATATCAACGGAAGGATAAAGCACAACGCTTCGTCCACCTTTACTATGAGCGGCGGCACATTGACTATTGATGCCAATAAAGGCGCACAGGAAATGAGCGTACCCGATGGCGCTGCATTATTTGAAGCAGCAGCAGGAATGGCCTCGTTTAATTTTTCAGGAGGTACCCTGCAGATAAATGACCCGCCGTTTGGAGAAACCAGCCAAACGCTCAAATGCCCTTATGATTTCGGCAACAACAGCACCCTTGTGCTGGGGATAAATACATCTGCTGCTGCCAGCAAAAACCCGGATGGTTTTGGCGGCCTGTCTTTCCCCAACAAGATCGGTAAGCTCATTGTAAATGCAGGAACAAGGAATAATAACCGGCAATTCATCAATAAAAAAGCACTTACTGTAAAAGGTAGTGCAGAAGTGAGAACA
The DNA here is from genome assembly GCA_048498115.1 of Bacteroidota bacterium. GTDB lineage: Bacteria > Bacteroidota > Bacteroidia > Chitinophagales > Chitinophagaceae > Ferruginibacter. The sequence goes on along the minus strand of JBEHYP010000011.1, from coordinate 47,631 downwards.
GGCAGCGGCGTGGTATTGCAGGCGCCTATTACAGTGAACCAGTAAAAATCCAAAGGGGCTGCAGGGCAATAAAATCCTGCAGCCATCCTGCTTCTCTTTTTTTGGCAGCATACAATTCCACTATGCCGGCCGTTACTTCTTTATTGTATCGTACATACATTAACCCGTTTCCGGGTGCAAAAATTTGCCTATATTCATTGCCGGTTCAATAATGCTAAAACCGGCTGCAATTTTTAATGACGCTTTTAAAACTACACAAAGCCTTCCTATTTCTTTTATTTACACTGGGTTATGCAATTCCGGGGGTATTGGCACAGGCGCCTGCTAATGATGATTGCAGCAATGCAGAAGTGATTAATATTTCCGATGGCGATTTTGGCACCGGCAGCTTTGCATCATCACAGGTAAATATTGCCAATGCTACAGTGCAAAACGGCGAGCCTTTTGCCCCGGCTATTCTGGTGGCGGGGATGGATAAAAAATCTGTTTGGTTTAAGTTCAGCATAGCTACCGTAAGGGCTGTCAGGGTTTCCCTTTCCCAGCCGGGTTCGGCCATACCCGCAGGGGATGTGGGCTTTGCCGTGTACCAGCCGGCCAACTGCCTCCCGGCAAATGCAGATATCAGCTCAAAGCTCACTCCCATTGTTACATTCGGAAATACCTACCATCCCTGTGTGCTGCCGGGAGATTATTTGATACAGGTGTCTTCCAAAGCCACAGCCAATGGCCCTGTAAGCATTACTGTTGATATAAGCGATCAAACAGGAGCTATGTATGATCATCCTGAGCAGGCATATCCGTTCGGTGTAGTGTCTGCTGCTGCAAAAAGAGTGGATTTTGATGGTGGCTGCCATTCAATAGATGATGCCACAGAAATATGTACCAGCTTATCCGGGTATAAAGATTATTATAAAACCACCTGGTTCACTTTCACCACGCCTGCTTACCTGGATTACCTCCTTGTCATGCTTTCGGGCACCACCGGTTTTTTCCCCGGCGGTGGCGGGAGGAATGATTATAAAAAATTCGGTTACAAACTATACCGTGGCAATGCGGCCGCTTCACCTGTCAGCATACTTACCGTTATTGACGGGTGCGACAGTTTGCTTACCAACGGTTACCATTGCGGCGTAAAACAATACCGTTGTGATGACCTGGAGCCTAACACCACTTACAGCATCCAGTTATTTATTCATAAAGATTTTACCGATGTATTACGGCTGGGAGTAGTTTCCGGAGGAACAGAGCCTACAGCAGCGCCATTGCCGGTTACAGGCATTCCGCCTTCCCACGCACTGGGCACTTTGCCTGTAAGCCCTGCAGGCAGCAATGCCGCCGTGCAGGGTTATTTTGGCTGCAATGCCCGGCACAGTGTTTCAGCCTGCGAAACATCAGTACCTGCAGGTGGTGTTACTATTAATGGAAGAAAATATAACCTGAGCAGCTTTGTTACTTTCACGCTTCCAACCACGGCAGACCTTAATTTAAAACCTGATATTGCAGGATGCGGTACCCGGCCGCTTGCACGCCTGTTCAGGCATACTGTAACGTTAAACTGTGCAGACCTTAAAACCACCGACCTGGTAGGCATCGCATCATTTAATACCACATTCTCCTGCCTGCCGCCGGGTGATTACGTGGTGCAGTTGCTGGGTCTTGATTCTGCTGTTGCACTGGATACCATTACTTATAAAACAGCAGCCCTCAATATCAATCCATGCCCGTTTACTAACCTTGGGTCAAGGTACAGCCTAACGATAACTGCCTATACCCGTAAAGACATAAACAATTATTCCCTTCATGTTCCGGGGGCGGCTGATTATATAAATGCTGCCGGCGGCATACAGCAGCCCCTGCAGGAAGCGGTGGAGTACACTTCTTTACCGGATACTTTTGGCTGCAGGCGAACATTGCGGCCGCAGGATACTACCTGCTATGCTGCAAGCACTAAAGTAATGTACCGCCAGCTTATGATTGCAGACAGCGGTACAGTAAGCTTTTCGTCCTTGGTGGATCCCAGCCGTGCACACGTTAGCTACAAGTTGTATAAAGGAGATGCCAATGCACTGGCATCAGCGCAAAATATTTTCAACTTTCCTGACAAGATCAGCGGTTTAACAGCCAATACGGAATGTATGAGCGGGCGGATATTATGCCAGAATAAAAGCACCTGTGTGCTTCCCGGCACTTATACTTTTACCACTATGGATACAGAGGAAGATATTGGCATAGCTGACCAGCCGGGCTTTACTTTTACCAAAACAAGAACAAAACACGACAGTCCCCTTACTGCGCAGGATATGGGCAATATCATAGACAGCCTTGGTCCGCTCGGGCCGGATGGAGATACGCTGATGTCTGATATAGATACCTGGAGTTGCGTGGACAACGCGGTCCCCGTAAATGGCTATACTCCCTGCTCCGTGTTTGGCGCAACTGCCAGCAAAGCTATTTACCGGCAGTTTTATTTGAAAGAAGCGGCGCTGGTAAGCATTACGAGCGAAGCTGCCGGCGGCTGTACACATCCTGCGGGAGATGCTACAGGCATAATGACGCTTTTTTCGGGAAAAGTTACTGACGGATTGGAAGGGCTTACAGCCCTGGACAGCCCGTGGAGGTGTTTTAACCGGGCAGAAAATATTGAACACTGCCATCCGCTGCCGACAGGCTGGTACACGGTAATAAGCTATGGCATCGGGCCTAACTATGACGACCCCACGCATTTGCTGTATGCAGGCTCCCTGTACAACAGTTTTGTTACTTTAACTGACCAGTTTACCATAAAAGTTACGCCCGGCTGCCCCGGCCCGCAATTTAACAGGCCTTACAGGGCTTCCGCGGCAGCAGGCAACCAGCCTCATTTAATTGAATGGAAACCTTCTGCTGCCAGCACCCCGGCTTATCCGGAAACATTCAGGGAATATGTTTTACCTGTTGAACATTTTAACTGTACTACCGACACTCCTTTTTCAACGCATCCCATTACAGTATGCGATTCTTCCATTACCAAAGTGGCATATTATGTTTTTAAAACAACACAGCGTTGTTTTTTGCAGGTCAATACCGGTGCCGGCTACTGGGGCAAAGTGTTTGATAAAGATGTAAGGGCAGACTCATTGCAGTTTGCCACTATTGCGCCTATCCAGGAGTGTAACAATGTACAGGGCTACATTCAATTTTGCGATCTCCGGCCGGGCACTTATACGCTGGCAATATTTGCAGACAGCACTGTCAACTGCGATAGTATAAAACCTTCCATCTATATTGACAGCGTAGCGTATTCCCGGTTTGATTTTGCAAAAAATGCTTACGATTTTGGAGTGGTACGGGCAGATTCAGTTTATTATTTTGGAAAACCGGGCGATATCAATCCCATTGACCCGTTTCGAACCCCCGGCAGTGATTTTTTCTATTGTACTACCGGTGCTTTTAATACAGATCCTGGCGAGGCCGCCTGCAAAGCGCTGGTAAATGATAATATTTACAATGCCGGTGTTAACTATTCTCTATATGATGCCGGCCATCCGGCATCTGCTGAAAGCATTGCCCGGAGGAACCTGTGGTACACATTTGTGGGAGCCAGCGCCGGCACCATAAGGGTAAAAATAAAAAGCAGGGGCCGGAGGACTGATGTAAAGCCGCAGTTTGCAGTATTCAGCAGCGATGTGGACGCTTCGCTTCCATTTAATGCTGTGCAGGCCAATGGCCTTGTTGATTCAATGGCCACCCAGGGATTAAACTTTATTATTAAGAACTGGGACTGGGATATCTGCGATGACTCCACCGCTAAGGAAGAAGTTGCTTTTTACAGGGGGGCCTGCAACGGCCCTGTGCGGTATTACATCATCGTTGATAATGCGTATGCCGAAAACGGTGATATGCTGCCCAATACACAAATAGATGTATCGGTACGGATTGATTCTGCACACCAGGTGCGCCCCAAATTTGACCATTACTACCAGGCTGATAATATCGGAACAGGAATGCCGGGCATTTTTACAGGGCAGGCAGATAATTATTCCTGTGCTACCCGTGATATACCGGATCCCTTGTTTTTAAGCAGCGCCTATTGCGATAAAACACTTTGGTATAAATTCAGCTCAACCATATCGGGCCACGTACATTACCGGGTGCATATTGACAACAAGATATATTCTGACAGCAGTAATATCCAGCTTTTCAAACAAATGATTGCGGGGGATTCCAGCATTAATGGGTTGCAGCCGCTGGTACCGGATACGGTACAGTTGCCTTCGGGTGTTTGGGCAGAGGCATGCGTGGCGCCGGGGGATTATTACCTGTTATTGCCCGGCTGCAGCCGCACCGGCGAATCCGCTTACCCGGAAATTGAATTAATAAGCAATGAAGGTGACCGCTGCGGTACCGCTGTTCCTGTGGTAATAAGCGGTGCAGGCGCTGCCGGCAGTTCGGTAAAAATAGATTGCCATACTATTGGAACAGACTATGGCGAATTTGGGCCGCAGCTTACCTGCCCGCAGGGAGCAAATACTGCTGATTATAAAACAAGCTGGTTCCGTATGGATATCAGCGGCGCCGATACGCTTGACATAACCACTTTTTTGGTTGAAAATACCAATGCCGACAGCAGGGATATAACTTACAGGCTGATGACAGGCGACTGCGGCGCCATGCAGGAACAAAGCTGTGTGCTGGATGCACTAACGCAGAATACTTACCAGTGCTTTGTTCCGGGAAACAGCTATTATGTGCAGGTGATCACGCCATTGCTGAAATACGGTGAGCCGGTTACGGGCACTATTGAATTAAGAACGGTGGCAGCAGCCCATACTGATACCTGTGCTCCGCTGACCAATTGCCTTGCTTCCGCAAATTTCACTTCATCATTTGATTGCAGCGAAGGCGATGCAGTGAAGTTTGTAAATTATTCTACTTATGGTACTGCCATAGAATATGTATGGGATTTTGGCAGTAACGGGCAAACATCTGCCGAAGTATCTCCTTCGTTTGTTTATCCTGCGTTATCACATGACAGCACTTATAACGTAAAGCTCATTGTAAAAAACAATGTTTGCGGTAAAACAGATTCTTTCACAAAGACAGTGACCGTGCCGGCAAGGCCGTATGTAAACTTGGGTAATGATATTATACAATGTGATAACAGCATGCCTGTAGTGCTCAGGGCCAATGATTATCCCGGGGCAGCTTACCTGTGGCAGGATGGAAGTACAAAGGATACTTTTACTGTTTCTGCAGCAGGCAGTAATAATTATACTGTAAAAGTAACTTACAATGGCTGCAGCAGCACGGATACGGTAAATGTATTTATGAGCCCCATTGCTGCCAATCCACCCAAAGCGATCACTTTGTGCCCCGGCCTTACTGCTATTGGCAATCCCCGGAATGCAGGTGAAACTTATTTGTGGAATACGGGCGCTACCACAGCAACAATACTGGTAAACGCACCCGGCACTTATTGGGTAGACTTGTTGTATGAAGGCTGCACTTACAGGGATTCATTTAACGTATCGGTTGCCGGCAATGCCTTTTTAGGTAATGATACTACTGTTTGCTTTAGCCAAAATAATTATGTGCTCCGCCCCGTGGTGGACAATACGGCAGGTTATACCTGGCAGAACGGGAGTGTGGCCGATACGTTTTTAGTCACTACCCCCGGCTTGTATTATGTAGCTGTGAACCTTAGCAATTGTATTATTACCGACAGCATAAACGTATATGGATACCCGGCACCGTCATTAATTGTTGCAGATACTGCAATATGCAACGGTGATACATTATTGTTGCCATGGGGGCAGGCAGTACATAACGGTGGCGAATACACTAACATACTGTTTTCAATAAAAGGCTGCGACAGTCTGGTGCAAACCGTTAACGTGGTTGTAAAACCGCCGGTGCCGGCCTTTGCAGGCAACGATACCATTGCGCTTGCGGGGCAGCCGCACCAGCTAAAAGCCACAGGCGGGGTCAATTATGCCTGGGAACCTGCTTCCCTGCTCAATGATCCGCTCATTGCCAACCCTGTTGCCATTATCCATGAAGACAGCGTATTATTTACCGTAACGGTAAAAGATGCGGACGGCTGCACCGGCTATGATACGGTGAAAATAAAAGCCTACAACGGCATTACTTATTATGTGCCCAATGCTTTTTCACCCAATGGCGATGGCGATAATGATATATTTCGCCCCATACCTGTGGGCATTGTGTCCACGGAATATTTCAGGATCTTTAATCGCTACGGCCAGTTGCTGTTTGAAACCAGGCAATGGATGAAAGGCTGGGACGGCACTTACAAAGGAAAACCGCAGGGCGCCGGGAACTATGTGTGGATAGTGAAAGGAAAGGGACTGAACGGCCGCCAGGTAGAAATGAAGGGAAACGTGGTATTGATACGGTAAAAGCTGCCAATTTTATACTGACAACGTATATACTGCTGCATGCCCGCCGGGGCTTCTACTTCAAATATAGTATTTTTTAAAAGCTATATTATTTGAAGCTTTATCGAAAGAAATTTTTTTGGCAGGTAATCAAACTGCCGGGTAATTAAAAACGAATTGTATGGGGCAGATTTTAATTCCTACCTGTAAAGGGACCAAGACCGTGCTGGCTGAAAATATCATCCGTATTGAAGCCAGCAGCAATTATTGCAAAATATATTTTAATAATGAACCGCCGCTGGTGGTGGCCAAAGTGCTGCACTGGTTCCAGGATATCCTGCCGGTGGATGATTTTTACCGCATACACCGCACCCATATTGTGAACAGGGTGCATATAGCCGGTGTGCATGAACGCAGCATGCTTAAATTAAGCAATGGCGACCTGGTGCAGATAAGCAAAAGAAGAAAAAACTTCACCGGGCAATTGCTGGGACTGACTGCATAGTTTTCCGTATGTAAAAAACTGTTGCCATTTTGTTCGTATTTAGCTGCGGATGAAATATTTTGCATCAATTTTTAAAATTACGGACACTGTTGACCATCATTTATATCATACTGGCGCTTGCAATCGGCTTTGGTATTGCATGGTTCCTGCAATTTAAAAAACTGCAGCAGCAATATAAAGAGCTTAAAAGCACAAGGGGCTTCCTGGAAAGCGAACGGCTGATGAAAGAAACTGTGCAGAAAGAGCTGAGCATAGTGCACCAGAATAAAATGGCTGTGGAGCTTGACCTGAAACAGAAATTACAGGATGCCCAGAAAATAATCAGGCAAATGGACAGCGATATCATCCTGATGCAAAAAAGCTATGAAGAAACAGAATCGCTGCTGAAAGTGACCCAGCCCGAAGTGCATGCGCTAAAGCTGCAATTAATAGAAGCACAAAATGCCATTGCAAGGCTGAGAGCAAAACTGGGAGAAAAATAACCTGGACGGTTGAATTGCTAAATGGTTGAATTGCTATTTAGACCCCTTGCTTTAAATGACCCTAACAATTCATCAATATAACAATGCAACGCTTAATTATTCCTCATATCGTTCAGGGCAATATAAGGATGCAATGCCAGCTCAGGGTTGAGTTTTTCATTAAAACCGCCACCCATCTTTAAATGCAGCAGGTGATCCATTCCCATCAGCTCCCACAAAATAAGCGGCTTGTTATTTTCCTTCTCACAAATTTCGGGAAGTAATTCCGGTAATAACCCATCCCAGCAGATGGTTTTTAGCTGTTCTGTTGCAGATAATGATTGTTGCTTTGTTCCGTCTTTCTCACTCCATTGCCTTTTGCAAAAACTGGAATTGATATTCAGCAACAATTCCTGGGTAGTGGTGCTGGTTTTCATTTTCGTAGCCTTTAATATGGCTTATCCTTTTGATAATACCTAACGAAAAAAGAAACAAAATCGTATGATAAAGTATTGTTAAGCCGGAGTTAGCTACAGATTTCACAGATTAACACTGATAAAGAATAAGAAGCTACGAATTACACAAATTAACATGAACTATACTCTCTATGAAACTATTGCCTTCTGTGTTAATCTGTGAAATCTGTGGCTAAACAATTTGTGTGTATTCGTGTAATTCGTGGTTACACTACCAGCCCAGAATCCATGCAAACATCAGTGGCGCTACAATTGTAGCATCACTTTCTACAATAAATTTTGGTGTATGAATATCCAGCTTGCCCCAGGTGATCTTTTCATTGGGCACAGCGCCGGAATAAGAGCCGTAAGAAGTAGTGCTGTCGCTTATCTGGCAGAAATAGCTCCAGAAAGGAACATCATGCCATTCCAAATCCTGGTACATCATCGGCACTACGCAGATAGGAAAATCGCCTGCAATGCCACCGCCGATCTGGAAGAAACCAACGCCCTTGCCGGCAGAATTATTCCTGTACCAGTCGGCCAGCCACACCATGTATTCAATACCGCTTTTTACGGTGCTTGCTTTTAAATCGCCTTTAATTACATAGCTGGCAAAAATATTTCCGGTAGTGCTGTCTTCCCAGCCCGGCACCACGATAGGGATATTTTTTTCTGCAGCCGCAATGATCCAGCTATCTTTCGGATCTATTTCATAATACTGTTGCAGGTCGCCGCTCAATACTGTTTTGTATAAAAATTCATGTGGAAAATAACGTTCACCCTTTGCCTCGGCCTCTTTCCATTGCCGGTACAAATGTTTTTGCAGGCGGCGGAAAGCTTCTTCTTCCGGGATACACGTGTCCGTTACCCTGTTGTAATGATTCTCCAGTAAATCCCATTCTTCCTGCGGTGTAAGGTCGCGGTAATTGGGCACACGCTTGTAGTGCGTATGTGCCACCAGGTTCATCACATCTTCTTCCAGGTTGGCGCCGGTGCAGCTGATGATATGTACTTTATCCTGCCGTATCATCTCTGCCAGGCTCAGCCCCAGTTCGGCGGTGCTCATGGCACCTGCCAGTGTTATCATCATTTTGCCGCCTTCGGTCAAATGCGTTTCATAGCCTTTGGCAGCATCCATCAGAGCGGCAGCGTTAAAATGCCGGTAATGGTGCTGTATGTATTGTGAAACAGGTCCCTTGCTCATAAATTATTTTTTAGGGAGCAAAAGTAGTTTTTTTTGTGAAGCAGGCGGCGTTAATTCTTCTCAACATTGTTGTGTCACTCACTTGTGCCGCCTCCATATTATTCAACAGAATATTTTGGCGGCATCACGCCAAAGGCGTTGATACCACATACCTTTGTGCATCAATCTAAGGTCATGAAAAATATTTTCTCTTTTGCAATCTTGCTTTTATCTTTTTCATTCACTCATTCCCAATCCATCACCGGCAATTGGGAGGGCAGCTTATCCATACAGGGCGCTTCATTGCCAATTATCTTTCACATCAAAGACACGCTGGGTAAATACAGCGCCACATTCGACAGCCCCAGGCAAATGGCTTACGGGCTTCCCTGCAGTAATGTAAAAATAAATGCTGATAGTGTTGTGCTGGAAATGAAAAACATCGGTGGAAAATATGAAGGCATTGCCAATGCAGGTAAAACAAGTATTACCGGCAGCTGGTCTCAGGGCGGCATGTCTTTGCCGCTTGACATGAAAAAAACAGGCAGCATTGCAACAGCAGGATTTAAAAGGCCGCAAACGCCCAGGCCACCTTTTGAATATGTTTCAGAAGAGGTAAGCTATTTCAATAAAGACAAATCAATACAATTCGGCGGCACATTCACTTATCCCAAAACTGCCGGAACAAAATTTCCCTGTGTATTATTAATCACCGGCAGCGGCCAGCAGGACAGGGACGAAACCTTGTTTGAGCACAAGCCTTTTGCCGTGATTGCAGATTACCTTACCAGGAACGGTATTGCTGTATTAAGAGTAGACGACAGGGGTAAAGGAAAAACCACCGGCAATTTTTCGCAATCAACTACTGCTGATTTTGCCAACGATGCGGAAGCCGGTATTGATTATTTAGAAACAAAAGCCAATATTGATATTGCCAATATCGGCCTGCTGGGCCACAGCGAAGGCGGTATGATTGCACCCATGGTGGCATCAGGGAGAAAAGATGTGAAATTTATTGTATTGCTGGCCGGGCCGGGTATTCCTGTTGTTGATTTGATGCAGCGCCAGAATGTTGACATGCTGGTATCTTCCGGTATCTCCCCAAGTGATGCAGCGCAATACGGAGTATTGTACAAAAATTTACTAACGTCAACGCTTGGTGCAAAAGATACAGTAAGTGCTGCGGAAAATGCAACAACTGTATTTAATTACTGGCAAACTACTGTGTCACCAGCAACAGTGGGCAAAACCACCGGCGTAACCGATGAAAAAAGCAAAACAATATTTATCCATGACTTTATAAGGCCTCAGCAAGCCCCCTGGATGAATTACTTTCTCAAATTTAACCCTGCTGATTACCTGGGCAAACTCAAATGTGCTGTGCTTGCATTGAACGGCGAAAAAGACATACAGGTGGCTGCGGCACCCAATCTTGAAGCCATCAGGAAAATAATGGTGGAAAACACAGTGAAGACATTTAAAGTGCAGCAACTACCGGGATTGAACCATTTATTCCAGCATTGCAAAACCTGCACAGTACAGGAGTACGCAGAACTGGAAGAAACCTTTGCGCCGGAAGCACTTCAAATTATCGGCGACTGGATAAAGGAAGTAGTATCAAAATAAGCATTGCTGCATGGTTAAATTGTTCAATTGTTGTGGAGTACCCGCTGTAATAGTGTTTGCAAAACAATTTAACCATTCAGCAATTAAACAATAAGCTATATGAACCTGCTGGCACATGCCTGTCTTTCTTTTAATGCTCCTTACATACTCGTTGGTAATATGATAAGCGATTATGTAAAAGGGAAAAGTAAATATTTGTACCCGCCGGCAATTCAAAACGGTATCGCATTGCACCGGGCGATTGATGCATTTACTGATGGGCATCCTGCCACCAAAGAAGCAAAAGAATTTTTCAGGCCATACTACCGCCTGTATGCAGGCGCCTGCGTGGATGTGGTGTACGATCATTTTTTGGCGAACGACAGCAATGAATTTATGGATGAAACCGCATTGAACAGCTTTGCACAATCAACATATACATTGCTTGAGCAGCATAAAATATATTTGCCTGAAAAATTTTTACAAATGCTGCCTTATATGCGGTCACAAAACTGGCTGTACCATTACCGGTTCAGGCAGGGCATTGAACAAAGCTTTGGCGGGCTGGTGCGCCGTTCAGCTTATTTAACGGACAGTGCCCCGGCTTTTGCCGCATTTGAAAAGAATTATGAAGAGCTGCAAAACTGCTATACCCGGTTTTTCCCTGAAGTGAAAGAACTGGCAGCAGATTGGCTGAAGTAAATGATTGTATAAACGGTGCCCGGGCAATCAAAAGAGCCATTAGCTTTGCCATCAATACTTAACATTATGAGACTATTCCTTTCCATCCTTTGCCTGGCTGTTACTGTTTGCAGCAATGCCCAATCTAAAATTCCCCCGGTGGACAAATCCCCGATGGACATGAGCTATTATCCCAACGGCTACCCTGTTTTAAAGATACAGGGCCAGGCCACGGAACCTTTGATAGCAAGAGTGATCTACAGCAGGCCTCAAAGAAATGGCCGTAGTATTTTTGGTGACCTGGTAGAATATGGAAAAGTATGGCGGCTTGGTGCCAATGAAGCAACAGAAATAGAATTTTTTAAGGCCGTCCGTATCGGCGGCGTAAGGATAAAGAAAGGCCGCTATACTTTATATACTATTCCATTTGAAGAAAAATGGACAATGATACTGAATAAAGAAACAGATATATGGGGTGCTTTTAAATATGATGAGAGCAAAGATGTGACAAGGCTTGATGTGCCGGTATTGAAACAAACAGAGCCGCAGGATGCACTCGCCATGTATTTTGAAAGATCTGCTGCCGGCGCTTACCTGGTAATGACATGGGATAATATACGGGTGAACCTGCCTATTACTTTTTAAAGATTTTTTGGCCACGAATTACACTGATCTTCACCAATGTATTTTATTTGTGTGCATTCGTGTAATTCGTGGCTTTGTTTTTTATTTGTGCCATCTGTGGTTTATTTTCTTTTTCCGTAACACGGGATTTTTTTTCATCTTTACAGCATGTGTGGCATAGCAGGCATTATCAAAAAAACTCCGGCATTAAATACTGAAGCCAGGCAATTGCTCGCCATCAATACCCGCAAGATGGCTGATGCGCTGGCGCACCGTGGCCCTGACGGTGAAGGTTACTGGATGAATGAAAACGGTACGGTTTCATTCGGGCACCGGCGGCTCTCCATCATTGACCTCAGCGATGCGGCAGCGCAACCCATGCAGCGTTCCCTCTTTTCATCGCTGGAAGGCGAAGAGAAGCGCTATACCATCGTATATAACGGCGAAATATACAATTACATTGAGCTGCGGGAAGAGCTGTATGTACATGGCTACAGGTTCCAGTCGAAAAGCGATACAGAAGTAATACTGGCGGCGTTTGATTTTTGGGAAGAAGAGTGCCTGGAAAAATTTGACGGCATGTTTGCCTTTGCCATTTGGGATGCAAAAAAGAAAAAACTATTTGCTGCAAGGGACCGCTTTGGCGAAAAGCCATTTTTCTTTTATTACGATAATGAATATTTTTTATTTGCCAGCGAAATGAAGGCACTATGGGCAGTGGGTGTTGAAAAAACACCGGATCAAAAAATGCTGCTGAATTATCTCACTTTGGGATATGTGCAAAATGCTAACGATAAGGAACAAACGTTTTTTGAAAATATTTATTCGCTTCCGGCTGCACATTATCTTGAATTTGACTTTTCTAAATTTGATTACGGGATCCATCATTACTGGAGAATTGATAAAGAATTTACCGCAGATATCACTGCAGACCAGGCAATAGAAAAATTTAATAAGCTTTTTGCCACTTCAGTAAACCGGCGGCTAAGAAGCGATGTGGCCACCGGCTCAAGCCTTAGCGGAGGGCTTGACAGTTCTGCTATCGTGGCAAATATTTTTCAAAGCCACTTACTTAATAAAGAGCAGCAAACTTTTTCGGCTGTGTTTCCCGGCTTTGTAAAAGATGAATCAAAATATATAGAGAAAGCGGTTGAAAAATGCAACGCTGTTAATTACCATGTAAACCCTGATGTGAATGGATTGATCGGTGATTTCGAAAAGCTTTGCCATCACCAGGAAGAGCCTTTCCAGTCATCGAGTATTTATGCACAATACAGGGTATTCCAGCTGGCGCGGCAGCATGACGTAAAAGTAATGCTTGATGGCCAGGGCGCTGATGAAACGCTGGCCGGCTACAATAAATATATTCACTGGTACCTGCAGCAGTTGATCAACAGGAAAATGTACAAAGAGGCCATGCTGGAAAAAAATATCTTCAGCCGCAATAAAACCGTTTTTCGCTGGGGATTGGGCAATTATCTTGCAACGCTGCTTCCTGCGCATGCGGCCATTCATCTTGAGTCGCAGGAATACAGCAAAAGCGTTAAACATCCTTATATCAGCAAGGCCCTTGTGTATTCACTGAACGGAAGGGAATGGGAGGGGATACATAAACCTATCATCACAAAGCTGAATGATATTTTGCATTTCAATACTGTTTCGCTGGGGCTTGAAGAGCTGCTGCGTTTTGCAGACAGGAACAGTATGGCGCATGGCGTGGAAGTGCGGCTGCCTTTTTTAAACCACCAATTGGTGGAGTTTATTTTTTCATTGCCTGCCGGTTTTAAAATTCATAAAGGATGGACAAAATGGCTATTGCGTAAAGCAATGGTAAAAAAGCTGCCGTCTGAAATTGTCTGGCGTAAGGATAAGGTTGGTTACGAACCGCCGCAAAAAGAATGGATGCAGGATGCAGCAATGAGAGATTATATCCACGAAGCAAAAAAGGTGCTGGTGAATAATAAAATCCTGATCCCTGATATTTTAAACAAACCGGTAGTGCCGGCAGCAGCCCACGAAGCAGATAATTTTGACTGGCGCTATTTGTGCGCTGCACAGTTGTTTTAGCGGGAGCGCTTAGCTAAAATCTCTTTACCTTGCACATCCAACTTTCAAAATAAAATTTTAATGAGTGCAGAAAATTTAGCAGGCAAGGGCCTTGCAACGAAAATAATCCATGCAGGTGCAGAGCCTGATCCATCTACAGGCGCTATCATGACGCCGATATTTCAAACCAGCACTTATGTGCAAAGCGCCCCGGGCAGGCACAAAGGCTATGAATATGCCCGCAGCCAAAATCCCACCCGTACAGCACTGGAAGAAGCATACGCTGTTTTGGAAAATGGAAAATATGGTCTTGCTTTCAGCAGCGGTGTGGCGGCAACGGATGCCGTGATCAAGCTGATGAGCCCCGGCGATGAAGTGATTGCTGCCAGCGATATGTATGGCGGCACGTACCGCCTGTTCACCAAAATATTTGAAAAGTTCGGTATCAAATTCATTTATGTTGATACTACCAATGTTGAAAATATACAGGCGGTTGTTTCCGCCAAAACAAAGTTGATCTGGCTGGAAACGCCTACTAATCCTTTGATGAATATTACAGATATTGCTGCTGTAAGCAAAATTGCAAAAGCTGCCGGCGCATTGCTTTGTGTTGACAATACTTTTGCTTCTCCTTTCCTGCAAAACCCCATTGATTTTGGCGCTGATATTGTAATGCACTCTGCCACCAAATACCTGGGCGGGCACAGCGATGTGATACAGGGCTGCCTGGTGATGAATGATAAAGAATTAAGAGAAAAATTATACCTCATACAAAAAAGCTGCGGCGCTGTGCCCGGGCCGATGGATTGTTTCCTGGTGCTTCGTGGCATTAAAACCCTGCATGTGCGCATGAGGCAGCATTGCGAAAATGGCGAAGCAGTTGCCAAATGGTTACGCAACCACTCTAAAATATCTAAAGTATATTGGCCGGGTTTTGAAGACAATGCCGGCTATGCCATTGCTAAAAAACAAATGCGTGGGTTTGGCGGTATGATAAGCTTTACTTTAAAAGACGACAGCGTGGAAGCAGCAACAAAAGTATTGTCTTCCACAAAAGTGTTTTCACTGGCAGAAAGCCTGGGTGGTGTGGAATCGCTGATTAACCATCCCGCCAGCATGACACATGCCAGTATTCCGCGGGAAGAAAGAATTAAGAATGGTTTAAGCGATGGACTGATACGGTTGAGTGTGGGTATTGAAGATGTGAATGATTTGATTAAAGATTTGGAAACGGCAATTGGGTAAGTATGACTGCCATTGAAATAATAGGCTGGATTGGCACCATACTAATTGTCGGCTCTTATTTTCTTAATATCAACGGAAAAATAAAAAGCACTTCTGTTCCTTATATTTTAGCCAATCTTGTTGGCGGCATACTGTTTTCTATTTACACTTACGTCCACAGAACCTATCCCAACCTGGTGGTAAACATTATCTGGGTGGGTATTGCCATTTCAGCATTGATGAAAAAAGACAAATGAGCCTTATGAAACCCGATCTTAAAAAATTACTGGAAAAAAAATATATTCAATACAACCATCCTTCTTTTATTGCAGATGATCCGGTTAATATCCCTCATCGTTTTACAAAACAACAGGATATAGAAATTGCAGGCTTTTTTGCCGCTATTTTAGCGTGGGGAACAAGAAAGGGAATAATCAACTCCTGCAATAAATTATTGAAAGGAATGAATAATACCCCGTATGATTTTATTATTGATACGGACTTGAACAAAAAAAAATCGTTTGAACCTTTCTCCGGTTTTGTGCACCGCACTTTTAATAACCTTGACCTTTGGCATTTGTTCAATTTTCTTCAGTATCATTACAGGAAAGAAAAGAGCCTTGAAACCGCTTTCAGTAAATGGATGTCGCCGGAAGACAGGAATATTGAAAAGGCGCTGACCGGTTTTCATCATTATGTATTTAATTTTTCTGAAGAAGCAAAAGAAGAGATACACTGTCGTAAGCATATTTCCACACCTGCAAAAAAATCTGCCTGCAAAAGACTGAATATGTTTTTGAGATGGATGGTAAGGAATGATAACAATGGAGTTGATTTCGGCATCTGGAAAAATATTCATCCTTCGCAGTTGGTATGCCCGCTGGATGTGCACGTATCAAGAGTGGCAAGGCGGTTGCACCTGCTGCAGCGTAAGCCGGATGACTGGCAGGCAGCGTTGGAGCTAACTGCTAATTTAAAACAAATGGATGCCAGAGACCCGGTTAAATATGATTATGCTTTATTTGGATTGGGAGTGATAGAAAAATATTAATACAATGGAAAACACGGCACTGGTATTACAAATCAACAAAGAGCTGGCGGTTGAATTGCCGGAAAAGATATCGTTGGAGGAATTGCAAAGCAAACTGGCTGTCCATATCAACCAGCTTATACAAAATAATTTTGAGCAATTAATAAACCTGCTGTACCGTATTGACGTGAGCGAAGCCAAAATAAAATCCCTGCTGCAAAATAATACCGGTAAAAATGCCGGCGACATCATCGCTGCTTCAATCATCGAAAGGCAATTGCAGAAAATAAAATCAAGGCAGGAGTTTAAAAGAGGAAACGGACATTTTACAACGGAAGAAAAATGGTAATGCTTATTTAATGGCTACTTTTGGCTGCAAATTATAGTTCAATGAAATTAGTTACTTACTTAAAAGAAGGCCACGATCAGCTGGCTTTATTGATAGGCGAAAAATTATATGATACTGATGCCCTGCACCCTGACCTGCCCATCAGCATGACAATGTTTTTAAATTACTGGGATGATATGTACCCCCTGGCACTGGCCGCTGAAAAAAGAATAAAAGAAGGAACAGGAAGAACGGTTCCTTCACTGGCTTTTGCCAATGCAGATTTGCTGGCTCCTGTGCCGCATCCATCCAGTTGCCGCGATGGCTATGCCTTTCGCCAGCACGTAGCCGCAGCAAGAAGAAACAGGAAAGTGGATATGATCCCTGAATTTGACCAGTACCCCATTTTTTATTTCACCAACCACAACAGCATACAGGGGCCCGGCGATATTGTTTGTATGCCCGACCATTTTGAAAAGCTGGATTTTGAGCTGGAAGCGGCAATCGTTATCTGCAGGCATGGCAGGAATATTACTGCTGCCGAAGCCGATGATTATATCGGCGGCCTGATGATAATGAACGATATGAGCGCAAGAAAATTACAGATGGAAGAAATGCTGTTAAATCTCGGCCCTGCAAAAGGAAAGGATTTTTCAACGGTTATTGGGCCAATGCTGGTTACGTTAGATGAACTGGAACAGTTTGAAATACCCTGCAAGGAAAATCACGTTGGCAAAGCATGGAATTTAAAAATGAAATGCCAGGTAAACGGTATAGAGGTAAGCGAAGGCAATATGGGCGATATGGACTGGACATTTGCAGAAATTATTGAGCGTTGCAGTTATGGCGTGAACCTTTATCCCGGGGACGTAATTGGCAGCGGCACTGTTGGCACTGGCTGTTTTTTGGAACTGAATGGCACCGGGAAACTAAATGATCCCGATTACCGGGAGCAATGGCTGAAAGAAGGTGATGTAGTGGAAATGGAGATTGATGGGTTAGGAAAATTGAGCAATACGATTGTGGGGGATGAAAGTGATTTTTCAATTTTAGCTTTGAAAAAATAAACCGCGAAGACGCAAAGGCGCTAAGATATGAGCAATGAAGAATACAATCGGCTGGCTGCACAAATAGTTGATTCTTGCTTTCATGTACATAATGAATTGGGCCCGGGTCTATTAGAATCAGCTTATGAATTTGCCTTACTTAAAGAATTTGAGCTGAGAAGCATAACAGCATTTAATCAGGTACAAATAAAGTTATTCTATAAAGGACATGACACAGGCAAATATTATTCGGCTGATATTCTTGTGGAAAATGAAATTATCATTGAAATAAAATGTGCTGATGTGTTGCATCCGGTTTATACTGCACAAATAATCTCCTATTTGAAGTTGTCTCAAAAGAAATTAGGTTTTCTTGTTAATTTTCATGTTCCTTTAATAAAAGATGGGATCAAACGCTATGTGAACAATTTCTGACCTTTGCGTCTTAGCGCCTTTGCGGTTAAAATACTTTTTATGTTAACTTTGCTTTTAAAAGACCTGAAGCCTGCCGAACGCCAAAATTTTTTGCAGCATGCGATTGCGCCACGCCCGGTTTGTTTTGCATCTACTATAGATAAAGAAGGAAATGTAAATCTTAGCCCGTTCTCTTTTTTCAATTTGTTTTCATCTAACCCGCCGGTTATTGTTTTTTCTCCTGCCAGAAGGGTAAGGGACAATACAACAAAACATACACTGGAAAATATCCTGGAAGTGCCCGAAGTAGTAGTGAATATCTGTGATTATGATATGGTGCAGCAGGTAAGCCTGGCAAGCTGCGAGTTTCCAAAAGGCACAGATGAATTTATAAAATCAGGTTTTACAAAAGAAACATCGCAGTTGGTGAAGCCACCAAGGGTGAAAGAAAGCCCGGTGCAGTTGGAATGTAAAGTAATTGAGGTGAAACCATTGGGCACAGAAGGCGGCGCAGGCAACCTGGTGATTGCAGAAGTATTGCTGATGCATATTAATGAATCTATGCTGAATGAAGACAAAACCATGATCGACCAAACCAAACTGCACCATATTGCAAGGCTGGGCGGCGACTGGTATTGCAAGGTTGACAGCAGCAATTTATTCAGGGTAGAAAAACCGAATGTAAAATTGGGTATTGGTGTAGATGCCCTGCCGGAAAGCATACGCAACAGCAGGATACTTACCGGTAATAACCTCGGCCAGCTGGGCAATGTGCATGAAATGCCTTTTGTTGATCCTGCGTTTGAAGACGACAGGCTCAAAAATATCATTCAGTATTTTTCACTTAACCCCGATGAAATGGAAAAAGAGCTGCACCTGTATGCAAAAGCGTTGCTGGATGAGGGAAAAGTGAATGAAGCCTGGCAGGTGTTGCTGGCTTAGGGATATTTTGTAATTTCGTCATCATGTCATCAGCAGTAAAAATATTGCCGCATTATACTTACGAAGATTATTGCCAGTGGGAAGGTCGGTGGGAATTAATTGAAGGCATCCCCTATGCCATGAGTCCGGCACCTGCACCGAGGCACCAGTGGATAAGCAGTAACATCAAAGGCGAATTGAAAAATGCAATAAAAAAATCGGGCTGCAAGAAATGCAAAGTGTATGATTTTATTGACATAAAAATTACTGAAGACACCATATTGCAGCCCGATGCAGTAGTGGTTTGCGGAGAAATCGAAAAATCTTTTCTTGATTTTCCTGCTGCTATTGTTGTTGAAATATTGTCTCCTTCCACGGCAATGAAGGACAGGAACAATAAGTTTTATATTTACCAGGCATACAAAATTCCATATTACATCATTGTTGATGCAGAAAGGAATGGTGGAAATTTACCTGCTGGATAAAGAAGGTAAATACCAGTTGCAGGATTTGCAGAACAAGCCCTTTACATTTTTGTCCGGTAAAGATTATTCATTTGATATACTGTTTGATAATATCTGGCAGTAATTACTTTATCATTCCCCCAAACACCTTTTTCAAAATATCCGTGGTTCTTGCGGCAAAATTGGTGCGGATGTTCATTTCTTCTTTTGATATCAGGCTAAATAAAGCGTCAGTGGCTTTACCCGTAACATAGGAATTCAGATCGGGGTTTATTTTATTGAACGTGGTAGGAAAGCTATTGTATGTGTTGATAACATCGCCATAGTATTTGGTGGCCTGCACTTTATCTAATGATGATTTGATCACAGGAGAAAATGCAGCGATTAGCTGGCTGGTTGTTTTTTGCCTGAAAAAATGGGTAATGCTGGTATCTCCGTTCTTTACAAGCCCGATAGCATCCTGCAAAGTCATATTCCTGATGGCATCAACAAAAATGGGTTTTGCATAGCCCACGGCGTCTTCGGCGCCACGGTTAATTTGCAAAATTGCTTTGTCAACTAAGCTGCCCATGCCCAGGCTCCGGAGCGTATTCCCTATTTTCTGGGCATCGGGCGGCAATAAAATTTTATAAAGCGCATCCCCAAAAAAACCATCCTGCTTATTTAATTGTAATACGGCATTCACCAGTCCCTGGCTAAGGACTTCTTTAATGCCCTGCCCGGCTTCCGCCTCCGTCACACTGCCACCGGTAGTGGACACAGGCAGGTTTTGTAACACATCACAGCCGCTTAATAAAAATGCAAAGGAAAGGGAGAGGCCAAAAAATATTTTTTTCATACTGCGTAATTTTCAATGGTGAGAGGATGGTTTTGTGTAATTCAGACCGAAAGTAATATAAATCCGTTGCATATAATATCTTTGCAGCCCCTGTATTTAAAGGGAATACTAAATGAGCACACAACATTTATCAGAACAGGAAATTATAAGAAGGGAAAAATTAGCAGAACTGACCAAACTGGGCATTGATGCTTACCCGGCGGCTTTGTACCCGGTAAATACAACTTCTGTTTTTATAAAAGAAAACTATAAAGGCGAGGAGAACAAGCAGGACTTTGCGGATGTGTGCATTGCCGGCCGCATTATGAGCGTACGTGATATGGGCAAGGCCAATTTTGCAGTGATACAGGACAGCGTTGGCAAAATCCAGATCTATATCAAGCAGGATGATATTTGTCCCGGCGAGGATAAATTTCTATTTCAAACCGTTTGGAAAAAATTACTGGATATCGGGGATATCATCGGTGTAAAGGGATATGTATTTACTACCAAAACCGGCGAAATTTCTATTCATGTAAAAGAATTTACTGTGCTCGCTAAATCACTGCATCCCCTGCCGGTTGTAAAAGAAAAAGACGGTGAAGCATTTGATGAAGTGACCGATCCTGAATTCCGCTACCGCCAGCGCTATGCAGATTTGATTGTAAACCCCGGCGTAAAAGAAACATTTATCAAACGCACTAAAATGGTAAATGCCATCCGTGATTTTCTAAATGAACGGGGCGCTTTGGAAGTGGATACACCTGTATTGCAAAGCATCCCCGGCGGCGCTGCAGCAAGGCCTTTCATTACACACCACAATGCGCTGGACGTGCCCATGTACATGCGTATTGCCAATGAATTATACTTAAAGCGTTTGATAGTAGGCGGTTTTGATTGGGTGTATGAATTTAGCCGCAACTTCCGCAATGAAGGCATGGATCGTACACATAACCCTGAATTTACCGTATTGGAATTTTATACTGCTTATAAAGATTATGAATGGATGATGGAAACGACAGAGCAACTGCTTGAAAAAACAGCCATCGCCACAAACGGCTCTACTAAAGTAACTGCCGGTGATCCTTCGGCTCCGCTCAGGACAATTGATTTTAAGGCGCCGTACAAACGGGTAAGCATGTACGAAGCTATAAAAGAGCATACCGGTTTTGATATAAGCGAAATGGATGAAGAAGGTATAAGGGAAGTATGCAAACAACTGCACATTCATGCGGATGAAAAATGGGGCAAGGGAAAGCTGATAGATGAAATATTCGGCGAAAAATGCGAAGATCATTATGTGCAGCCAACATTTATCACCGATTACCCTGTGGAAATGAGCCCGCTGACAAAAAAACACCGCAGCAAACCTGGGTTGGTGGAGCGCTTTGAACTAATGTGCAATGGCAAAGAAATTGCCAATGCTTACAGTGAATTGAATGACCCCATTGAACAAAGGGAACGTTTTGAAGAGCAGGCAAAACTGATGGAGCGTGGCGATGATGAAGCCATGTTCATAGACCAGGACTTTTTAAGGGCGCTTGAATATGGTATGCCGCCAACATCAGGTATTGGCTTTGGCATTGACAGGCTGGCAATGTTGCTGACCAACCAGCACTCTATACAGGATGTATTGTTTTTCCCGATGATGCGGCCGGAGAATATGGGCTAAAAACAGCCTGTTTATTTCTTGTATAACAATGAGAAATATAAAGGAATAATGCCTTTATATTTCTCATCCTGTTATTGCCTTTTTCTTCTTCCACTTTTTTACTTCAAGATAATCAAGAAAATAAATCACCTTCAGCGACAGGTTATTGTTCTGGTCTGCCTTTATAGTATTACCAATGTTCTTAAAATAATTCTGTTCCACTTCATCCTTCACATCTGCTATAGCGTTCTTCCACACTAAATTCAAAAAACTGCCGGGCGCAAACTGCCATGTATAAACCATATCCACATTAAAAAAGTTTACATTCTGGTTTTCGTTCAGGATAAAACTGCTGTTGGCCAGCAAAGAGCCATCCTGCTGCAGTGTAAAAAACTCTTTGTAATTCACCTTGCTCCAGTAATGGCGCACACGGGCAGTCAGGCCCGACCTCGGGTTGAAATTATATTTGATGTTCAATATGTTTTCAATCGCATTCCTGTCCCTTCTTCCAAAAATAACATCACTGCCGTCAATAGCAGCAAAACCTATATTGTTGGCCTGGGGTTCGGCGTACAAATTGTGTGTAATGGAAAGCTTGTTATTAAACCGGTAGCGCTGCGTAAAATTATACTGGTACCGCTTGCCGTTAAACAGGCTACGGTCTACATACAGCAGCTCCATATACAGCATATACTTCTTTGCCTCATTTGTTTGAAACCACGCATCAGCTATCCGGCTTTTCCACCCCCTGAAAAACCTGCCTGCTACCCGAGGTTCATTAAAATCATTATACTCCGGCTCATATGCCAGTGATATACCTGCGTACCAAAGGTTCTTTAGCTGGCCGTTTACATTTACGTTGACGTTGGCGCTCCTGTATGCTGATGGTGTTAACTGCCTTGAATAATAAGCATTAAAATTGAAATAAATATTATTATACCAGCTGGTGGGCTTTATCCAGCGGTATCCTGCCCATAAGCTGTGGTCTAAAAAATTATTGAAAGTGAAATAGCCAAGATCGTTTGTGTTGAACTTATCATTGCTTAATTCCTGGGTCAGACTAAAATTGAAACGGCCGCTTGTTTTCCCGAAATAGATATTGTGATCATACCCTGATATGGTTTTCCCGCCGGGCCCTGCATTGATCAGGCGGCTGTTGGCTATTTTGCCGCCCACATTCCACATATTTTTTTTGTCGTTAAAATCAAAAAGCCCTGCCATTACGTTGGCATCATAATCAGCGCCGCTTCTCCATACGCTTGTATTGATAAAGCTTATGCTTGAATTATTTTTCAACGACTGGTTCAGCACAATAATATTATAATTGGTAAGCGGGCTGGTTTCTATCTCTCTCTGCTTTCCTGCATCATCTTCCACTATGGCATATTGCGGCGCTGTAATGGCATTGAATATACCAATGCCCAGCCCTTTTTGCGTCCTGCCCGAAAACTTTGCGGCATTGATCAGCTTTGTTTCCAAAGGATTTTTCACGATATGCTCATCCACGTTCAAGGCTCCCTGCACTTCATCATAATGAAGCGGCGTACCGCCTATCCTCCTCGAATAAAAAAGATCGCCCTTGCCAAATAATTCTGTTCCTTCTGTAAAGAAGGAGCGGTTTTCATTATATTTTACTTCAAAGGGTGTAAGGTTAAGCACCTGGTTATCGCTTTGTACCTGCCCAAAATCCGGTATCAGCGTTGCATCCAGCGTAAAAGCCTGGTTGATGCCGTACTTAAGATCCATGCCGCCGTTTACGGACGAGGTCCAGCTTTTTACATCCGGCACATTATGCGAAGGGAAATGATTAACGTAAGTGGAAAAATACGGGGAGAACTGCAGCCTTAGCGGGGGCTTGATGTTTGAAATATCCTTCCATATTCCTTCCTGTGTAAGAAAGCCATTTACGGTAGGGTCAATCGGGTTCCAGGTAAATTGTTCTTCCGTTTTTCTCTTCCGGCGGGTGATATTAAATCCCCAGTTCTGTATATCTTTTTTGGCAAACCTGATGGCGGAATAAGGTATAAACATTTCAAAGCTCCAGCCATCATTATGGATAACAGCGCCGCTTTTCCATACGGCATTCCAGGTAAAATCCTCTGATTCCGTAGTGGGTGTGGGCGGCGACATTTTTGCATCCCATTGTTCATTCAGGGGGGTAACAAAATATTCAAAGCCGTTCAGCTTATCATAATACGTGTCGAATATAATCCCGATATAATCATTGGTGCCAAAGCCGTCACGCCCCACGAGCTCCGAAGCTATGCTGTCCCTGGAGCGTTCATAACAATAGCCGCCAAAATAAATACCTTCATCGTTATACATCAGGTAAGCAATTGTTCTATTGGCGGGGTCTTCCCTGTCGCCCACTTTTGGCCTGAACTCTATAAGATCTGTCATTACCGCTGCATCCTTCCATGCTTCTTCAGTAATAAGGCCGTCAATTTTTACGGGCTGTGTTGTCCTTTTTGCAGGCAGTATTTTCGGTACAGGCTGTTGCGAAAAAGCATTGCTGTAAAACAGCATGGACGGCAACAGTAGTCTGATAAGTTTATTCATGGCTGCGAATGATTAGCTGGCTGCTAAAAATCTTTCGTGAAGATATACGTGCAAGCGGCGAATAAGTTACCGGCTGTCACAAGCATTATTAATTTAGGAATCCCTTAACAGGCAAATAAAAGCCGGAAAACTTTGCTTACCGGCTTAAAAAACAGAATTGTCTTACACGAAAAGGTCATTAAACAGCTGGCCTCCCGGGGTCACAGCATACTTTTCCAAATCGGTAATGCCTTCGGCAGATAATACTTCTTCATCAATAAAAGCATTGCCGGTGCATCGGGTGGATGGCCTTGATAAAATATAATAAGCCGCATCCGCTACAATTTCAGGCGTACGGCTCATTTTCATTAAGGCTTCGCCGCCGAGCAGGTTGTTGACTGCTGCAGTGGCAATAGTGGTACGGGGCCACAATGTATTGGCTGCAATATTGTACTTTTTTAACTCAGCCGAAAGCCCCAGGGCAATCATTGTCATATCATATTTGCTGATCGTGTAGGCAAGATGGTTAGCAAACCATTTCAGATCCATATTAACAGGAGGGGAGAGGTTCAGGATATGCGCATTAGTGCCTTTTTTCAGGTAAGGAATGCAGGCTCGGCTCATCATAAAAGTGCCCCGCACATTAATATCATACATCAGGTCAAAGCGCTTCGGCTCTGTTTGCTCTGTTGGGGTGAGGTTGATGGCAGAAGCATTGTTCACTAAAATGTCAATGCCACCAAATTTCTCCACCGTTTTGTCAATTACGTTTTGAATTTGGTCTTCAAAACGTATATCGCATTGCACTGCCAGGGCTTTGCCGCCGGCAGCTTCCATTTCGGTGGCAGCAGAAAAAATAGTGCCGCCCAGCCTGGGATTTTCTTCCACGCTTTTGCTCGCAATCACAATATTGGCACCTGCTGCAGCCAGTTTTAAGCCAATGGCTTTGCCAATTCCGCGGGAAGCGCCGGTGATGATAACTGTTTTATTTTCAAATGACATGCAAATGAATTTTGCCAAAGCTAACTAAAACAGCCAGCACCAGGTAACAAGTTTTTTGAAAAAAAATTAAACAAATGTTTGATTAATATTAAACAGTTGTTTAACTTTGTGCTGTCAAAATAAATTTTACAATGTCATTGAATGATAAACAACTGAAGATCATCGAAACGGCGGAAGAGCTTTTTGCTGAAAATGGTTTTGCAGGTACTTCTGTGAGGGATATTGCTGATAAAGCAAACGTGAACGTGGCAATGATTTCCTATTACTTTGGCTCCAAAGAAAAATTACTGGAAGCACTATTTAATTACCGGGCCGAAGGCACCGTGCAAAAGCTGGAAGGCATGCTGCAGAATAAAGAACTGCAGCCGCTTGAAAAGGTGAATATGATGATAGATTATTACGTGGAGAAATTCAACAGCCAGCAATGCTTTCATAAGATAATGGTGAGGGAGCAGGTAGCCAACCACAAAACCATTACTTCCGATATTATCCAGCATTTTAAAAAACGCAACCAGGAATTGGTAAAACAATTGATACATGAAGGTCAGAAGGCCGGGTTGTTCAATAAAAGCGTTGATATCCCTTTGCTGATGGCAACACTTATTGGCACTGTTAACCATATGGTGACCACGCAGCATTTTTACAGGGAGCTCAACAACCTGCAATCCATGCCCGATGAACAATTTCAAAAACTGATAAGAAAAAAATTAAGCGTACATCTAAAATTCATCTTTAAAGCAGTATTGACTCATGAAGTATAAACTGGTATTTATTATCGCAGGCCTGCTTGCACTGCAATCGTTGCATGCACAGCAAAGCAGGACCATTACATTAAAAGAGGCCATTGACCTTACACTGGCCTATAACAAAACGCTGAAAGCAAATAAAGTAAAAATTGAAGAAGCTTCGGCTGCCATTAAAGAAGCCTATGAAAAAAAATTGCCTGAGGCAAGCGTAAGCGGCGCTTATATGTACCTGCCTGTGCAACCCAATATTACCATGAAGACAGGCGGTGATTCTGCAGGCGGAGGGCCTAATGTAAACCAGGTGGTTTACGGCATGGCCAGCGTATCGGTGCCCTTATACAGTGGCGGCAGGCTTAAGTATGGCATTGAATCAGCTAAGTACTTAGAACAGGCAACGAAGCTGGATGCAGATAACGACCGGGAGCAAATAATATTAAATACTGTAAATGCCTGCATTAATTTATATAAGGCATATACAGCAATTGGTTTAATGCAGGAAAATTTGCAGCAGGCACAGCAGAGGGTAAAAGATTTTACCAGCATGGAAAAGAACGGGCTGCTGGCAAGAAATGACTTGATGAAAGCAGAATTACAATCCTCCAATGTGGAGCTGGCTTTATTGGATGCACAAACCAATTACAAACTGGCAAGCGTGAATATGGATTTGATGATGGGCCTGCCTGAAGGAACTGAACTGGTACCTGACAAAAGTGGCCTGGCACTGCCTGCTTCCATCAAAACATTTGATGAATATGAGCAGGATGCTTTGAAAAACCGTAAAGACATCAGTGCCCTTTCATACAGGGAAAAGGCTGCTGAGCTGGGTGTTAAATCTGCAAAGGGTGCTTATTATCCTTCGCTTGCTTTTACCGGCGGTTATGTGGCTGCCGACATCCCGAAATTTTTAAGTGTTACCAATGCAATCAATATCGGTATAGGTGTTAAATATGATATTGCTTCGCTCTGGAAAAATAAAACAAAAATTCAGCAGGCGCAATTAAAAACACAGGAGATAAAACTGGGAGAAGAAATGCTGAATGATAATGTGAAGCTGGAAGTTAACAGGGCTTACCAGGCATATTTGCTGAGCGGGAAAAAAATAGAAGTGTATCAAAAATCCGTAGAGCAGGCAACTGAAAATTACCGCATCACCAAAAACAAATATGACAATGCGCTGGCCACAACGCAGGAATTGCTGGATGCAGATGTGGCGTTGCTGCAAAGCAAACTGGGCGTAACCAATGCACAGGCGGATTCATTTTTAGCATACAATAAATTATTACAGGTAACAGGAACAATTAATTATTAAAAACTAATTCTGCAACAAAGAATAAAGATATTATGGAACAGAATCAAACAACAGCACCTAAAAAAAAGAACAACAAAACGTTTGTCATTGTTTTGGCCTTGCTTGTTATAGCAGGCGGATGGTTTGGCATCACCAAGTACATTCATGCCCAGCACCATGAAGAAACAGATGATGCGCAGGTGGAAGCCAACATCACACCGGTGATACCAAGAGTGGCCGGTTACGTAAAAGAAGTAAGGGTAAAAGACAACCAGTATGTGCACAAAGGCGATACGCTGGTGGTACTGGACGACAGGGACCTTGCCTTAAAAGTATTGCAATCGCAAGCAGCCCTGGCAACCGCCAAAACAAACTTGGGTGTGGCCAATGCCAATACCAATGCATCGAGGGCAAATATTTCCACTACACAGGCAGGTATTTCTACAGCTGATGCACAGATAGAAGCAGCCAAAGTAAATGTGTGGAGGACAACGCAGGATTATGAACGTTATTCAAATCTTATAAAAGACCATTCTATTACCCAGCAGCAATACGAGCAGGGGCTGGCTGCCAAGCAAACGGCAGAAAAACAGCTGCAAATTTTAGTTGCACAAAAGAACCAGGTAGCAAGGCAGACGAGCGCCGTAACATCGCAAAGCACCGCAACAGCTTCGCAAATTGATGTGGCCAATGCCACCATTAAACAAAAAGAAGCGGAGCTGGCCGAATCAAAACTAAACCTTTCATATGCCGTAATAACTGCACAGGAAAGCGGTATGATATCAAAAGTGAATTTGCAGGAAGGGCAGTTTGTACAACCGGGCCAGTCTGTATTCAGCATTGTATTGAGCAATGATGTGTGGGTAGTAGCCAATTTTAAAGAAACACAATTTGAAAAAATGAAGGTGGGACAAAAAGTTACCGTGCATGCAGATGCATATCCCGGCCATCCTTTTGAGGCAACGCTTACTTCGTTTTCTCCTGCGACAGGTTCAAGGTTTGCGTTGCTGCCGCCCGATAATGCCAGCGGCAACTTTGTAAAAGTGGTGCAGCGCCTGCCGGTGAAAATTGAATTTAACAGGTCGGAAGATTCGCTGGTAAGCCAGCTGAGGCCGGGAATGAACGTGACGGTAGATGTGCATTTATAAAAAAGACGGATAAGAATATTGTACAGAAGTACGGCGTCCCGATGCTGGCTAATGCGGTGCCGCCGGTACAAAAAATAAGAAAAAATTTATGCAGGCAGATTCATTAATAGAATACGGTAGCAGGCGGGTAATTATCACCATCACAGCCATCCTGTGCGCTTTGCTGGAAATAGTTGATACCACTATTGTAAACGTGGCATTGAATGATATGAGGGGAACACTGGGCGCTACATTGACAGAAGTGGGATGGGTGGTTACGGCGTATGCCATCGGCAATGTGATCATTGTGCCGATGACGAGCTGGCTTTCCGTACAATTTGGGAGAAGAAATTACTTTGCAGCTTCCATAGTGCTGTTTACTATTTGCTCTTTTTTATGTGGTAATGCTACCGGCATCTGGGAGCTGGTGGCATTTCGCTTTTTGCAGGGCATTGGCGGCGGCGCATTGCTGGTAACCTCACAAACCATCATTACAGAAAGTTACCCTATCGAAAAAAGGAGCATGGCGCAGGCCATTTATGGCATGGGTGTTATTATCGGCCCTACGCTTGGCCCTCCACTGGGCGGTTATATTGTTGACCATGCTTCATGGCCTTATATTTTTTACATCAACATACCTATCGGGGTTATAGCTACCTTACTAACGCTGCAGTATGTACGCAGCCCTAAATACGGCACAAAAAGCTCCGGCAGCGATATTGACTGGCTGGGTATTGGCCTGCTGGCAGTAACGGTAGGGGCGCTCCAGTATGTTTTGGAAAAAGGGCAGGACGATGACTGGTTCAACAGTTCTGCAATCATTATACTGGCTATTGCCGCTTTTTTCGGGTTTTACTTTTTTTTGTGGCGTGAGCTTTCTTTCCGCAACCCGATTGTTGAGCTAAGAGTATTGAAAAATTCCAATTTAAGAGTAGGCACCATTCTTTCTTTTATTATGGGTTTTGGATTGTACGGTTCCACGTTCATCATACCTCTGTATGTTCAGTCTATCTTGGGGTGGACAGCACAGCAGGCCGGTATGCTGATGGTGCCTGCCGCTCTGACCACTGCTGTGATGATGCCGGTAATCGGTAACTTATTGCAAAAGGGCGTGCCGCAGCAATACCTGGTGGCGGGGGGTATGATATTGTTCTCTGTTTTCACTTTATGGGGTTATTTTATTTTAACACCTGACACGGCTTCGGAAAACTTCTTCTGGATGCTTATTATAAGGGGTATCGGCATGGGTATGCTTTTTATCCCGGTTACGGCACTTTCCCTTTCGAGGCTTAAAGGGCAGCAAATAGGGCAGGGGGCTGCTTTTACGGGCATGATGAGGCAATTGGGTGGTTCATTTGGTATTGCTTTGATCACCACTTTCATGTCGAGGCAAAACCAGGTGCACCGGAATGACCTGGTAAGCAAATTAGATGTAAACAGCCCTGCCGTGCAGCAACGTATACAGGGCATGCAGCATAGTTTTATTGCCAAAGGAAAAAGCGCAGGCGATGCGCTGAAAGCAGCCTATGCTGCGCTGGAAGGAGCGGTAACAAGGCAGGCGGCTGTACTTTCATACATGGATGTATTTTTCTACCTGTCTGTTTTATTCCTCATTTGCGTTCCGTTTGTATTAATGGTAAAAGGCAATAAGGGTCAAAAGATAAGCATGGGCGATGCCCATTAGGAAAAGGGCTATACACCACAATAAAATAATTTCCCCCTGCAGTAACAATTCAATCTTTTATATTAAATTTGGATATGAGCAATTCCGGGGCTGCTATACGGCATAAACTTTATGATTACATCCGTGTGGCGGATGATAAAAAACTCCATGCAATTTATAATTTGCTGGAAAATGAAATTGAGCAGGAAGCGGAATGGTGGAAAGACAAACAATTCGTAAAAGAACTTGATAACCGCTATTACGCATTGAAAAGTGGCGCTGACAAAGGATTTACACTCCCTCAGTTGCAACAAAGCATAAATAAACTCCGCACTAAAAAATATGGCAGGTAAACTTTCTTTCTCCGCCATTCTTTCATCGAGGGCGCAAAAAGAAATCGCACAGTCATGGGAATGGTATGAAGAAAGGCAGCAAGGACTTGGGGATCGTTTTGTAAATGAAGTTTCCCACCGTATTGTGTTAATAGAACAAAATCCCGAAAGATACCCCACCCGGTACAAATTTTACAAAGAAACGCCGGTTCCTGTTTTCCCTTTTCTAATTATTTACAGGATAAACAAAAAACAGAGATCTATACGGGTCGTTTCCGTATTTCATACTTCTTTGAATCCGAAAAGAAAATACTAGCACTTGTAAAATCCAAAAGGAATGATATTAAAAAATACCATTCCTTCGGTTTCTTTTTTATAATTAATTCACTAAATGCAACGCGTTAATACTTAATTATGCCAGTGTTGCCTCATGTGTAATATTCGTGTTCAGCAATTTTGAAATGGGGCAATTGGCCTTTGCATCGGCCACGGCAGCGTCAAATTGTTCTTTGCTGATGCCTGGTATTTTTGCAGTAACAGTCAGATGAGATTCTGTGACAGCACCCTGTGCAGGATCCAATGTAATCTCGCATTTTGTTTGTATCTCATCGGCAGTAAAACCTGCTGCGCCCAGTACAAAGCTCAGCTTCATGCTGAAGCAGCCTGCATGTGCTGCCGCCACCAGTTCTTCGGGATTGGTGCCCACACCTTCTGCAAAACGTGAATTGAAGGAATATTGTGTTTTGTTCAGCGTGGTGCTTTGCGTGGTAAGGTTGCCTGAGCCTTCTTTTCCGGAGCCGTTCCAAACGGCAGTTGCGTTGCGTTTCATAATGTTTAGTTTGAACCCTGCCGCTTACAGCCGGGTGTAATGAGAAATTTTATTTAAAAATATCACTTAATTTTTTTTCGTCAAAGCCTACCAGCAGATCTTTTCCGGATTCAATCACCGGCCGCTTGATAAGGCTGCTGTTTTTCAGCATGGCTTCAATGGCGGAGGCTTCATTTGTAACGGCATCCTGTGCTTCTTTTGATAAACTTCTCCAGGTAGTGCTTCGCTTATTCAGCAGCTTTTCCCAGCCCGCTGCTTTACACCATTCCTGCAGCTTACCGGCCGTGATGTCTGCCGTCTTATAATCGTGAAGAGAAGTGGTTATCCCTTTTTTTTCAAACCAATTGATTGCTGCCTTTGTGCTGTCGCAATAGGGCAGGCCGTATAGTTTTACCATATTCTTCAAAGTGAAATTACAATCACAGCCGGGGGTATCATATTGTTATTGCGTTAAATTTTTAATCCGGGAATTCAGATGCAGGCACTTTTACAAAACCTATCGGGTGAATAATATGCCATTCTTTAAAATCCTGCCTTGCATCCATACCTATGCCGTCAATAATCTGCATCTTTCTTCTTATGCGTACAGAATCATTTGTGTAAAATTCATTGCCTGTCCTGTTCCTGTCCCAATATAAGTCCTTGCTGTACGAAGTATCACCCAATACATTTATCACCCTCACGCTGTCTTTTAAAAAAATAATGCTTTGCGCATCCCGGTATTTGGCATAATGGGCATCCAGCCTGCTTTCGATGCTGTCGCCCGCTTCATTATAAAAATCCACGTGCAGTGTGTTGGGAAATTCAATATAAGAAACAGTGTCCTGCACCCTGTACATAAGCGGTGCTGTTAGTACGGCTTTCTTTTTGGTACCCAGCGAATAACGGATTGTTACATTTTTGGCGACATCCTTTCCCAGCTCATTGGAATTGATCTGCCTTACCGCATTCCTGTCGTTTTCGCAGCTGCACAAAAAAAAGCAGCCCCAAAAAAAGGCTGCAGGTATAGTAATATGCTTTTGCATTGACAACATCAATCAATTAATAGTATTTATTCCTGTTGAACCACAAATCGCTCAGCGACAGCCCGAAACTGATGCGGAAGAAATTTTCACGGAGGTTGGCGTTTTTATTGCCGCGGCTGCCAAACTCTATGCTGGTATTCAGATAAGATGCCTGTGTTTCATAATACCCTGTTCTTAGCTTTAAAGGTATTCCAGCGCCGATGCTAAAACCATACTCGGTCATATTGGTGCCGAGGTTGATATAATCGGGGCCGTAATAAAACCCTGCCCGGTATTTTATAAAGCTGAAATATTTTTTAACAGGTGTTCTTCCCCAGGTAGCAGGAAAATATTCAGCGCCGCCGCGGATTTTCCATGTATTGCGTACAAGGTCTGCTGAATCAAAAAAGCGATAATCCTTCCAGTTGGTTTGTTCATAATCGGCGCCAAACTTCCAGTGGCTGTCAAAACCCTGGTAGCTGAAGCCTGCGCCCCAGCTGAGGGGGTATTGCACAGTGCCTTTTTTAGTGCTGCTGTACACGCTGTCAACCCTGTTCATACCGCCATCTGCATCAAAAGCGATTGTTTCCCTCAGTATTTCATTGGTGCCGTTCATTTTTTGTTCCAGCGAAGCATAGCCGCCCAGCCGCAGGAAAGCGTTTTTGGTTATATTATTTTCCTTCCGGGTGAACTTTTGTTCGTACATAGTGCCTACCGTAAAAAACACGCCGCCGAAATTGGTTTTATTAGATGAATTGGATTGCTGGTAGGTAACCGTATCGTTTAAAAAAGTGAGCTGGGTGCTGTAATCTTTATTGCCAAAGCGGTAGCCGCTGTTAACGCCGATATTAAAATTCTTAATTCGCAAGCCAATGGCCGCCTGCGCTTCATACATCCCGCCGGAGCCTTCATTGATAGTGCCAATACTGTCAATGCCTTCTTTCCGCTGGAACGAAATAATTTTGTAATTGATCCTTGTCAGGGGGCGAAGGCCAAAATTTGCACCGAGGAAAATTCCTTTTTTATTTGCTTTTTTAAGCTTGATGGGCAAGCCTAACTGCATGTAGGAAATGATAAGGTTGGTAGCCGAATACTTATCCGGCGGCGTGGTTTGTTTCAGCCTGCGGTTGTCAATTTCAAACCCGAAATCAAAAATGGTCTTTCTTGAAATAGAAGAGCTTTGCTGCAAAATGGCGGGATCGATATAGCTGAAATTACCATAGCTGGCAGGGTTTACAAAATTGATGCTTTGCTCATCATAAAACCCTGCGGAGATGCCACCCATGCCCCTTGAAACAATATTTTGGGAAGGCACAATATTGCCCAGTCCATAACGGGAATAAGGAGAATTTTCCTGGGCGGCAACGGATGTGTATATAAAAAACAACAGGATTGATCCGGTAAATCTCATCATCATTTTAGCAGTTGTTAACTTCGCTGATAGCATAAAGTCCTTTGAATAAAAATTTTGGGTCTGCAAATATCTTCTTTTTAAGGTGACGGGCAAAATAGCCTGCATCCCCCCCGGTTAAAACCACGTTAAAGTTGCCATACCTGTTTTCGTAAAACTCAATGTAGCCGCCGATTTCAAAGGAAATGCCTGCCAGAACACCGCTTTGCAAATTGGTGATGGTATCATAGCCGGTTACAGGAAAATTGAAATCTTTTTGGGCCAGCGGCAGCTTGGCGGTATGATCGTGCATGCTTTTAAACCTCATTTCCATACCGGGAGAAATGGCACCGCCTAAAAACTGGTGCTGCTGGTTAATGAAATTATACGTGATGCAGCTGCCCAATCCAATCACCAGGTTATTTTTTCCCGGGTAAAAATGTACGGCTGCAGCAGCTAGTGCCAGCCTGTCGGCGCCGATGGTTTGTGGCTTGCCTACGGCGCTGGTAAAATTTAATTTGCTGTGGTGCGAAAGTTTATGAAAGGCGGTAGCGTTGATAAGCTCCCGTTCCACTGCTGCATTGTGATCTATTACTGAAGCAAGGATAGAGCGTTCCGGTTTATATATATTCAGCAATGACCGTATGGATGCAGCGCTGTCATCCGGCAATATGGCTTCATCCACCAAATTATCGCCGTTAAAAACAGCTGCTTTTAAACGGGTGTTGCCAAAATCGAGGCAGAGTGTTGTCATGTAAAAAAGGTTTAAGGTTTAAGGTTTAAGGTGTAAGGTTGGTAGACAACTTTAAACTATTAGACCTTAAACTTTTTAAACTTAAATATCAAATCCGCTTAAATTTTTAAAATGCCCGTTCAGCTGTATTCTTTTTTTCAGCGCTTCCATTTCAGATACTACGGGCAATACCTTTACGATATGCTGCTTTAAATATTCTTCTCTCTGCAGCTCATGCATCAATTGCAGCAGTTCGTACTCTTCTTCCAATGAAAGGCCTGCAGCATGCGCCACATCATAGCTCCACAATTCATCATCCGGCTTTTTAAATGTCTTTGTTATTTTTAAAATATTATGCAGCTCCCTTATGGCGGTAAGCACTTTCGTCATCAGCAGCCTGTTGCCCTGCTCTTCATTGTCGGGATAATTTACAATAGCGCCGCTGTATAATTTATCAGGTACTGTTTTTATCACTTCCAGTATCCTGAATACCTTAATGCCTTTTGTTTTGATATCCATTTCCCCGTTATCATACACTGTTGTTATCTCGGTCAGTTGCATCAGCGTGCCCATTTCGTTTACCTTATCGTTGATAACGGTGGGTATGCCAAACAATTTGCCGTTTTCTTTGCAGTCTTTTACCAGTTCTTTATAGCGTGGCTCAAAAATGTGCAGGTTCAGGTCTTCACCAGGGTATACCACGATGCCTAATGGAAATATAGGAATGAAATTTGTCATGTATTTTCCTGCAATTTTAGCCGGCAATATTTGAAACAACGAATTGTTGAACCTTACCTGCCGGCAAAGGATGCAGGACAGCGAATGTAGGATAATGCTGACAATATCCTTCATTCGTAATTCATCCTTCTTAATTCGTAACCACCCATTCGTTGTTCATTTATTACCTTTGGTTTTCTTCAACAATGCATTATATGAAACGGTTTATTTGTATCTTATTTATACTTTTTACATTCCAGTTCATTCATGCCCAGAAGCTTAAAAAAAGCGATAAGCTTATTATTGGCAACCTGCAGGCACATGTAGGTTACCTGGCAGATGATAAACTGGAAGGCAGGCGCGCCGGCAGCAATGGCGAAAAGCTGGCCAGCGATTATATCAGTAATGAATTTGCGAAAACCGGGTTATTGCCAAAAGGCGATAACAGCGGCTTTTTACAGGCATTTGAAATTAATGACGGCAGGGCGCTCAGCGATGCCTCTTATCTTATCATCAATGGAAACAGGCTGGAAGCAATGAAAGATTTTTTTCCGTTGAGCTATTGCCCGGATGGCTCATTAAAAGGCAGCGCTGCAGTTGCTTTGCAGGAAAGCGGAACGCCCTGGTTTTTTGATATAAAAGAATGGCTGGAAGCCCATGCGGACAATCCGCATTTTGACCTGGAGCATGCCATTAAAACAAAAGCAGGTAAAATAAAAGAAAAAGGCGCTGCGGCTTTGTTTATTTACAATTCATCCGGCATAGAAGACAACCTGAAATTTGAGCCTAAGGCAAAACCTGGCGAAGCAGCTATTCCTGTGATTTATATTACAAATGATGCAAGAAAAAAATACCTGGATGATGAAACAGCTACGCTTGATGTAAAACTGGATATACAAATTGAAGAAAGAAAAAGGGAGGGGCATAATGTAATCGGCTATATTGACAACAATGCCGCATCAACCATTATTATCGGTGCCCATTATGACCATTTGGGTTATAATGAAGATCATAACTCATTGTACACCGGCAGCGATAAACAAATACACAACGGCGCAGACGATAATGCAAGCGGCACAGCCGGGCTGATTGAGATAAGCAAAATGCTGAAAGCATCAAAATTCAAAAACAATAATTACCTGTTCATTGCTTTTTCGGGGGAAGAGCTGGGCCTGTTTGGCTCGAAATATTTTACAGAGCATCCCACCATTGATATTGCCACTGTCAATTACATGGTGAATATGGACATGATCGGCAGGCTGAATGATAGCTCCCACGCATTAACGGTTGGCGGCTATGGTACTTCGCCTGCATGGGGAAAGGAAATTACAGCAACAGATAAATTCTTTACCATTAAATTCGACAGCAGCGGCGCAGGCCCCAGCGACCATACTTCTTTTTACAGGAAAGATATACCGGTATTGTTTTTCTTTACCGGCCTGCACAGCGATTACCATAAGCCTTCGGATGATGCAGATAAAATAAACTATGCAGGCGAATTGTTCATATTGAAATATATCTGCCATGTGATTGAAATGAATAACAAGGCAGGCAAATTGGCTTTTACCAAAACAAGGGAGATGCAAATGGGCATGGCAAAATTTAAAGTTACGCTGGGCATTATGCCGGACTATACTTTCAGTGGCGGTGGTGTAAGGGTAGATGGCGTAAGTGAAGGAAAAACAGCGCAAAGAGTGGGCATCAAAGCCGGGGATGTGTTGTTCCAGCTAGGCGCTTATTCATTCACTGATGTACAAACCTATATGGAAGCGCTGTCTAAATTCAATAAAGGTGATGCTACCAGGGTGAAATTAAAAAGGGGAAAAGAAGAATTGAGTTTTGATGTTGTATTTTAAAATTGTAATTTTAAGCTATGGAAACGCTTATTGTAAAAATAAAAAATAAACACAAAGCAGCTTTTACTAAAGAGTTACTGAGTTCTTTTAGTTTTCTTGAAATTGAAGATCAAAAGCCAGTTTCAGCAATGACACAAGAGCGCAAGCGGGCTTTGGTAAAAGGGTTTAAAGAACTTAAGCAAGTAGAGGAAGGTAAATTGAAAGCAAAACCTGCATCAGACCTGTTAAAGAAATTGCGCAATGCCCGCCCTTGATATTATTGCACTTCCACAATTTGAAAAAGAAATTTTGCAGCTTGCAAAAAAATACCCTTCTATTCCTAATGACTATGAGAAATTTCTTACAGAAGTGCAGAATGACCCGTTTGCCGGAGATTCGCTTGGGCACAATTGTTATAAAAAACGAATGAGGATTGCATCAAAACGAACAGGAAAATCCGGTGGTGCCAGAGTAATAGCTTGCATTAAATTTGTAAACAACCGCATATATTTAGTTTCAATCTATGACAAGTCTGAAAAAGAAACTATTACAAAGAGAGAATTAGAATTGATCTTGAAAGGCAGTGGGTTACTCTGACATGAAGCTCAAAATAGACAACGAGGCAATAGCGCAGGATTTTTTTGAAGGTACAATCCTGCTCGGCATAGTGGCGCCGGTAAAAATTTACCAGCTTGGATGGCATTTGAACCAGGTGCTGGGTTTTGATTTCCGCATTAACCACGACTTTGAGATACAGCTCTCCAAAAAAGGCCGTCATTATTTTTTTTCTATTTACGAATATAATGTGCCGTCCACTTCCTTGATGCATTATTTATATAATAACCAGTTTGACGGCGAATACCTGCTGCCCGAATTCAAGCACCTTGACTTCTTATGGCTGCTGAAAGGTGAGTTTGTTGCCGGTGAAGAGCTGCAGGGCCTTACGCGGTCCATCAGGGCGCTTCCGGGTGTGCAACTGGTAACAGAAATGGCTATTGAAAAAATAAGGAACAAGCAGCATTTGATTTTTTAATGGATAATTGATAATGCTTAAATTATCAGAAACGAAAACATTATCAATTATTAACTAACCAATTATCAATTAAACAGTATGTGGAAAGAACACAACAACAGCCTTTACCGGAAATTTGAATTCAATGATTTTTCAGAGGCATTTGCTTTTATGACAAGAGTAGCTATTGCCGCCGAAAAAGCCAACCACCATCCGCTATGGACAAATGTGTATAGCAAAGTGGAGATATGGCTGAGCACCCATGACGCCGGGGATATCGTTACCGATAAAGACAGAAAGCTGGCAAAAGAGATAGATAAGATAGCAGGGTAATGAAACGACTTAACCGTTTGGAACGTTTTAAACCTTTACTTATTTCAGCACCTTCAGCTTTACCGTCTCAATTCTTGTATCGCCCACATTCAAAATATCAAACTGGTAATCCCCGGTGATGAAGGTTTCTTTTTGTTTGGGTATCTCATCCCTGTTTTGAATAATAAAACCGCTGAGTGTTTCGGTGCCTTCGCTGTCAGGAAAATCAAGGTCGTATTTTTCAGTAATATAGTCCAGCTCAAGCCTTCCGCTAAAAATAAATTCATTGGCCGAAATTTGTTTCTCTATCAGCTCTTCCGTATCATACTCATCCCTTATTTCCCCAAAAATTTCTTCTAACAAATCTTCCATGGTTACAATGCCGGCGGTGCCGCCAAACTCGTCCACCACCCAGGCAATGCTTTTTCTTTCCTTGCTGAATTTGTTCATCAGGTCTGTGGCACTCATGCTTTCCGGTATTACTGGAATAGGCAGCAGGATGGAGCGGATGTCCTGCGGGTTTTTAAAAAAATCGAGCTGGTGCACATAGCCGAGAATGTTATCTATATTCTCTTCGTAAATAACAATCTTGCTCAGTTGTGTGCTGATGAACTTATTCTTCAGTTCTGCAATGCCGGTATTAATATTAAGCGCCTCTATTTCCCTTCTCGGCACAAAGCATTCCCTCACCTTTGTTTCACTCAGCGATAAAGCATTTTCAAACAATTCTTTATTGATCTCTGCTGTTGCTTCTTCATCGTGGTGCTTGCCCTGGTTTACAAAATGTTCAAGATCTATTTTGGTAAAAGCCTCTTTTTTATCATTCAGCTTTACATTAAAAATATAGCGGAGTATCCACTCTGCAATGGCTACAAACAGGCCGGCAATATTCACAAACAGGTTATAAAAAAAACGTACGATCACTCCCACAAAGCTGCTTCCCAGCACCGCATCGTTTTTCGATTTGAAAAAAGCCCTGAAAGCAAATTCAAAGAGCAGGAGGACAGTAGTAGATAAAATGGTTTCCACCACCAGGCGCAGGTAAGGGTTCTCGGTATTGAACCTTTTCCAGAACGGCAGTTCCCAAAAAGGTTTAATGATAAAGCTCAGCGACAAGCCGTATATCACCAGGAAAACATTGTAGCAAATCAGCATGGTGCCGATGAACTGTGCCGGCTTGTCGGCGTAGCCACCCCATATTTTACCCCCCAGTGTTCCCTGTTTCCTTCTTAATTCAATAGACAATTTGTTGCCGGACACAAAAGCGGCGTCTATGCCTGCAAAAAAGGCCACAAACAACAGTGATATCAATATTGCCGTCAAAGAGGTTATCCACTCCATATTGTAAAAATAAGCAATGCAGTTTTTCTTTAATGCTTTGCCTGTAATTATTTGTCCAGAAATTCCTTCACAATTACCGCGGCTTTTGCACGGGCTTTTTCAAGGTCATCGTTGATGATCTGTTTATCAAACTGGTCTTTAAAAGAAATTTCATACGCAGCTTTATTTACCCTTGCTGCCAGCGATTCTGCAGTTTCGGTACCACGGCCCTGCAATCTTTTTTTCAGCTCTTCTACCGAAGGCGGTTCAATAAAAATGGTGAGCGATGAGCCGGGGTATTGCTGTTTTACATGAATAGCGCCTTTTACATCAATGTCCAGTATCGGCACCTGTTCGTTGTTCCATATTCTTTCCAGCTCTGCTTTTAATGTGCCGTAATATTTTCCTTCGTACACCATTTCCCATTCCACAAATTCGTTCTGCTGTATTTTTTGTTTAAAATCATCAGCGCTTATAAAATAATAATCCACACCATTCTTCTCATTTCCCCTTGCCTGCCTCGTAGCTGCTGACACAGAAAATGCCAGCTGCGGAAACTGCTGCATCAAATGCTTTGTAATGGAAGTTTTACCGGCCCCGGACGGCGCCGTAATGATGATGATCTTATTGTTGATTGCCATGTGCAAAGAAAAGGAAAAAATATGTTTGCCACGAATTTCACGAATAGGCAAGAATGAGGTTTTTTGTTATTGCATTGGTTCCTGTGGCAGCATCGTTGTGTCACTCCCTTGTGCGGTATACATCATGGCGGCTATTGAGAGGGGATTGTACCTGTTAAAGATGTAAAATATTTACAAAATAATTTCTTACCCGAATAAACCCGTCTAATCCCATCAACCCGTTTCATCCGTGTTCTATCCTTCGCTTCACTCCCCCTTGAACTCCGCATTTCTCTTCTCCAAAAATGCTTTTATGCCTTCATTATAATCATAAGTCAATGCCGCTTTTTGCTGGTATTCATCTTCCAGCAGCAATTGTTCTTCCCAGCTGTTGGCAAAAGAACGGTTAAGGGCATGTTTGGTAAAAGCCAGTGCTTTAGTAGGCAGCGCTGCCAGGTTGGTGGCAATTTTTTTTGCTTCTTCTTCAAATACATCAGCAGCAAATACTTTATAAACCATTCCTGTTTTTTCTGCTTCTGCAGCCGGTATTTTATCTCCTGTCATCATCAGGGCGCTTGCTTTTTGCCAGCCAATTAATCTTGGTAAAGTAAAAGTGCCGCCGCTGTCAGGTATCAAACCAATTTTACTGAATGCCTGTATGAATGCCGCTGCCTCCGAAGCCACCACAATATCGCAGCATAAGGCAATATTGGCGCCGGCGCCTGCGGCCACACCGTTCACTGCAGCTATCACGGGCCTGGCAATATTGCGTATCCTTTTTACAATGGGGTTGTAATGCTCTGATAAAATTTGTTTGATCTCTATCTTATCTTCGCCCACCAGTTCGCCAATATCCTGCCCTGCACAAAATGCCCTGCCTGCACCGGTGATGTACACACACCTTACTTCGTGAAGCGAAGCACATTCATCCAGCTTTGCCTGCAGCAGCAATGCCATTTCCCTGTTAAAGGAATTGAACTTTTCAGGGCGGTTTAACGTGATGAAAGCAATATTGTGTTTGATTTCAAAAAGAATAGAAGGCATAGCAATATTTTTATAAGCCACGAATTTCACAAATCTTCACGAATGTTTCTTTATCTGTGTGTATTCTTCATCAAAATTATCTGTGTCCACCTGTGAACCCGATAGCTATCGGGTCTGTGGCTAAACCAATTTGTGTCCATTCGTGCTATTCGTGGCTAACCTATCAGTGGCACTTAAAATAATCAAAAGGCTCTTTGCAATCATCACATTGGTACAAAGCTTTGCAGGCAGTGCTGCCAAACTCACTTACCCGGTGTGTATGCCATGAATTGCAGTGCGGGCACTGAACCGCTTCTTCTGCAAACAAAGCCGTATTGCAAACCTGCTGTTTTGGATGGGGCGGGGCAATACCGTATTCTTTTAACTTTTGTTTTCCTGCTTCACTCATCCAGTCCGTTGTCCATGCAGGGGAGAGTACGGAAGTTATTATTACGTTTTTATATCCCTGTTCAAGCAGCGCCAGCCTGATGTTCATGGCTATCATGTCCATGGCGGGGCAGCCGGTATAAGTAGGTGTAATGACAATTTCAATGGCAGCATCGTTCATTTTCACTTCCCTTATAATGCCAAGATCGGTAACGGACAATACCGGTACTTCCGGGTCGGGAACTGTTTCCAGTATTTTCCAAATAGCTTTTTCTTCTATGGTTGTTGCCGTCACCATTTGCTGTTGGGATAAGCTCTCTGCATATATTGCAGTTCTGCAAGGATATAGCCAAGCTGTTCCGTATGTTTTCCTTCTTTGCCGCCGCTTTGCATAAATATTTTTTCGGGAATGGTTAAAGTGGCTTCGTCAAAAACGGCGCTTACTTTTTTATTCCATTCTTCTTTCAAAAAATTAAAATCAATCCCTGTTATTTTTTCGTATTCTGCCGGCATGAACATTTCGCCTGTATAGCGCCAGAGTTCTTCAATAGCATTGTTCATACGGCGGTGGCTTTCTGCTGTTCCGTCCCCGAGGCGGATCACCCACTCACTGCTCCAGCGTACATGGTACGCAATTTCTTTCAGTGCTTTTGTAACGATAGCAACTATCTGTTCATCTTTGCTGCTTTGCAGCTCCTGAAATAACAAATACTGAAACTGGCTGAATAAATACTGCCGTAAAACAGTTTGTGCCCAGTCGCCGTTAAGTTGCTCTGCCAGCAAAAGGTTTTTAAACTCCCTTTCTTTTCTCAGGTATGCAAGCCTGTCTTCATCAGTATTGCCAATTAATTCTGCGGCATATCGGTAAAAATTTCTTGCCTGCCCTAATAAGTCTAATGAAATATTGGTAATGGCAATATCCTGTTCTAAAATGGGGCCGTGCCCGCACCATTCACTGTTTCTTTGAGAAAGGATCAATGTGCTGTCTGCCAAACTTAAAATAAAATCTATCTGCTGCTGAACTGCCATTATCAATTATCAATTAAAAAATTATCCATTAATCACATGTGGTTCACTTCGTCCGGTAAATTATAAAATGTCGGGTGGCGATACACTTTATCAGCTGCAGGCTCGTACAATTCTCCTGCCTCTTCAGGATTAGATGCTGTGATATATTTGCTTTCCACCACCCAAATGCTTACGCCTTCCATTCTTCTTGTATAAACATCCCTTGCATTTTCAATTGCCATTTGCGCATCGGCGGCATGAAGGCTGCCCACGTGTTTATGGTCTAAACCTTGCTTGCTCCGGATAAATATTTCCCATAACGGCCAGTCATGCCCGGAAGGCTTTCCGGAAATATTGCCTCCTGATTTATCTTCAGGAATATCTCCGTAATAAAATTTTCTGATGAAGTTCATAACTATAATTTTATGCTGCTTTATCTTGTTTTATTGCCCGTTTTCCTGCATACGCTGCTGCCGCTTCCCTTACCCATTCACCCTCTTCCCATGCTTTACGCCTTGCATCCAATCTTTGTTTATTGCAGGGTCCATTGCCTTTTACCACGTTCCAGAACTCTTCCCAGTCTATTTCGCCAAAATCATAATGTTTTCTTTGTTCGTTCCATTTCAAATCAGGGTCGGGCAAAGCCATGCCTAATGTTTTTACCTGTTCTGCACACATATCTACAAATTGCTGGCGCAGTTCATCATTCGTTTTTCTTTTTATTTTCCATTTCATGCTCTGGTCGCTGTTGGTGCTTTCGCTGTCACGGGGGCCAAACATCATTAAAGAAGGCCACCACCACCTGTTGATGGCATCCTGGCACATGGCTTTTTGTTCATCCGTTCCTCTTGACAACACCAGCAGCGATTCAAAGCCCTGCCGCTGGTGAAAGCTTTCTTCTTTGCAAATTCTTACCATTGCTCTTGCATAAGGCCCATAGCTGGTACGGCACAGCATTACCTGGTTTAATATGGCGGCACCGTCCACCAGCCAGCCGATAGCGCCCATATCTGCCCATGTAAGGGTGGGGTAATTAAAAATGGAAGAATATTTTGCTTTACCGCTGTGCAGGTCATTGATCATTTCTTCACGGCCCATGCCCAGCGTTTCGGCAGCGCTGTAGAGGTACAGGCCATGCCCTGCTTCATCCTGCACTTTTGCCAGTAAAATGGCCTTTCTTTTTAAAGAAGGCGCTCTTGTAATCCAGTTGCCTTCCGGCAGCATGCCTACGATTTCGCTGTGGGCATGCTGGCTTATCTGCCTCAAATTGGTTTTGCGGTAAGCGTCCGGCATCCAGTCCTTAGGCTCAATCTTTATTTCCTTATCAATTTTGCTCTGGAAGATGGTTTCAAAATCCTGTACAGCCATGAAATGCAATTTTGAACTGTAAAGATAATAAAAACTAACGATTGTTAGTATTTTTGAGAGCGCCCGGTACAGGCCCAAACGTCAGGCCAGGCAGAAATAGCCGAATAACTTGGAAGCTATTGTGCCCTTCCTTATTTTTGCAACCCGAAATTCAACTGGTCCCGTAGTTCAATGGATAGAATAGAAGTTTCCTAAACTTTAGATATAGGTTCGATTCCTGTCGGGACTACTAAAACGGACTTCAAAGCAATTTTCTTTGAAGTCCGTTGTTTTTATCCTGAAGCTGCTACAGCAATCAAATATGACCGCTGTATTATCTGGAATTGATTTCTGGACGTTAACAGCCACATACCTGTACTGATTCAGGCTTTGTGATTATTGAAAACAAAAGCAGGCAGCATGAAAAAACTATTTTTATCATTCAAAAAATATTTGCTTTAAGCATTAAGCAAAATGCTCTCTTCGGGCACACAACTACACGGCAGGCATTCCCCGTCTTTTGGCTTTACCATCGTAGGATGAATGTACTTTATTTTTCCTGTAACTTTTGTAAGGCAAGTGCCGCAGTCACCAAATAAACA
Source organism: Bacteroidota bacterium (assembly GCA_048498115.1). Lineage (GTDB taxonomy): Bacteria > Bacteroidota > Bacteroidia > Chitinophagales > Chitinophagaceae > Ferruginibacter. Next base: position 2,961 of record JBEHYP010000011.1, on the reverse strand, counting down.
GCCTGAACTGATAAAGATATTATTACTTTCTGCAAATTCTAAAAGGGATTTATAACGGCTGTCCCACTCAAGGGTTGTTTTGGATTTTTCAAACACGATTTTAATTTTTTCATTGGTGATACCATTTACAGATTCGGCGTTACCAACAGTAGTATTATCAGCAGAAGAAGTAAAGCTTTCTGTATGTATTCGATCTTCCCTTATCCCATTCTCTTTTAATTTACTTTTTATATAATCCATCATTGCGCCAGGCCCACAGATGTAATAACACGTTTTATCATCGGATAAATCTTCCTGTATCACGCTTAAATCAATAAAACCTTTGCAATCGTAATGTGAACCCTGCGAATCGGTTTCTAGCGGGGACGCATAAAATGTAGTAAGAGATAGGCCGGGAAAACCTTTTTTTAAATCGTTTAATTCTCTTGCAAAACCGTGTTCAGCACTATTATTAATACCATATAAGAAGTGTACTTTTCTTTCCGGATTATTCGCTGCAATTGACTTAGCCATCGAAAGCAACGGTGTTATGCCAATACCGCCTGCAAGCAAAACAACAGGGTTTGAATCGGCAGCCGATAAATAAAAAGTGCCTGACGGTCCTCTGGCTTCTAATAAATCGCCTTCTTTAACAGCATGGTACAAGTAGCCTGAAACAAGGCCGGGAAGTTTATAAGAACAATTTTTTGGAGGCGGTTCTTTTTTTACAGATACACGGTAGTATTTATTATTAAACGATTCTGAAAAACTGTAATAGCGAAAAACGGGAATATCATTTCCGGGCAAATTGACTTTAAAAAGCAAATGCTGGCCAGGCTTAAATTCTTCAAGGGGAAGCCCGTCAACAGGCTGCAGGTAAAACGAGGCAACATTGCCTGTTTCAAAAATCTTTTTTATTACCCTGTATTTTCTATAAAGGCACATTATTATAACTTTTCTTTCTCAATTTCTTTTATGCAACTAATTCCGCCTGATCTGGCCGGGATTCTCTGTAGCTTGTGTCATAACTTAGCACTTTGGGATCTGGCTGGATGCCCCAATGTTTACATGCCTGTTTATAAATTTCCGGCCACCAATTTTTATGTTCAGTGAGCTTATCCTTTTCAAAAGAATCAAAAGAGTCGCTCAATGCTTTGCTCCATGATTTATTGCCAAATTCCATTGCTTCTGTTTGGCCGCCCAGGTCAGGAACAATCCAGTCCCTTCCAATTCTTGCATGCAGCACTTCATCTGCCCAGTCATAATCCTGTATCAGTTCGGTTAATTTATCAGCAGTGCTTACCGCTACCTCCCATTCGTATTGCTTGCCGGTTTTGGCAGGCATCAATCCCTGCTCTATATAATAAAGAATAGAATGCCTTTCCTGTGCGTTCATTTTTGTATTTAGCAGGTACGACCAGGTACTGTTCAGGGGAATTTCTTTCCAGTCTATCTCAAGCGATGTAAAACCTATTTCTCCCATCATGGCATGCCTTGTTTCATCCCATAATTGTCTTATCATGTCCTTGTAATACAGCCAGGGTTTGCCGGGGGTTTCAACAATAATGCTTGACATCATTTCAGGTACATCTATTTCCCGCATCCTTTTAAAATAAAGCATAATGGTTTTGGGCAACGCCTCATATTCAGGACTTAACAAAAATGCTTCTGCATTTACACCCATATTAAAAACATCCTTAAATCTTTCATCTCTTGCAGGATAGCCTTTGTATTCATAAGGTGTTGCTGAATATTTTCTTTTTGGGATGATATTTTTTTCAGGCGATGTGCCGTCAAGGCCGCCCATACTATCCAGCAAATCCTGCAATAATTGCAGCCACTCCTTGTGCTCATTCCTGATTTTGCCGGTGATAAAACATTCTACTGCTTTTTTACCATATGCCTCAATCTCTTCAAATTCTGTCAATGCAAAGCGGCACACACGGAATGTAGGGTGGTCAAACAACTTGTTATTTTGTTCAATGTGCTTTTTCAGTCCTTTTGTAAAAGCAGGAATGACGACATCATACAAGCCAAGCAGCAATTCTTCCGTTGTTGGTGCACTTTGCACTTCGTCCAGCAAAATATCAAGTGAAGGATGTGGGGTGCTATCCATGCCATAAGGCGGCTGCCTCATTTCCCTCACCCGGTTAAAAAAAGCTTCAACATGCTCTGCAGTGTAATGAGCATGTAAACCAAATGCCATTTTTAATTCATAGACGGGCATAGCAGTAATGCGGCTTGTGAAAATTAAGCTTAGGCGTTTTGCTGCCCAGTAATAACGCTTTAACCTGTTAACACTATCAATTACAGTCAACCCTTTTTTCATTGCTTCTTTCATAGTGTGCAGCCCCACCAGTTCCGGCAGCCCCATATAGCCGCTATAATTTTCTGCTTTCATGATTTTGTTTTTATAATTTAAAAGAATTTTATAAATAGCCTGTGAAAAAAATTAATGTTCGTTGTATATTCTCATGCCAGTAAGCCCAATTATGTTCCCCTTCAAATTCTTCATATACATGTGGTATTTTATGCTTGGTAAGTTGTTCATGAAGTAAACGGTTCACATCAAGCAAGGGATCTTTGTAACCACAATCGAACCTCAATGGCGGAAGATTTTGCTTATTTTCTTTTATCGTTTTAAACAGGCTTTCCTCTTTTTTATCAGCCTGCCTGTAGCTGCTCAATTTTTCTTCTACAAAAAATGGCAGCTGCTCAATACCTGTTAGCGATGAATGACCTGATATAGCACGGAATTTTTTACCATACTTTGCACCAATACGCACAGCGCCATAGCCACCCATGGAAAGGCCTGAGATAAAGCGCAGGCTCTGGTCAGTAAAAGCAGGTATTCCTCTTTTTACCGCAGCAGGTACATCTTCCACTATCCATTTTTCAAAATCAAAACCGTTGTGCGGCAAATAAGCCGAGCCATCACCCCAAAGTCCATCAGATGGCATAGCCAGTATCATGGGTGGAAGC
>JBEHYP010000010.1:0-50133 GCA_048498115.1 Bacteroidota bacterium | reverse complement strand
AGAAAACAGGGTAATGATTCCAGGCACAGTTTAAAAAAACTGCCGGGTTAAATCGGGCAACTGCTGCTGCCGGCCTGAACGGGGTACTTCTTAAACTTCTTCGGATAACACGGGTCTTGCTTTATTTTCTAAGGATATTGGAATTGCAGGCCTAAACGTAGAATAATATTTTCAAATAAACAACCGGGTTAACAAAATTTCAGGAAAAATTAAACACAGTGCAGTATGTTTTTTATTACCCCCTGCGGCAAAGACAAATATAAAATAACCTTTGGCTTATTATTTCCACCCGCCGTTTGCATTCCTTCGCCCTTTCTTTTGCTTTTGTTCGGGAAACTCAAAACCAATCCAAAAGAAAACCAAAGAAGCCCAAAAGAAACTGTGGGTAAGAGGCGCCGGCTAATCGGCACCGCGGGTGTTAACTCCGGAAGAAAAGCAGGGATAGTATATATGCACGGGCAATGACCATTATCATTACCGGGGATAAGCCCCGTCACCCATTACACGGCATAAGATGATTTTCTTTGAAAAAAAATCATTATGAAAATCCTTGTTGTTTATGGCACTACCGAGGGGCATACCCGGAAGATTGCCCGCTTTATGCAAAATGTGCTGAGCAATGCAGACCATCATGTCACAATAGCCGATGCCTCGGACAATGCGCCCGGCCCTGAAGGATATGATGCCATTCTTATAGGCAGTTCCATTCATGGCCATAAATACCATGTTGCTGTGCGGCATTATATCCACTCCCATGCTGCTGCATTGAATAAAATACCCGGCGCCTTTTTTTCCGTATGCCTTGCAGTTGCTTCCGGCCTGGCAGAAGAACATGCAGAAGCACAAAATATTGCCAACAATTTCCTGGAGCAAACCGGCTGGCAGCCATTAGCCACCACGCAAATTGCGGGCGCTTTAAAATATACAGAGTATGATTTTTTAAAACGGCTTATCATGAAGATGATCGCCAAAAAGGAAGGCCAGTCAACCGATACGGCACACGATTATGAATATACAGACTGGAGTGCGGTGAAAAAATTTACGCTCGGCTTTGCAGATAAAGTGATAGCCCGGATGCCTGAAAAGGAAATAAGGTTATAATTTTGAAGCATGAAGCCCGGGGCAATATTATTTTGCATCTTAATCCTGATTTTTCCGGGTATTGCTCCCGCCCAGGTAAAAATCACTTCATTACAACTTCATCCTCAAAACAGTTGGGGAAGCTATTCCTTTCCGTTAATTCATTCTGCGAATAAAAGCACAGCAGCCAAAATCAACAGGTTACTTCAGTCTGGTATTCTGCAGAACGAAAAACCACTTGCAGACAGCAATACTGTTTTTGAACAAAGCAGGTATATCCGTTATAATGAGAGGAACAGCACCGGGCAATCTGGTTATTCAGACATACACTACGAAGTAAATGTAAATAACGCCGGGATTTTATCCTTATCTTTTTATGTTGAAAGCACAGGTGCCTATTCTGAGCAATACCCCTTATATGTTAATTTTGATACCCGGACAGGCGTAAATTATCCGCAACAAGTTTGTTTACTCCCGAAGGAATCCGGCGCCTGAAAAAAATACTGCCGGAAGAAAGAAAAAAAAGAATAGCCGCCTGGCTCCGTGAAATGGATACCACGTACAATACAAGGGAAGACAGCGCATACATCAATGATACATTTGCGGAGTGTAACAGCGCAGCAGATGAAAATAATTTTAGTATAGGAAATCAAAGCGTTATTTTTTGTAAAGAATATTGTTTTCCCCATGCAGCCCGCCCTTATGATACAGACCTTGATATAGAATTTAGTTACCGGCAACTCGCAGGATTTTTAAATTCAAACGGGGAAAAATTATTGCTTCAAAAAAAGCCCGGGCAATAACCTTGCTGTTATGCAAACGGGATGCCCGTGGCAAAATGTAAAAGGCAAAGCAACTATTTGGGGGGCAGGAAATCATTTTGCAACCCAGGTTCACCCCGCAGGCAAACTGCATTTTAGCTAAATTATTAAAACGGCCTTCCCATTTTTTCTTTCCTCTCCCGCCTTTATTCTGCTATCCGGCAAAAAGAAAATTACTGCCCTTAATAAAATACAACCGGGAAAAAGGCGTTATCTACGCTTTGTATCCCATACAAAACCAATTATTTATGAAAATACTGTTTACCTGCGTCCTTTTCCTGGTTGCATCGCAGCAGCTAAGCGCCCAGGGCATTTGCATAAGCTCGCCCCCGGCTGCACCCGACAGCTCTGCCATACTTGACATCAGGAGCACGGAAAAAGGCCTGCTGATACCACGCATGACGGCTTTGCAGCGTACAGCCATTGCGGCCCCGGCAGCAGGATTAATTGTATACCAGGTGGATGCCCCTGCCGGCATATGGATGTATGACGGCAGTAAATGGAAATGTTCCTCAACGGGTGCTGCAGATAATTTAGGCAACCATATCATGATGAAAAACCTGGCCACCGGCAATTTTTATATTTCAAAAGACGGCAGCAGCAGGGGCCTGGCTATATCAGACAGCGGCGGCATAAGCATTACCACCAGCGCCGGCAATGGTGTGCTGGAAAAAAGGTTCAGGGCAGATGCTGAAGGAGGCTTTTATGCAAAGGGCAGCCTGGGCATAGGCGCTGTTCCCGTTTCAGGCGAAGGCAGCAGGATGATGTGGTATCCTTCCAAGGCCGCCTTCAGGGCAGGCGCCGTGAGCGCCACGCAATGGGACGAAGAAAATACAGGTTTGTTCAGCGTGGCCACCGGCTACAATTGTACGGCTTCAGGACCTATGGCTTTTGCAGGCGGGTATGGCAGCACGGCTTCAGGCTCCAAAGCTATTTCGTATGGCAGCAGCAACATTTCCGCAGGCGAAGCAGCTTTTACGATAGGATTAAATTGCACCGCATCAGAGCAGGCATCTTTTGCCATTGGCTCCCAGTGCACCGCTGCCGGTGCCATGGCTTTTGCAGGGGGATACGGTTGTGTAGCCGCAGGCTCAAAATCACTGTCATTCGGCAGCACAGACAGTGCTGCAGGCGAAGCTGCTTTTTCAACAGGCGCCAACAGTTCTGCAGCTGCCCTGGCATCTGCCGCCATTGGCCTTATGAACCGTTCCTACGGGCAGGCATCCATCACGCTTGGCATGCTGAATACTGCATCAGGCCAGGCTGCTGCTGCTATCGGCACGCAGTGCAGTTCATTTGGGAATTATGCTACGGCCATCGGCTCCCAATGCACGGCCTCAGGCAATTATTCTATTGCAATGGGCAGCGATGCCAACACGAATAATTTCAGCGGCTCTATCGTATTAGGCGACCGCTCCGGTTCTGCATTCAACAATATCAGCAGCACCGCCAACAACCAGTTTACTGCACGGTATGCAGGCGGTTATAATTTTTATACCAACCCGGATGCAACACTGGGCATCTCCCTTAGCCCTGACGGAAATTCATGGTCATCTATTTCAGACAGCAGCAAAAAAGAAAAATACCTGCCGGCCAATGGAGAAATATTTTTACAAAAATTAAAAATGATGCGTTTGGGATCGTGGAACTACAAAAAACAAACTGCTAAAAATACCCGCCACTATGGGCCGATGGCACAGGAAATATTTACCGCTTACGGAAAAGACAATTATGGCACTATCGGCTGCGACACCACGCTGGCAAGCGCCGATATGGACGGCATTATGATGATATTATTGCAGGCACTGGAAAAAAGAACCGAAGCACAAGCCGCAAAGCTGGATGAAGTGATGAAAGAAAACGCGGAGCTGAAAAAACAGGTGGCCGCTATTGAAGACATCAAAAAACAACTGGCCCTGTTAAGCTATGGAAAATAAACGAAGCCCCGCAAGGGGCTTTTTTGTTGATGCCACTCTCTTCCTTTATTAAAAGCATAATAGCATTAACTATTGCAATCAATATGTTAATTGGCTAAAAAAAAGTATTGCCCCCGCTCCCATTAGATACTTTTAGCAGGATATTTTTTCTTACAAGTAAAAATTTATGCTAATGAAAAAAGCCCTGTTTTTTGCAGGAACTGTTTTATATATTGTTTCTGCTTCAGCCCAGGATGATGTGTCTGGCGCCAAATGGCAGCCCAACACAGTAACCATTGACGGCAATAACGCTGAATGGCAAAAGCCGTTTAATTTTTATGATGCTTCCACAGGGCTCTTGTTCGGCATTGCCAACAGCAGCAATACACTTTATTTATGCTTTACCAGCAACGATGAAATGAAAGTGAGAAAATTACTGTCGGCAGGGTGGAGCATAGAACTGGATTCAAAAGAGAAGAAAAAGAAATTCACTTCCATCATCAGCTTCCCCGCTATTCCTCCTTCTGCCCCTGCAGAAGGCAAACCGGCAGGCAATGCCACCGAAGGCGGCTGGCGCAGGCAAAAAACAGATATCGCCACGCTGGTAAATGCCTATAAATTACAGCTGGCAACGGTTACTGCAAGCGGCTTTAAGGAAACTAACGGGGAAGTGTCAACGCAAAATAAAAACGGCATCAGTATAAATATCGGTGAAGACAGCGCACAGGGAGTAATATATGAGCTGGCTATCCCGCTGAAAGAATTGTACAGCACCGATGCCCCTTCCCAGTTAGACGAAACGATTACCCTGAACGTGACGGTAAATGCGCTGAAGATGCCTGAAAGAACTGGCGGCGGCGGTTTTCACGGAGGCGGCGGAGGAGGCCGGGGCATGGGAGGAGGTGGCAGAAGAATGGGCGGTGGCGGCCGCGGCAGCTATGGCGGCCAGCGTGAGGGAAATGAAGACGGCAATGCATCTTATGCCGGCAGGGCTGCTTTGTTTGAAAAGGCTTCGCTTAAGCAAAAATTTAAGCTGGTAAACGGCAAGTAATTTTTAATCCCGGTGTTTTTGAAAGCTTTATTTTTATGTGACTAAATATCAACCATGCCATATAAAAACACCTCCCGCATTGCCTTAATTTTTTTAGCAATGCTGTTTTCATGCAAAATCAAACAGGATAATCTTAGTTACCTGAAAAACTTCAACGGCAGGTATCCTGCGGAGGTAAAGCTGCTGGACAGCTCTGCCCTGGCAAACCGCCTGCAGCATTTAGTGGGCAGCAGGTATGCATTTTTAAAAAATACATGGGCAGTGGAAACGCCTGTTACAGTGGCTGGTGGCCAGTTTGTTGCGGCAGGCTGCCAGCAGCACAATTGCGCCGGTACCAATTTTATCATCGTGGTTGATTTTTCAAAAGATGTACTGTATGCAGGCATCAGGGAAGAAGGTGCTGTAAAAACATATTCGGAAGACGGAAGCACCAATAATGAAATTGAAAAATGGGCAGCAGGCAACTGACGGCAATGCACAATAAAAAGGCTGAAGTGAAACCAATCACTCCAGCCCGGCAACTATAAAATAGTCTTATTTTTTAGCAGCTAAAAAACTTAACTGGCGGATATTGGCCAGGTTACTGTAATCATACTGGTAAAGGCCATTGCTGCACACCAGCATTGCTTTGTTGTTTCCCGTAATAATATCATAAGGCTCCTTTGCGCTTATTTTCTTCAGCAACTGCAGGCTGCCGGGGTTAGCGGCATTGTACACTTTCACTTCGGTATCATCACAAATAAACAGCAGGTTGCCGTCTTTACTCAGGCCGGTAGGTTTTATCATCGGGTAGGTTTTTACCAGCTGGCTGTTCAGGATATCATTTATATCAACCACATGCAGTTCGTTGGCATCGCCGCCGCAGCCATCTCCGGCATGAAGGGTGATGTAAGCATAATGCCCATCGGTAATAACGGGATCGCATGCACGCCCGTGCCTGAATTCGCCCAGCGATACAGGCGCTTCAGGATCTGTTACGTCATACATGAACATGCCCACTGCCGAGCCAAGAAATATTTTACCTTCAAAAGGGAAAATTGTCTGCAGGTCAAAGCCGGCAAAAAAATCGTTTTTAACAACAGGCGCTGCTGCATTGCTGATATCAATAATGCCCATGCTGTGCATTTCAGTAATGGCATACAAGTAGTCATTCATCAGCACCATGCCCGCCATGGAGCCTGCCGTGCCGGCAGATTTTGTATTGCTGAAAGCTGTTGCCTGCATTGCCAGCACATCCCCTTCGCAAAACATACAGCCGCCGGGATATTCGGGCACTTCCACCGTGGTATCTTTCTGTTTCCATTCCACAGCCACTGTTCCGTTTAGTTCAGCCGGGTGCCCGTTTAAATACATCCTGCCTTTGAAAAAATTATCTACCGTAGTAATAAGGCCGGCATTGCGTGGGTTGGCAATGTTCAGCACCAGCAGGCCGCTGTACATATCTGCATACAGGATATTGCCCTTTACAGCTATATCAAGATTGCCGGGAATGGAAAGGAATGCAACCTGCACAGGATGTGAAGGATTGCTGTTATCTATTACATGGATGCCTTTGTTCACATCGTTCAGGTAAATAAAATTGTCTTTGATATATAATTTGCCTGCGTGCTCAATGGATTGGGAAGGGTTGCCGTTAAGCGACCCAAGCACCGAAGCTTTTGACTGGTAAGTGGGCGTGTAAATAGTGTAGGTTTGCGTTTTCTTTGAAGTAATGTCTTTTTTACAGGCAGAAAATAAAAAAGCAACTGCAATTACTGCAACCATCCGCCCGGCGGCAAATTGTATACTATTTTTCATAATAATGAAGTTTTGAAGGCTGACAACCCTTTTTAAGCAAGGGTTGCACCGGCCCGGCAAATCATTACAATTATTTTTACCCTGCATTGTTTTTTATAAAAGCACTGCATTAATTATCTTTCCGGAAAATCAACGCTATGCATAAATTGTTTTTCATCTTCGCTGCCGTGGTATTGTTTTCGTGTAACCAAAAAAATGATGCCGGCAGCGCCTTTCCTTTGTTTAATAAAGACAGCCTGGCACAGCAGGTGAAGATACTGTCTTCCGATTCATTTCTTGGCCGCAAGCCCTTTACTGAAGGAGAGAAAATAACGGTTGAATACCTGAAAAATGAGTTTGCCAGGATAGGCCTTGAACCGGGCAACGGCAGCAGCTATTTCCAGGATGTGCCACTGGTGGAAATTACCGCCGATGCAGCACCGGTAATGAAAGTGCAATCCCCCAAAGGAAATTTTAATCTGAAAAAAACAGGAGATTTTGTAATTGGAACGGATAATACAGATTCTATTGTGTCATTACGGGATGACGAAGTGGTTTTTGCAGGCTACGGCGTGGTGGCGCCTGAGTATAACTGGAACGATTATGCCGGCATAGATGTAAAAGGCAAAGTGGTGCTGGTGCTGGTAAACGATCCCGGCTTTGGTGTTGATACCACTTTGTTCAAAGGCAGGCTGATGACCTACTATGGCCGGTGGACATATAAGTATGAAGAAGCCGCAAGGCAGGGCGCCAAAGGCTGCATCATCATTCACAGCACCGATGCCGCTTCTTACCCGTTCAGCGTGGTGCAAAATTCATGGTCAGGTGCAAGGCTGTTGTTAGACAACAGGGGCAGCACTCCTTCTCCCCTTTTGGTAAAAGGCTGGGTAACCAGCAGCGCCGGGCAAAAGTTATTGGCAGCCGCCGGCAAAGACAGCTCCCTAATTGTAAGCGCCAACAAAATTGGTTTTAAGCCGGTGCCGCTGGGAATAAAATTATCAGTGAGCATGGATGTGAAAGCCAAATACAATGTATCGCAAAACGTAATTGGCAAAATTACCGGCAGCAAAAGGCCGGGCGAGTATGTTATCTATACCGCCCACTGGGACCATTATGGTATCGGCAAGCCGGATGATAAAGGCGATTCCATTTACAACGGCGCCGTGGACAATGCCAGCGGCACTGCCGCATTGATCGAAATTGCAAAGGCATTCAAAAATTTAAAGGAAAAACCGGAACGCACAGTGCTGTTTCTTTCTGTAACGGCCGAAGAGCAGGGCCTGCTGGGCTCGCAATATTATGCAGAGCACCCGCTGTACCCTTTGGATAAAACCGCCGGCAACATCAATATGGATGTGATTAACGTGAATGAAAAAACAAATGATATCGTGATAGCAGGTTCCGGGCAAAATGAGCTGGAAGACGAAGTGATTGCCATTGCCAAAACGCAGGGGCGTTATCTTGCTGATGAAGCCCATCCAGAAGCAGGGCATTACTATCGTTCTGACCATTTTAATTTTGCAAAAAAGGGTGTGCCTGCATTGAGCTTTTCTTCAGGCACCGATGTAGTGGGCAAAGGCACAGCGTATGGAAAAAAACTGGAAGACAATTATGTAACCAATAATTATCACCGCCCTTCAGATGAATACAATGCAGCCTGGACATTTGCCGGCGGCCTGCAGGATATGGAGCTTTATTTTTTGTTAGGCAAAAAATTAGCCGGCAGTGAAGCATGGCCCCAATGGAAAACAGGCTCAGAATTTAAAATTATTCGGGGAAAAAAGTAAACTTATTCGCCCAGCTTGTAGTTGCATTTCTACAGGTAAAAATGTTGATATTTTTTTTAAAAAAAGGTATGGCATTAATACAGATATTTTAGAGCGCTGTTATCAATTCGTATTGGCATTTTATCATTTATTTAAAGCGGTAAACAGGCCTGTTATGGTTTTCATAATAAGGCATTTATTGTTTTCATTGGCATGATGCTTGCCAAGTAGGGGAAACTAAAATTCAATATCTTAATTATGAAAAACCGTACGATTACGGGCATTGCAATGCTATGCCTTGCGTTCAGCACTTCGCTGATCAGTTGCAAAAAAGATGATGTAAGCACCCCTGTTGTTACCGATAACAGCGGCGCTGCTACCCAAAGTTCCGACCTTAATGAGGATCATGGTTTTGATGACGGGAACCTTACTGTTGTTGGAGATGTTTCCGCCGCCGGCAACCTTGCCACCGGTGATAATAACTCAGATAACATGCTGGCAGCAACAGCAGCCCACGTAAGAAAAAACCTGCTTTTTGATTTTAATTCGGAAAACACCAATGCGCTTACTTCGCTTGGAAATGGCTTAACAACATGGGCTTCGCTGCACAAATGCTGCAACTACTCTATCCAAAGGTCAAGTACTTATGCAAGGGTTGGGAGCTATTCCACAAGATATGAGCTGAACAAAACTGATGCTATAGTAGACGCCAGCAAAAGAACCGAATCAATGCGTTATTCAAAGGCTGAAACAAATCCTTACGTGGAAAGATGGTATGCAGCCAGCTACTTCCTGCCCAGCGACTATGTAAATGATGCTGCTGCCGAATGCCCCACACAATGGCCAACTACCCAAACATTTTATCCGCCACTGGCATTGTGGACGCAGAACGGTCAATGGAAGCTGGTACAGTTCGGAAACGCAGTTACTGTTTTAAGCAACTATGATAAAAACAAATGGACTGATTTTGTATTCCATGTAAAATGGTCTTCCGGCTCTACCGGTTTACTTGAAGTATGGAAGAACGGAACTAAGATTTTGACCAAAACAGGTAAAAACATTGATGCCGGCCTTACTTATGGCGTTTATTTTAAAACAGGCATATACAAATGGCCATGGAACTCAACCGCCGGCAACACTTCCACTACCAGCAAAAGGGTGCTTTACATTGATGATGTAAGGGTGGGCAACGAGCTTGCTAATTATTATGATGTAAGGCCGGGCGCATAATTTTCATTGAAATAATAAACATTCACCTGTTGCAAAAGGCTTCCTGTTCGGGAAGCCTTTTGGCTTTTGATACGGTAAAAATTTCTATAGCGCCAACGCCGGGAAAATAAAAACGCCGCCCCCTAAATTATTTTTTGCCTAAGACAGTGCTTTTAAGCCCGCTGAGAATACTTTTCCAAATCATATTAAAGAATGACCGCTTTATGTCCCGGTTATGCCCGATTATTCCTTCCCGGGTAGTATTGTTTTGAGGGTTATCATTTTTAATAAGCGTATTGGCAAAAAAAGTAAGCAGTGTTTTTTTCTTCAGCTCTTCTTCTTTTATTTTTAATACTTCCACTTTAAGATCGTTGTATAAAAGTGTAAGTGTACCGGTCGCCTTATGATCGGTTGCCAGGAAATTAAAGTTCAGCTTATGCACTATGCCACTTTTTACAGACAGCATGGCCAATGGTTCAATCACCGGGTTAAGGGCAGTACCGTCTATAAATGAAGCTTCGCCCCCGATGGACAAAACGGAATCAGATGCCCTTAGCGGCAATATCCATCCGGTGCTTACACGCTGCTTTCCCAGGAACAGGCAGGCCGCTTTTAAAGTAAGCCTGCCATTTTGCTTGATCCTTTCGGGTATATTGGTAATATTTTCAATGGTGCTGCTGATAGCAGTAAAGTACGGCATGCCAACCTGTTTGCTGTTTTTTGCCCTTTCTTTATAATATACGGCACCGTTTTTAACATGGGCAGATTTTATAAAGAGCCTAAAAGGAAAGTCCAGCAATGCCTGGTGAGGGTATTTCTTTTCGACAGTGCCGGGATTGGGCGGAAGGGTGCGGTCGTTAAAAATCTTAAGCGTTGGTTGCAATGACAGTGATTGCATTTCAAGAATATTGGAGCCGATAAGCTTTTTAAAATCTATGCCGCCGGCATCCAGGTTTTTAAAAGAAAAATCATACCGGTCTGCCTGGAAGGGAAAAGCTTTTGCAAAAGCATTTTCTGATAATAACGGTTTTAACAGGAATTCATTAGCATGCAGTGCTCCCCCGCTGTTTACAGTAATGCCGGATGCCGAGAACTTATAGTTTTTCTTGCCTGATAAAAAGGAAAACCCGCCGGCGCTGATTTCCCAAACAGCGTCATTAATCAAAGAAGCGATGGCGCTGCCGCTTGTCACAGGTTTTATATTGGACACTTTACATTTTACATCATTGATTGTAAGAGGGTCGGCTCCGGGGTTTGACTGATCTTTAATGACGACAGTAATATTGCCTGTTTGCAACGCCCCAATCTGTATGGCATCAATAAATTCAGAAGAAAATTCGACAGACTTGCCGGGGTTATTGACCAATGCTTTTTCTTTCCTGTAAATAGTTATCACGCCGCCATCGCAGGTTACGCCGGATGCCTCTACGTGCTTTTGCTGGATGAATGCATCTGTGTTCAGCTCATTAAAAACAATATTATCCAGGCCGGCCAGCGCTTTTATATCGCCCGTTTTATATTGATGCAGCTGCCCTATCTGCAGTTTCCTGCCGGGTGCATCATAAAAAAGCTTTTCAATATTGATCCTGGTGCCGCTCTGCGTTTCCGGCAACTGGATATTATTAATTGAAACTTTGATGTCCTTAATAAAATAGCTTACCAGGTTATTATAGTTCCTGCTGCTGTCAATCAAAAAATTTCTCAGTGAAATGTTGATACCTTCCACCGTGGTAAGCGGCTTGCTGTTTTTGTTGGTAATAAGCAAAGTGCCGTCTTTAACAACAATGCTGTTCGCTTTAATGCTGGCAAACTTACCCAGCAGTTTTTTATACAGCTGCATGGTATCATCGGCATTAAACGGCTTTAGCTTTTCCACACCCGTGTTGATTATTTGTACAACAGGTTTTACCAGCACAATTTCCGTTGCTGCCACATTGGTATTTTGCAAGAGCCCGGGGATGTCAACCCCTTTAACCATTACTTCCGCCACAGAAATATCACAGAGCATATTGGGCAGGCTGTCTGTGCCGGCAAGTATTTTTTTTTGCGCAGCATCTGATTGTAAGGTAACGTTGTAAAAATTGGCATTGCCGACTATCTCATCAATGTAAGAGCTGTCGTAATGTATGTAATAAAGGCTGTCTGTTTTTTGTTTTACCGCAGACTGAATGGTACGTTTAATGATATTGTTCTTGTGTATCTGCCAGTATGTAACTGCTCCTGCGATAATCACAGCTATTATGATAAATATTGCCTTGCTCTTTTTCCTCATTTACACACAAGTTGAAATGATAGTAAAAATAAGTAAAAAGCAGGGCAAGTAACGCTGCGCAAAGCTCTATCCGGGAGTTTTGAATCATGCGAAAAAAGGAATATATAAGAACTTCACTTTTTAAAATAAGCGCTGCCTGACAAAAGAAAATATTATTAATTTTTTGAAGAGATTGGCGTTGTGCGGCCATGGAGGAAATTCATAAACAAAGCATATCCCCGCAAAAAGGGCTAAGCATATAAACTGCAGGAGGGTGAAGCCGGCATGGGACTTTCTAATTTGAAAATATCATGTCATTTTTCCCCTCCGGGAAAAATGGCTGCATTCCAATTCAAAAAGACTTACACTGTCCATGTGGTCAGTCCATACTTTGTAAACGTATACTCTTTTACTTCCCCGCCAAACCCTTTCAGTGTTTCAATTACAGCATAGCGGCTGTTGCCGGGGCAATAAAATATCATAAAGCCACCACCGCCTGCGCCGCTTATTTTACCGCCGGAGGCACCGGCTTTTTTAGCAGCATCATAAATATTTTCAATATGGCTGTTGCTGATATTGTGCGCCATTTTTCTTTTTTGCTGAAAACCAAAATCAAGGATCTCACCAAATTCATTCAGCTTTCCCTTCAGCAATGCTTCTTTCATCATCCGCGACTGTTCTTTCAGCTGGTGCATGGCATCAATGCTTTTTTCATTTTTATCATTTACATTTTTTACCTGCTCTTTTATAATCGCTGCGCTCTCCCTTGACGAAGCAGTGAAATAAAGCACCAGGTTGTTTTCCAGCTCATGCATATACTCGGGCCTTATACGGAGAGGGTTTACTATCACTTTATCACCGTCATAAAATTCCATAAAATTTACGCCGCCAAAAGTGGCCGCATACTGGTCCTGCTTGCCGCCGGCCAGCTGCAGGTCTTCCCTTTCAATTTGATAAGCCAAATGCGCAATGTCATAATCGCCCATCGGCAGCTTGAGCATTTCAGCAAAAGCGCCCAGCACCGCCACCACTAATGTGGAAGAGGTGCCCAGGCCGGATCCTGCCGGTGCATCCACAAAAGAAGACAGCCTGAAACCTTTTGAAGCAAAAGGAAAATCTTTTTGAATACGGTTGTAAACGCCTTTCAGCAAATCGAGTTTACCATCAACAGGCAAATTGGCTGCATAGGCAAACCGCTGCTCTTCGTTCCTGTCCAGCGCTTCCACAATGATCTCATTGCTGTCCAGCAATTCAATACTTGCATGGGCAGAAAGTGAAACCGTGGCATTTAAAATAGCGCCGCCATAGGTATCGCTGTAAGGGCTTACATCGGTGCCGCCGCCGGCCAGGCCTATACGCAGGGGAGCTTTGCTACGGTAAATCATGTAATGTTTTATATTGAAGATTGAATGTTTAAGATTTAATATTTGATGCCGCTTCAAAAATAGCTTTTGTCATTTTCTCCCAGCTGTATTTTTTCTTCTCTTCAATTAAGTGCGGTAAAAAGCTATCGCTGCCTTTGCCAAAATACTCAACAATTTTTTCCGCAATTGATTCCGCATTAGGCTCTGCAACCAGGCCTGCTTTGCCTTCGGGCACCAATGAAGGCAGCCCGCCCACATTGGTAACAATCATCGGCACTTCAAAATGATAAGCCAATGGCGTAACACCGCTTTGCGTGGCATTGCGGTAAGGCTGCACCACCACATCGGCGGCACACAAATAATATTTCACTTCGCTGTCGGGGATGAAATCGGTTTTCAAAATCAGCTGGTCTTTTATTCCAAGCTGTTCTATTTGCTCATCGTATTGTTTTCTGTCTTCGTAAAACTCGCCGGCGATTAAAAGTTTAAAAGGTTTAAAGTTTAAAGTTTTAAGTTTTTTAACCGCATCCAGCAAAATATCAAGCCCCTTGTATCTCCGGATAAAGCCAAAAAACAACAACAGCTTTTCTTCATCATCAATTGCCAAATGCTTTCTTGCCTCTTCCTTACTAATCTTTTCCCCGAAATTATCATACAGGGGGTGCGGCACAAACCTGGCCGGTTTGCCTGCGGCAAATATTGGCAGATCGCCCAGTACTTTTTCGCTCATGGTGATAAAAGCATCCACCGGCTTTACAAAATATTTTGTAAAGGCAGTGTCGCCGATCCTTTTTTCATGTGGTATGATATTGTCGGCGATGCAAACCACTTTGGTATGTCTATTCTTTTTTACCTTTCTTAAAATAGTGCCGAGACATGGCCCCATGAACGGCAGCCAGTAGCGCACTACTATCACATCAGGTTTCAATTTTTTCAACTCATTACCCACACTCAACCAGTTGAGGGGATTCACAGAGTTGATGCAAACTTTTATTGGAATATCTTTTGGCGCAGGCTCAGTTGAATACTGCGTAGTGCCCGGAAAAAGGAAACCGGGGTATTGCAGAGAGAAAGTGTAAATAGTGGTATTGCAGTCCTGCGATATAAATTCTTTCGCCAGTCTTTCATCATACGATGCCAGGCCGCCACGAAGCGGATGCGCCGGTCCGATGATAATAACAGATCCTGGATAGAACGCTGATGACATTTACTTATATAGTTTGATAGAAACGCTGATAAAACAGATTGAAGCAGATTAAGCGGATCTATTTATTATCATTTGAAAACATTATCCTTTTAAAAGAAGGCTTTTCTCCAAAATGCAATATGAGGCCAACTTCAAAATTGGTAGCTTTCAGGTAATTGAATAATTGTGTTTGATGTTCTCTTAATATTTCGCCTTTGCCCGCTTTCACTTCAACGATCACTTTATTATCAACAAGTATATCTGCAAAATAATTGCCTATTTCTTTTTCCCGGTAATATACTTTAATGCCAGCCTGCTGCACACACAGTAAACCACATTCTAAAAATTCTATCAGCAAAGCATTTTCATAAACTTTCTCCAGAAACCCAAATCCTAATTCATTATATACTTGGTAGAAACAACCAATTATTTTTTCAGTAATATCAGAATGAAGCAACACCATACGGCAGAACATTTAAGGCTTAAAAAATCCGTAAAATCCTTTTTCTATCCGCTAAATCCGTGTCCCTGTCCTCCGCACCATTTTCGTATCGCCCTCACAACCCTACCTTCTTCTCCACCAAATAAAAATTCCTGTCGCCTGCATTTCTTGCAATCATCTCTCCTAAAAAACCGGCTAAAAAAAGCTGCGTACCAATCACTATGGAAATAAGGCCCACATAAAACAGAGGCCTGTCGGTCATATTAAATTGCGAAAAGAATATCTTGGCCGCAAAGAGGTACACCCAGGTAACAAAACCCAAAAAGAAAACAATGCTGCCCCACAAGCCAAAAATATGCATCGGCCTTTTGCCAAACTTGCCCATGAACATAATAGAAAACAAATCGAGGTAGCCTTTTATAAACCTGTCCCAGCCAAACTTGGTCACGCCGTATTTTCTCGGCCTGTGCTCCACCACTTTTTCACCGATCTTTCTAAAGCCGGCCCATTTTGCCAGCAAAGGGATATAGCGGTGCATCTCTCCATACACTTCAATGCTCTTTACCACTTTTTTGTTATAAGATTTGAGGCCGCAGTTAAAATCATGCAGCTTAATGCCGCTGGCCTTGCTGGCCGTAGCATTAAATAATTTGGAAGGAAGATTTTTGGTAAGGGTATTATCATAGCGCTTCTTTTTCCATCCGCTCACCATATCATAGCCACCCTCCAGTATCATTTTCCGTAGTTCAGGAATTTCATCAGGACTGTCCTGCATATCGGCATCCATAGTTATCACAACATCGCCCTGCGCTGCTTTAAAGCCTTCATTAAGGGCAGGGCTTTTGCCATAATTACGCTGAAATTTGATGCCACGTATATTACTGTTCTGCTGCGCCAGCTGTTCAATCACCTGCCAGGAATTATCCGTGCTGCCGTCATCTACCATAATGACCTCATAACTGTAATGGTTAGCCGAAACCACACGCTCTATCCACGCCACCAGCTCCGGCAGCGATTCCTCTTCATTAAACAACGGAATTACGATTGATACATCCATATTACTACGGGTGAAATTTAAATTGTTTTGTTACCGGCATTACCGCTCTATTCATCATTGTTGTGTCACTCTCTTGTACCGTAATTTCTTTATGCAGCTTTTTTCCGCTGCAATAATACTATACTTCCAATCGCCGTCACCATTGCGCCAATTACAAGATAGCCAAATACTGCCGCCATTATCATCGCAGGCATAAAGCTTTTTTTTGCCATTGCCATCTTTTCTTCTATTTCTTTTTCGGTGCTGTTGCCCTGCTTTACCAGTTCAGCTTTAAAAGTAACGGCCATTTGCTCTTTCAGTTCCGGGTGCAATATTAGAAATACAGCTGTAAAAACCACCATCAGCAGCGTAACCACAATAAAGCATTTAAACCCCTGTGAAAAATAAGCGCCGAATTTTTGCCCTGCCGTTTTTTTTGAAAAATCAACCAGCGCCCACAAAATACCAGCCACATACACCGCATAAGTGATGTACTGGAGGCGGGTATCAAAATTTCCTTTCGCTGCATATATCGCCAATGATACCAATATCATCAGCACCCCTGTTATCAATCCTTTCTGCGTAGCCGTAATATTCTTCATCTTAGTTAAAATATGCTTTATCCCCGTTGATGATTCCTACTACCCTGCCTTTTAATTTTTTGCCCACAAAGGCCGAGTTCTTTGATTTTGATTGAATCATTGTTTCATCAAAAACATATTCGGCAGCAGGGTTAAACAAAGTAAGGCAGGCCTTCTCCCCTTCTTTAATAACAGGAACGGGTAGTCCAAAAATCGTTCTTGGAGCAACAGAGAGTGCCTGCACCGCTTTATCTATTGACCATTGACCATTGACCATTGACCAAATCGCACCAAACAAACTTTCCAACCCTGTCATCCCGTTCTTTGCATATTCAAACTCACACACTTTATTATCGTAATTCTGTGGAATGTGATGGGAGGCTATGCAATCAACCGTGCCATCCAGCAGCGCTTTCAGCAAAGCTGTTTTATTTTTCTTATCTCTCAGCGGCGGGTTCACTTTTAAATTGGTATCGTAGCTTCTCAGGTCCTCATCACTAAAAAATACATGATAAGGCGTAATGGCACAGCTTATTGCCACGCCCTCTTTCTTTGCCTTTTTTATAGCATCTATCCCTTTTGCAGTCGTAACCCCGGTAAAATGCAATTTGCTTTCTGCATACTTCGCCAGTTTAATATCCCTTTCAATTATCAACTCTTCTGCCAGCGCAGGCTTGCCCGGCAGGCCTAATTGGGTTGACACTATCCCTTCGTTCATCAACCCATTGGGTGCAATGCTGCTGTCATCGGGCAACTGGATGATAGTGCCGTCAAAGGTTTTTACATATTGCAAGGCTTTTATCAGCAGCCCGCTGTTTTGAATGGCGTTCACACCATCTCCGAAAGCAATGGCACCTGCATGGCGCATATCGTACATCTCGGCCAGTTCTGCACCGGCGGCATTTTTGGTAACAGCACCAATGGGATAAATATTTACAGGGAGTTCTTTTGCTTTTTGCACAATGTATTCCACCTGTGGTTTGCTGTGTATGGCGGGATTGGTATTGGGCGCCAGCATCACATCGGTAAAGCCACCGGCAGCAGCGGCGTTAGCGCCGCTTTCCAGCGTTTCCCTGTATTCATAACCGGGGTCGCAAAAATGGGCAAAGCTGTCCATCCAGCCAATGCTTATATGCAGGCCGGGCTGCTGCACTACTTTACGGGCTTTAGCGGTGATATTATTACCAACAGCCGCAATAACACCGCCGTCAATTAAAATATCTTTTGTTTTTCCGTTAAAAGGAGAAGAAGGAGAAATGATGGTGGCTTGTTTTATTAAAACCTTCATGTATAAAAAGTTGCGCTAAGATAAAGGAACTTGTGCTTTTTTAAATTGATTTTTTCAATTACTTTTGCCGCCCGGTTATAAAACGGGTGATGGAGTACCGCCTTGGCGGAGCAGCACACTTAGTTTATAAATGTTCGGGTGGTGGCGCAGCCCGGTAGCGCACTTGTATGGGGTGCAAGGGGTCGCTGGTTCGAATCCAGTCCACCCGACAATTAAAAAGGCTTACAATTATGTAAGCCTTTAATTTTTTAGATTAGCCACGAATTAGTTTAGCCACAGATTTTACGGATTAACACAGAAAATAAGCTTCGCTTATTCGTGTGCATTTGTGAAATTCGTGGCTGGTCAAACTAATATGCCGCAGGAATATTTTATTTCATCTGTGTTTATCTGTGAAATCTGTGGCTTGTTTACGCTGCGGCAAACAAAAACATATACACCAGCGCTACCGCCACAGCAATTATTGCAATTAGCCCCCCTGTGGCTGAAAATTTTGCCCTGCTCACCATGCTCATTACAAAACCCACCGCCATCAGTATCAAACCTATCCATACTAAATTGATGTAAGGAAAGATGTATGCTTTCAGCGTAACGAAATCAATGATGGCGTCCGATTCTTTTATACCAATTTTTACTTTGTGCTGCTCCGGCACCACACCGGCAAATTTTACATACAGGTTTTGTGCATACACGGTGTCGTCTAATTGCACAATGCCCAAACTGTCTATCAATAGCATCGGTGTAGCATGATAGCGGCTGCTGTCTTTTGCCACCACAGTAATATCCGCCGCCACCGCAGGGCCAGTGGACTGTACTTTAAACTTATTGGTTTCCGGTTTTTTGCTCACCCCGTTAAATACCATATAGCCTTTTGAGTAGAAAATAGTGTCGCCTTCTTTTACTTCATGTATTTTAAAAGTGGCAGTGTCCTCATTTGTTTCCGGGTTCAATACATAAGAAATATAAGTGAATACATCATGCGTAAGATAGCTTTTAGTATCAGGGTTGCTGCTCATGTTGTTGTTCTTCATCAGATACACATCCGGGCTTAGCACAAACGATTCGGAAACCTTTTTGGTGGCAGCATCTTTTCTTTCAAACAATAAATAATAAAAATTCCTGCCGGATTCATGGCCGGAACTATCGTTGAGATAAGTTACTTCGTAATCCGCCGTTCTTGTTGGTACCTGGCGTATGAGATTGATATTTTCCGCTGCATTGTCCTGCTGGCGTGTCATAGGGTCAATACCCACAGGCAAGGCAAATGTTTTGTATTTTTCTTCGCTGATGATTTTTTTATTGCCGGAAGAAATGATCATCCCTGCTATCATCAATCCAAAACCCAAATGAGCTATAGAACCACCAGCACTTTTTAATTTACCATTCAACCCAGATTTGATATAACCTGCATTAGCCACCACGGCATAAATGCTTGCAAACAATGCGGTGTATAACGCAATTAAAAATCCAGGGCCTTTTTTATCATAAGTAACAGGATAAATAATTGCCAGCAACACAGTAATAACGGCAGCAATCACTGTTGGCAAAGCTACCTTCTTTAAAAAGATATTTCCCGGAGTGCTTTTGTATTTGAAATATTGTGTAACCGCACTCAATATGCCGATGATAACGGCAACAAGCACCAGCACTTTGTTATAAGAAAATTCAACATCTTCTGCCGGGGCAAATTTTGTATTGAAAATAGAATTGATCACCGGTATAGAAGTTTGGCCAATGATGAACAGCGCTGATAAAAACAACACCAGCGAACCAATGAACATCCAAAACTCCCTCGAATTGGTCTGCTCTTCTTTTGCAATGGCAGGTATTTTTTTAAAATGAACACCCAGCAACAACAGCGAGCCAATGGCAAAAAATGAAAGGAAGGACAATATCAAAATATTCATTGCCTTACCTGCTTCGGTAAATGCATGTACGGAAGTGTCGCCGAGTATCCCTTTCCTTGTAAGAAAGGTGGAATACAATACAAATAAAAAAGCCAGCATTATAAACGAATAGCTGATACGCAGCGAATGGCCGGTGGCTTTGTAAATAACCATGGTGTGCAGTCCTGCCACTAATACCAGCCAGGGCACTAAAGAAGCATTTTCTACAGGGTCCCATGCCCAGTAGCCGCCGAATGATAGAGATTCGTAAGCCCATTTGCCCCCCATCATGATGCCTACACCCAGCACACAGGCACTAAATAGTGCGTAAGGTATTGCAGGCTTTACCCAATCGCCATAGCGTTTTGTTTGTATGCCTGCATACGCAAAGGCAAAAGGAACAATAGTAGAGGCAAAACCAAGAAATAAAACAGGCGGGTGTATCACCATCCAGTAATTGCGGAGCAATACATTCAATCCTACCCCATCTTTTATCATGCTTAAATAATTGGGCAGGCTGAAAATAGGCCCGTTGATCTCATTTCGTGTAAGCACAAAGGGGCTGTTGCCAATTTTTACATCGCCAAAGTGCACCCCCATTATCATCATGGCTAAAAAAACCTGTGCAGTGGCTACTACCGTCATTGTTGATGCCTCCCATTCTTTAGCCCTGGCAACTAATACAATTCCCAATACACAATGCCAGATTGACCAGAGTAAAAAACTGCCGCTCTGGTCTTCCCAGATGCAGGCAAGCAAATATTTAAACTCCAGCTCTTTTGATGTGTGCTTATAAGCGTAGAGGTATTCTAAATAGTGGTTGGAACAAATGTAAAAGATGCAGGCAAACACTGCCAGCACAGCGGCAGTCTGAATATAAAAACTAACTCTTGCGTATTTTATCCAGGCAGTTTTTTCAGCAATATCATTTTTAAAAGAACCAATGCAGTAAGCTATCGCAGAGAGCAGGGAACCAACCAATGCCAGCAATACAAAAAAATGGCCCCACTGGCCGGGAAGAAGGTGTTCATTTTCAAATTCCATTGTTCGTGGTTGGTGATCAGTGGAGCAGTTAACCAGTGATCAGTAAGAAGCGTTTGTTTTTTAGAGAGCCGGCAACTGATAACCGATCATTGATCACTGGTAACCGTTTTCTCCAATTCCTTTTTATCGTCCTTATACTTACTGGGGCATTTCAATAAAATATCCTTGCATTCAAAAACATCACCCTCCATTTTTCCTTTCAGCACAATCCTTTCGCTGTGCTCCAGCTCGGCGGGCTTGGTATTCCGGTACACCACTTTTGTTCTGCCGCCGAGGCTGTCAACCGCCACAAAACCCAAATAGTTAGGATTGGTAGCCGGGTCATACTCAAGCGGAACAGTCCTGTCCAGTTTTGCGATCAGGTGCACAAATTTTCCCTGTTTTTTCCTTGCAGAATCAATGGTATCGTAGGTAGAAAAATCTGCCGACAGCATCAGCAATGCCCCGATGGCAAAGGCTATGGCTACCAGCAATACTATATGCGTTCTTTTCATAACTTGTTTTGCGCTGGCAAAGTTAGCACAATTCAGGTTGCAGCAGATTGTATTTATTGCTTATTCCATAGACAATAGTGATGAACGGAAATGTGCAGAAATTTTGCAAAAATCATAGCTGTGTATGTTGTACACACTGTATCTTTGCAGCCGCTTTTTTGTAAAATCACAAAACAGCATTAATAAGGCAAAGAAATGAGCGACTTTTCAAATTTTGATCCCAACTCCGTTGGCAATCCCAATAATAATATTTTTGGCCTGCCTTCTACAGAAGAAGGTTCCCGTTTAATTATCCTTCCTGTGCCCTGGGAAGTAACGGTAAGCTACAGGGCCGGCACAGCAAGGGCACCGGAGCATGTGCTAAAAGCAAGCCTGCAGATTGACCTTTTTGACCCGGAATATAAAGATGCCTGGCAGCAGGGTTTTTATATGAGGGACTGCGATAAAAAGGTATTGATGAAAAGCGATTACCTGCGCAAGGAAGCAGAGCTGTACATTAATTATATCGCCGAAGGAGAAGATACCAATGATAATAAGTTCATGTGTAAAACGCTGAAGGAGGTGAATGCCGGGAGCATATTCATGAACGAATGGGTATATGAGCAAACAAAAGACCTGCTGGATGCAGGCAAACTGGTGGGCCTGCTTGGCGGCGACCACAGCACACCGCTTGGGTATTTTAAAGCCATTGCAGAAAAGCACGGCAGGTTTGGCATCCTGCAAATAGACGCCCACTGCGATTTAAGGCAGGGCTACGAAAATTTTAAGTATTCCCACGCTTCGGTAATGTACAATGCACTGGAAGAGATTCCTCAACTGGAAAAACTGGTGCAGGTAGGCATCAGGGATTATTGCGAGGAAGAATGGGATTATATCCAAAGCAATAAAGAACGCATCCACACTTTCTTTGACAAGGATATTAAGGAAAAACAATACGAAGGAGCCGCCTGGCAATCCATCGTGGAAACCATTGTAAGCAAGCTGCCGCAAAAAGTATTTATCAGCTTTGATATTGACGGCCTTGATCCCAAGCTTTGTCCGCATACAGGCACACCGGTGCAGGGCGGTTTTGAAACAGAGCAAATATTCTACCTCTTTAAGAAAGTATTGCAAAGTGGCCGCCAGTTAGTGGGCTTTGATTTGAACGAGGTAGGTGTAAGCCAGGATGAATGGGACGAGAACGTGGGCGCCAGGTGCCTGTTTAAGCTCTGCAATATGATGGTAGCTTCCAATCCTGTAGCTGCACAAACTGAAAAAGCCGATGTACTCGTTCAGGGTTAAGGCTTCCGCAACGGATGTAGAAATACCTGCCGCAAGAGGGCTGCTGCTTACCGGCTTACTGGTGCTGCTGCTTTACCGCAATCAAAATATTGTGGCTGTTAATATTGCTGTTGCCTTATTACTGCTGGCCGGTGCTGTATTCACTTCCGTATTGTTTGCAAAATTCAAGATCAACTTACCAATAATAATATGTGTTGCTGCGGTGTTCTTAATGGCAGCAACCAGAGGCTTTGCCTTTCCTGTAATCATGCTGCTGGTAGCCGGTGCTGTAAAATATTATTATGTTTCTCCTTCGGTAGAGATAGCAGATACGATTATTACAATCAAAAAAACTTTCAGCCGCAAACAATACAGTTGGGATGATTTCAGCAACATCGTTTTAAAAGATGACCTTCTTACCCTTGATTTTAAAAATAATAAAGTGCTGCAGCTGGAAGTGGAGAATAATGCAGGCGATAATCCATTCAATGAATATTGCAGGAAGAAGTTAACCGCAGAATAAGAAAACTGTATTTTTATGCGGCAGTAAACGTAATACTATGCCTGTCTTTACCAGAACAGATTCATCCAGCGGCGATTTTCAACAATTGGTAAAATTACTGGATGCAGATCTTGCCATAAGGGATGGCGCTGAGCATGCTTTCTACAACCAGTTTAACAAAATCCAAAACATCCGCAATGTCGTAGTATGCCATGAAAAAGGTATTCCTATTGGTTGCGGCGCTTTTAAACCTTATGAAGAAAATACCGTAGAAATAAAACGGATGTTCGTGCTCCCGGAATATCGTGGCCATGGCATTGGCCTTGCTATTTTGCAACAATTAGAAAACTGGGCAGGAGAACTGGGCTATACAGCCTGCGTACTGGAAACAGGCAAAAAACAGCCCGAAGCCATTGCCTTGTACCAAAAAGCCAGCTACAGCATCATTAAAAACTATGGCCAGTACGAAAATGTTGAAAACAGTGTGTGCATGAAGAAAGTCTTTTCAGCACTCTAAGCGAAGCCGAAGGGTTCTTTTCCGTTTCGAGCGGAGTCGGGAAACGAGCTATCATCTCTCAACATATTTATTTAATTTGCCGCCTTATTATCAAAAGCCTTACATGAAAAATTTCAGTTTTAAAAACATAGTTCCCCATTTAGTGGCCATCGGCGTTTTTCTAATTGTTGCCGTAATATTTTGCAAGCCCGCCCTGGAAAGCGGCGTAGTGCTGCAGCAAAGTGATGTTACCGCTGTGGAAAGCATGAAGCATCAAAGCGAAACCTATTATCAGGAGCATGGCATATATCCCCTCTGGATAACCAGTATGTTCAGCGGCATGCCTGCTTATAATATTTTGATTGGAGGGCCTCTATCACCATTCGGTTATATCGGTAAAATATTGCAGTTATGGCTGCCCAAGCCCCTCAACTTTTTCTTTTTAAGCTGTATTTGTTTTTACATCTTTTGCATGTGTGTACGCATAAGGCCGTACATCGCCATTTTTGCCAGCCTTGCCTTTGCATACAGCACTTATAATCCCATATTAGTAGTGGCGGGCCATGATACCAAATTGCTGGCGATGGCTTATGCGCCGGCATTAATTGGCTCTATTATTTTATTATTTGAAAAACAATACCTCAAGGGCTTTATGCTCACCGCCTTGTTTGCCACGTTGCACCTGCAGCAGAACCACCAGCAGATAACTTACTATGTATTCCTCACCATCAGCATTATGACGGTTGCTTATCTTATACGATGGATAAAAGAAAAAGATTTTGCGCACATTGGCAAAGCCGGCGCCCTGGCAATAAGCGGCGCATTGATCGGCCTGCTGATCAATGCAGTTCTAATTTTCCCCGTGTATGATTATGCAAAAGACAGCAAGCGTGGCGGGCAACTGGTAATGGACAAAAAAGATGGTAACGACACAAAAACAGGCAAAAACAAAACCACTGGCCTTTCCCGTGACTATGCTTTCCAGTGGAGTAATGACAAAATAGAAGGTTTTAGCTTATTGTTTCCCGGTATCAAAGGGTATGGAAGCTATTTCTCCAAAAGGGATGAAGATTATAATATTTTTCCAAAGCTGTCAGAAAATTCCAATGTATCCGCTTACTTAATGGAGAAGCTGAATGTGCCCGAAGACCAGGCCAGTAATATCGCGGCCAACTTATCCGGCAGGGTGTATTGGGGAGACAAACCGTTTACCACCGGTCCTGCCTATCTCGGCGTAGTGCTCTGGTGCCTTTTTGTATTGGGAATGTTTTTGCTTGACAATAAGCACAAATGGTGGATGCTGAGTGCAAGTGTATTGGGCATTATACTGGCAATGGGAAAAAATTTTCCAGCCATTAATAATTTTCTTTTTGACCATCTTCCGTTCTACAACAAATTCCGCACACCGGAAATGGCATTGGTAATTCCTCAGTTCTTATTTCCCATGCTGGCGGTAATGGCAGTGCAAAAATTAGTCAATGGCGATTATGCAGATGGCGCTAAAAAATTTAAACTAACAGCCATCACTATGGGGATTATTTTTGCAATAGCAGGCCTTCTCTATTTCAGTTTTGATTACAGCAAAGAAAATAAAGAGCGCACCAGGGAAATTAACAGCGCTTTCCTTAAACAGGACAGTTCTACCAATAATAAACTGCAGCTGATAAATGAAAAATACGAAGCGCAAACTGATAACCGGGTGTATGAAGATTTTCTCTATCAAACAAAAGGCGATACTAAAATTGCCAAAGACCTGCTGAACGCTTTGCGCAAAGACAGGGAAAGCTTTTTCAGGGCAGATATTTTAAAAGCATTGCTGTTTTCATTGCTCACACTAGGGTTAATCGGTTTATTCATTTATAAAAAAATAAACAGCACCATCCTTTTGGTCGGATTGCCATTGCTGGTGCTGGTTGACCTGTTGCCGATCGGAATGCATTATTTAAATGAAAAAAGCTTTGAAACAGAAGACCGGTATGCGGCCAATGAATTTTCTGAAACCGATGCAGACAGGCAGATATTACAGGACAAAGATCCCAACTACCGTGTGTTTGACATGAGCGGCGGCGATCCCTTCCAGGATGCAAGGCCATCTTACTTTCATAAATCCATTGGTGGGTATCACCCGGCTAAAATTGGCATTTACGATGACCTTGCCACTTACCAGCTGAGCGGCAAAGTAAACCCCTCTGTATTAAACATGCTGAATACAAAATACATTGTGCAGCGTTCGGCAGATGGCAAAAGCACTGCTGCGTATCCCAATCCCGGCGCATTGGGCAATTGCTGGTTTGTAAAAGGCGTAAAATTTGTACATGGCCCCGTGGAAGAAATGAAAGCGCTGGACAATTTTAACCCGAAAGACACTGCAGTAGTGGATGAAAGCTTTAAAAGCATCATTACCAATTTTGCCGTACCCGACAGCAATGCCACTATTAAACAAACCCAGTTTGATAATATGGCAATTTCTTATGAAAGCAACAGCAGCAGCGCTAACGTGGCCGTATTCAGCGAGGTGTATTACCGTGACTGGAATGCATATATAGACGGCAAAGAAACGCCGGTTGCAAAAGCAGATTATGTATTGAGGGCGCTGGTAATACCTGCAGGCAAACACAGCATTGAGTTTAGGTTTGAGCCAAAAGTGTTTAATGCCAGTTATAAAATATCGTTGATCACCAACTGGCTGTTGCTGGCGGCGCTGCTCTGGTTTGCCTTTTATTCCTTTAAAAAAAGCGGTAACAAAAAAGAGGTGAATGGCTAAGGAAAGCGCCGGCAGCACATATATATTTTTAAAAAGCAATGATGCTTTGGCAGCAGCAATTAATAGCAGTGCCAATAAACTATACCGGCAGCTTACCAATATCAATATTGAAAACATTGACACAACCGGTGGCTACAAAAATTATTTCATAAAGCATCACCTGGGCAGGCGTTTATTTTTTTCAATGCAAAACAGTGCCCATATCATTTACCATTCCGTAAAAAAAACCGGGAAAGCGGTGGATGAAATCACGTTTATGGATTACGGCGCAGGCCTCGGCACTTTGTTCATGCTGGCAGGCATGATGGGCTTCAGGAAAACCATTTACAACGATTATTTTCCAGAATGGCACCAGCCCGCCAAAGCGCTCTGCAACGCTTTGCAAATTAAAATTGATGCTTATGTAGCAGGTGATATTGAAAGCGTAGCAAGCCATGCCGCTGCAAATAATATTCAATACGATATTATCGCTTCAAGAAATGTGATAGAGCACATTTACAGCCTCCCACATTTCTACAGCTGCATTTTTAGCCACAACAGCAAAGCAGTAACTTACTCAACCACCACCGCCAATTATCACAATCCCGTAATGCGGTGGTACCATGTGTATATTCACAACAAATGGGAAAAAATTGCTTACAGGAAACAGCGAAGCGAAGCAATACAACAACTGCACCCCTCAATAACAACAGAACAGTTACATAGATTAACAGCGCTCACCAGGGGAAAAGGACTGCGTGATTTTACCAATGCCGTAAATGATTTCATGAGCGGAAAGCCTGTTGCAAAAGATGACGCTTTACGCAGCAACAGTTGTGATTGCATCACCGGCGTATGGAATGAGCACCTGCTGAAAAAAAGTGAATATGCTGCCATTATTGAAAGCGCAGGTTTTAAAACAGAATACGCTCCCGGCTATTGGGACACGCATTATCCTTCGGCGGCAATGAACATACTGGCATCGGTATTTAATAAATTAATTTTACTGCTTGGCAATAAGGGTATCCTTCTTTCCCCTTTTGTAAACGTAATGGCGTATAACTAATGGATGTATCCATCATCATCATAAACTACAAATCTTATGCACTGGTAAATGACTGCATACAGAGCATTGTGCAGCAAACCAAACCGGGCAGCTACGAGATAATTGTGGTGGACAATAATTCGCAGGATGGCGCTAAAGAAAAAATACTGGCTGCTTATCCCGGAGTACGCTGGCTGCAGTTAGATTACAATGCAGGCTTTGCAAGGGCCAACAATGCAGGAATGAAGATTGCCGCCGGAAAGCATTTTTTAATACTCAATGCCGATACCATTATATTGGATAATGCCATTGATAAAAGCATCGCATTACTGGATGCTTATCCCGGTGCAGTTGGCTGCGGTGTACAATTGCTTAATACTGATGGCAGCACACAAATAAGCGGCGCCCATTTTATAAAAGGTGGCTTAAATACCCTGCTTCCGCTCCCCTATTTGGGAAGAACTATTCGTTATTTAGGCTATAAGTTTAAAAGCACCGTTCCCAGTGTGCAGCACGTGCAGCAGGATATTGAAGTGGATTGGGTAGTGGGCGCTTATATGCTGGTAAAAGCGGATGCGGTAAAGAACAGCGGCCTGTTTGATGAAGATTTTTTTATGTATGCAGAAGAAATAGAATGGTGCTCGCGGCTGCGGAAACACGGGAAACTAATCTTATTTGCTGAACCCAAGGTGATACATATTGGGGGCGGCACCAGTGGTGATTATTACAATACCGAAGAATCCGAAAACGGCAAAAATCTCTGGAATGTAAAAGGAAGGCAAATCATTGTATCCAATATGCTGCGGATAAGAAAACAATTTGGCGCAGGCTGGTTTCTGCTGATCATTGGCATGTATGTTTTTGAAGTGCCAGTATTTGCCCTCTGCTTATTTATTGATAAACTTATCAACGGCAATAAAGCAAAATTCAAATGGCAAAATGTGAAGGATTACATTGCCAACATTGTCGTATTGCTGAAATACTTTTTTAAAATTTTATTCAACAAAGCTTATTTTTATAAGGTTGCCTGATACCATGGAACTATCAATCATCATCATCAACTACAACACTTTCCGGCTTACCTGCAACTGCATTGCTTCGCTAAAGGAAAAGTTGCTGGAAGTGGAATACGAGATCATTTTGGTTGACAATGCTTCGGTGGAATGTGACCCGGACCTGTTCAAAGAAAAATTTCCTTTTATTAACCTTATCAAAAGCCCGGTAAATACAGGCTTCACCGGCGGCAATAACCTGGGCATAACCGCCGCAAAAGGCGAATATTTGTTATTACTGAACAGCGACACCGAACTCATTAACAACGCACCCAAGATCTGCCTTGACTATATCAAAGCACATAAAGAAGCGGGTATGGTCAGTTGCCAGTTGCTGTATCCCGATGGAAGGATACAATACAATTGCCGCCGCTTTCGCACCATCAGCTGGGAACTGCTGGAAATATTTCCGCTGTATAAATTATTGCCCAAAGCAAAGAGGGAAGCGCTGATGCTGCACCATTATTTTGACCACCAAAGTTTTGCTGATGTGGATTGGGTATGGGGTGCTTATATGCTGTTTCCAAAATCAATCATTCAGCAATTGCCCAAGAAAAAGTTATCAGATGATTTTTTCATGTACTGCGAGGATACTTTATGGTGCTGGGATTTTAAACAACTGGGTTACAAAATCCATTTCCTGCCGCAGGCAAAAGTGATGCATGTGCACAAAGGAAGCGTAAGCAAAGACAAATGGATTAAAATAAGAACTACTTCCATAAAGAACCATGCAGCTTTTATGAAAAAATTTTACCCTGATTTCAGGTGGTATATTTTCGCTGCCATTTACTTCACCAAACAGTACGGGGCGCTGTGGTTTGGCAAAATTTTTAAACACTGACGCTGTGCATCCCAGCTTTATTAACACTATAGCCTAAACGCTTCTATCCTTTCTCCATTTTGCACGCCCCTTCCATTTAACGGAAAAAATCCTTCCGTACCTCACTCATAAACCTTTCGTTTTCAAGGAACTGTTTTTTGGCACAGTTTGGGAAAACAGGGCATGCAGGCGGCGCAACCGCTTATTAAAAGAAAATTAAAATCAAATACAAATTACTATACAGGGTTTCTTCAGTGTTTATGCAGCGCACCGTTTGGTTTGGCCTGGATCTCCAAATTAAACGGTGCCTGGTGTTTTTTATACCATCAACATTAACAAAAATTATTTAATAAATGCAATACAGTATAAACAGCGAATAAAATATTTCCGTAACAATAGCGTTCTATTGCCTGATTCAGAGGTAATTATGTTGTATTAAACTACATCCTGATCCATCCTCAAATAATTATTCCACCATTCTGTCCGGCAAAAACTTAACAATCCGGATCGAATTACAAACCGTGTTAAATGAAAAAGTTATTTATCCTGCATCCTGCAGGAAAAGAGAGGTTTTGTGCATTTGCAGCTGCTTCTCACACAAAAAAAACGACAAACAATTTACTAAAAGCCTTTGTCCTGGTATTTACAGTAATATGCACCTGCTGCATACCGGCTTCCTCCGTACTGGCACAATGCACCACCGGGTGCAACCAGTCGGTTTCTACCAATACAATGCCGGGAACCAATAATTTCAGCAATACTTTTTGTATTACTACTGGTTCTTCCCTCACCTATAATAAGAATTTTGACATGAATGGCGGAACGGTATGTATCGGCCCTAACGTAACATTCAGTGCAAGCGGCGGTAATTACAACGGCAACTGGACCATTAATAACTACGGCACTTTTACAAGGAACCTTTCGCTGAACAGTGGCCAAACTTTTAATAATTACGGCACTTTTACCGGTTCATTAACACTGAACGGTGGAACAGTAGTAAACTATAACGGTGCCAGCCTTACACCTTCTTCATTCACATTTAACGGAGGTTCTTTTACCAATAATTCAGGCGGAACTGCAACTTTTAGTTCATCAATCAGCGTAAATTCGGGAGCTACCTTTGTAAATAACGGGATATTAAACATTGCAGGAAATCTTACACTTAACAGTTCGGCTTCCGCTACGTTAAACGGCACCACAACAATTAGTGGCGCAGTAACCAATAATGGAAACCTGACCACCGGGGGTTCTTTAACGATATCCGGGAACTACACCCAGAACAGCAGTGGCACCTCTACATTAAACGGTACCATATCAATCGGCGGCGCAGTAACTAACAACGGAAATTTAACCACCGGGGGTTCCTTAACAGTATCCGGTAACTATACTCAAAACAGCAGTGGCTCTTCCACGTTAAACGGCACCACAGTAATCAACGGAAATGTAACCAACAACGGGCCCATTACAGTGGGAGGAGCGGTTACCGTTACTGGTAATTATTATCAAAACAGCAGCGGCTCCATCAAGGGTTTTTTGGGCGGACAGTGTAATTCGCTGAACGTAAACGGTACTATACAGGGAAATGGCACATATAACGGCTCAAACGGACTGGTTATTAATAAAGCCCTTACGCCATCCTGCACCAGTTGCCTCACCAACGGTGCAACTGTTACAGGCACCCCGACCAACCAAATCAACGGGCCTTCCTTATCCTCATCAGGCACTGCTATCAGCGGCACTATCACCAACCCCGGAGGAAGCCCCGCTGCCACACATTATATCGTATTAAGGCGTTTCGGTTCCGATGTAACCGATCAGCCTACAAATTATACAAGCTATTCGGTAGGAGACGTTATCGGCAGCAGCACAGTTGTTGCAGTTAATAGTATATCAACACTCACATTCACTGATGCTGCCGTAATCAGCTTATACGGGTGCGGTACTTATTACTATGCTTTTTTTCCGCAAAACAGCAACGGCACCTGCGGCACTTTTAACCGCACCATCAACACTGCCAATAAGAGTTCAATTACCATATCCGGTACAGCAGGAACAGCAGGGCCCAATGCCAGCGTTTGTACCAGCAGCGCAAGCGGCACATTAACACTAACAGGCTATTCGGGTTCTGTGGTACGGTGGGAATATGCAGTATCACCGTTCTCATCCTGGACTACCATCAGCAATACTACCAATACTTATTCATACAGCAGCATCACCCGAACCACGAAATTCCGTGCCGTAGTGAATGCAGGCACAGGCTGCGGCAATATCAATTCTGCCGCCGCTACTATCAGCGTAGCTCCTGTTGCCCCACCATCAGGAACAGGTGCTACACGCTGCGGTCCGGGAACACTAACGTTAACGGCTACCCCCGCAGCAGGAGAAACGGTTGACTGGTATAGCGGAAGTACGGGCGGAACAGCATTATTATCCGGGAACACCTCCTACA
Source organism: Bacteroidota bacterium (assembly GCA_048498115.1). Taxonomy (GTDB): domain Bacteria; phylum Bacteroidota; class Bacteroidia; order Chitinophagales; family Chitinophagaceae; genus Ferruginibacter. The sequence continues at coordinate 18,575 of JBEHYP010000010.1, read as the reverse complement.
GCACCGGCGTATTATCATCTTCTGCTACTTATTACGCTGCAGCAAGAAATACAACCACCGGCTGCGTATCCGCTTCCAGGACCGCTGTAAATGCTATTATAACACAGCCGGCCATCAGCTCTTTTTCTCCGCAGAATGCAGGCCCGGGAATGCAGGTTATCATTACAGGCGTAAATTTTACAGGAACAACTGCCGTAAAATTTGGCGGGGTAAACGCAACTTCGTTCACGATCAATTCATCAACACAAATAACGGCAGTGGTAGCAGGGGGAAGCTCAGGTAATGTATCGGTAACAACAAGCTGCGGTACCGCAAGCCGGGCAGGATTTACTTTCTATCCTGCACCCACTCTTACCTCTTTTACGCCTGCATCCGGTTATATCGGGAATGTTATTACCATTACAGGTACAAATTTTACAGGGGCAACTTCCGTAACCTTTGGCGGCACCAGCGCTGCATCATTCACCGTGGTTTCATCAACTACTATCACTGCTGTGCTGGGTACCGGCGCTACAGGCGCTGTAGCAGTTACAACACCGGGGGGCACCGCAACTAAGAACGGCTTTACTTATATACCGGCAACCGTATGGACAGGCGCACTTAATGATGACTGGAATAATGCAGCCAACTGGAACAATGGTATCCCGGCATCCAATTCTTTAGGTATTATTCCGCAGGTTGCCGTATATCCTGTGTTATCTGCCAGCCAGGCTATCCGCTCCCTGCTAATGGACAGTACCACATTACTGACCATCACGGGAAGCAGCACACTCGGCATCAGCAATGATCTTATTAACAATGGAAAGATTACAGGCCAGGGGAACATATCAATGAGCGGCTCATCCTCTCAAACCATCAGCGGTACAGGAACAGTAAGCAATATCATTATTGATAATACAGCAGGCGTAAGCATCAGCAGCGGCAACAACAGGATGTCAGTAACGGGTACGCTTACCCCGACAGCCGGTGTTCTTACCACTAATGGAAACCTTACTTTAAAAAGCACGGCCTCCGGTTCTGCTATGGTAGCGCAGGGTTCATCAGCAGGCAACTATATCAGTGGCACTGTCTCCTGGGAACGCTATATCCCCGGCAGGCGTGCCTGGAGGTTTATCACCTATCCATTTACTTCAGCAGGCGCCCCTACTATCAATGAAACGGTACAGGAAGGCGCAGGTGGCAATGCTTCCCTCAACCCACGTCCTGGTTACGGAACACATATTACCGGGGGCACCATTGCCAATGGCTTTGATGCAAACCCGTCAGGCAACCCTTCAATGAAAGAGCCTTCTGCCTCAGGATGGGTGGGCATTTCTACCACCAACCAGCCAGTGACAAATAAACCGGCATATTTCATTTTTGTACGTGGCTCAAGGGCCAATAACCTTGCCCAGGGAGTAAATGCGCCTGTTGATAATACAACGCTGGCAGGCACCGGTAATATTAAGCAAGGCGACCAGTCAATATCTATCGGCGGCAGCGGCTGGCAACTGGTAGCCAATCCGTTTCCTGCCCCTGTGAGCCTGGATGCTCTGGCTACTGCCAACAGCAGCATAGTAAATAATAATTTTACTTTTTGGGATCCCAAATTAGGCGGCAGCAATAATGTTGGGGGGTTTGTAACAGCCAGCTATAACGGAAGCGGGTATGATTATGCGCCGCAACCCGTAAGCAGTATTTCCGAACTGGCACAGCCGGGCGCTGCATTTTTTGTTGATGCAAAATCAGCAGGCAGTTTCAGCATTACTGAAGCCAGTAAATCTTCCGGTGGAAGCGACAATGTATTCAGGCCGGCTGCATCTGGTTCAAAATTGTACATTAACTTAAGATCAGTTAACAGCGATAATACGCAACCGGTAGTAGATGGCGCAATGGTTGCCTACAAAGAAAATTTCAGCAACGCAATTGATGAGCTGGATGCAAAAAAATTGCGGAGCTCCATGACTGAAAACATCTCTGTAAAAAAAGAAGAAACATTGTTCTCTGTTGAAAGAAGAAGCGATATAACTACTGACGACACGGTGTACCTGAGCTTAAACTACATGAAAGTAAAAAATTACCAGCTTGAACTGGATGCTGTTTCTTTTGATACCACTGTGTTATCAGCAACACTTGAAGATACTGAAACAGGTATAAGGCTGCCTGTTGACCTTTCCGGGAACACATTGTACAATTTCGCTGTTACGGCCAATTCTACCGGCAGCAGGCTAAGGATAGTCCTGAAAAGGAATAACCTGGTTGTATTGCCGGTTACTTTCACCGGCATTACTGCAACACAAAAAGGCAAACAAATATTGGTGTCATGGACGGTTAAAGATGAAACAAATATTGCCGGGTATGAAATTGAAAAATCCAGTGACGGGAAGAATTTTACCAAGACCGCTTCAGTGGCTGCCGTGAATAATCTAAGCACTGCGTACAACTGGACAGACGAAGCCCCCCTGAACGGCATGAATTTTTACCGTATAAAAATAAATGAACAAAACGGGCAGTTCAAATACAGCAGTGTTGCATATACTGCAATGAATAAACAGGGTACCATCGTTGTCTATCCAAATCCTGTAACAGGCAATACAATGCAATTATTAATGAAAGGGCAGGAAAAAGGGAATTACAAAATGAATATCTACAACAATTACGGGCAAAAGATAACCAGTTATGAATTTAATTTTAACGGAGCCGATGCAGTAAAATCAGTTTCTTTAAACAGGACATTACCGGCGGGAGCATACAGTGCAGTTATTATTTTACCAGGTGGTAACAACACTACGCTGAAAATAGTTGCCCAATAAAAGAATACTTCAGTCTATAAAAGCCGCCTGACAAAATCCAGGCGGCTTTTAATTTGGTATCAGTCCAATGGGCAAAATAAATTCCCACCGGTTCACAGCGCCGGGATTAAGCAGGTCTTTATCCAGCAGCCTGCTGTAGCGAATACCGAAATTAACCGGCAAAGCATTCCACCATTTGGTATCAAAAAACAATTCTGCACCGGTGCTCCTCGTTTTTACTTCTTTTTGGCTCCCGTTGGCAAACAGGGCAAGGGTGCTGCCATAATCATAAAAAGCGTTTAACCGCAACCGCTGAACAAAAACAAGGTTGCCAAAGCCCCGGTCAGGATAGCACAGGGGGAAATGATAATTCACAGCCACTTTATACATACGCTGCTGGTCCAGGTCCTCGTAGCCACGGGAAGTGGAAAATGTTTTGCTGTAAAAATCGGGGAAAGTATCCCGCTTTTGATAAGCGCCGTCAATTTCAATACTATGGTTGGTAAAAAAGCCGGGAAAATATAACGCAGCGTCAGCTACCAGTTTGTGGTTGTCAATCAAATTAAAAGCATCCCTGTAAGTAACACTGAATGTTTGCCGCCATTTAGGGTTGATGAGCTGCTTTGGTTTTTGTGAGCTGTTATCAAAAAGAAAAAAGGTGTTGAGATAATTAAGCGCTTTTGTTTGAAGGTTTTTGTTGGTAATGCTGTAAGGAACATATTCGGCATTATAAGCTGCGCCAAAATTCAAATACTTAAATGTGCGGCCATTGATAAAATTAAGCGGGATAAAAAATCCTGCATTCAGCTTTGTAGCAGCGTAGTTAAATGTTTTCAGCTCTGATTGCGTGCTGATATTTATTTCACGGCTGAAGCTCCTTTCAATACCTCCACGTAAAAAAGGGAAAAGCCCGCCGTACACAATGTCATAGCCAACAGCATGGCTCTTTTCATTGCGGTTATAGGTATAAGTAATCTCGCTGTGGAAAGTGCTTGCAATATTATCACTGTAAAAAGTATAGCCATATTCCGGGTCGTCTGCAAAAGGCCTTGCGCTGTGAAAATTAAACAGGCCCGATGCCTTACTGTATTTTGTTGCCGGGTGTTGGGCATCCTGCACTTCATCCAGCACATCAGCGCCCGCTCTTTGCAAAGCATCAATATCGTTCACAACAGATTTTGCGGCAACAGGAAGTTCCTGTAACATTTTTCCATTAACAGCCATTTTTACCAGCCTTGAGCCATCTGCTGTAAATGCCGAAAACAGCAGTTCATTTTTTGCGTTAACAGCAGGATAATACACGCCGTTTATATTATCGCTGATGCGGTATAATTTTTTATCAGTGAGTGAAACAGCGAATATCCTGTCAGCAGGTTTCAGGTTTTTATCTGCAGCATAGTCATCCGTCATGCTGAAATATACCATGCCGTTTTTCACATTCGGGTAGCCGAGGATATTATATGCAAAAGGCATTAATTCTTCAGCAGTACCGGTGGCCAGTTCAATTTTCAGCAAGGCCATTTCGCCTTCAGGATTTCTTACAGCAGCTACCACAGCAGCAGTATCTATGTATTTTACCTGCGTAAAAAAATAATTATCGGGATTAGGCAACTGCCGGATTAAGCTGCCGGTTTTTGCATCCAGCCGGTGCAGATAGCTGCTGCCGCCTTCATTTACCTGCACAGCAATAATTTCAGTACTTTCTTTATTAATATCCGGTGAAAAATATTTGGAATGGCTGGTAAGCTGTACCTGCTGGTTCGTATAAATATCCAGCAGTTTAATAACACTGTAATTCCTGTTGGCCCGGCGTGGATCGCTCTGATAAGCTGCGTACACTACTTTCCCACTGTTATAAGAAAAATAATTATCCTGCACATAATCCTTTACCCGCAGTTTTTTCTCTTTCCCATTTACTAAAAAATAAAAGGATGCCGGCTCTTTATAAGACTGCTTGGTAACAATAACCGTATCATCATTTACAAATTGGGGGTATAAATAATCCGCCACATTGTTTTTTTCAACAGCAGTAATAAAATTAAAAGCATCAGCTTTTACCTCTCCCAAAACCTGCGACCGGCAATACGCCAGTGCATCTTTGGTAAACTGGCTGTAGCTTTTGCCGGAATACCGCTTTATTGCTTTATTGAACGGGTAAAAAACATTCTTAAAATCCACTGCATCCGTGGTTACTTTTCTCCAGAAATCTTCCCCGTAACGGGCATAGCCATATAACAGCAAAGGATACCCTAATTCATAATGGTCTGGAGTATAGTTTCTCAATGAGCCATTCCGTAATTGCATCCAGTTGTATTTTTTATTCCCGAGCCAAAGTGATTTCATCCCGTTGAAAAAAGAAGGCATTCGTCCCCTGCCCTGCCGGCTCACCAGCGTTTCCTGCCAAACGGCATCGCCTTCAAAAAAATAATTGGGAACTGTCAGCCCGTTTGCCAGCAGCTGTCCCTCCTGCCCGAATAGAAAAGAAAATACCTTAGTAAAACCATGGTTAAAATTACTGAACTGCTGCATGTGCCTGTCTTCATGAATGATGAGGTTATCATCCCACCGAAGGCTGCCAAATAAAAAATTATTTTGCGGCGGCATCATATACAATTCACTAATCACCGGCGCCAGCCGTACATAAGCGTTGGATTCTGTAGTTTGGTTCAGCAACACGATATTCCATTTTCTTATTTTATTGCCAATGCTGTATAAAGTAGTGCTGTCAAGCAATTCCGCCACATTGCTGATCCTTTGTGCCTGGCTGTCCAGGCCTTTGGGAAAAATTACTCTTGCATTAGCAGTATTTACCTGCAGCCATTTTATGGACGCCGGGTTACCGCCAAAGTTTTGTGCGGAGCTAAAAAGTGGAAGCAAAAGGAATACCAGCAGTTTAGAATGCAGTTTGCCCATGAAATAAAGATAGGAAAGAGATAACGGTTTATTCTAAAGCAAAGGAAATAATCATCACAGGTTTCTTTCTTTAACTGCAAAATTAAATATATTGCAAAACCAATCAACCTCTCTTTGCAAGATACCAGCCCGGGATACAAAAACAATTTTAACCTTCTTCGGCTTACCGGGGCCATATTGGTAGTTATTTCCCATACATTTACTGTTGTTGGCCAAACCAGTTTTGAACCACTGCAATATTTAACAAAAGGCCATCTGCAACTTTCAGGCATTGGATTAACCATATTCTTTTTTATCAGCGGCTATTTTATTACTTCCAGTGCGGCCTCTGGTAAAAATACCGGCTCATTTTTACTGAAAAGAATATATAGGATTTACCCTGCACTTATCATACTGGTCATAATAAGTGTTTTTATTACAGGCCCCTTGTTGTCAACCTTGCCCTGGCAGGAATATTTTACTTCAAAAGATACCTGGAAATATTTATTTACTGCTACGGGTGTTCGTATCAGAATGAATTTGCCCGGCGTCTTCGATTCATCTTCCTTCAACGTTCACGCCTTTAATGCTTCACTGTGGACTATAACGCTCGAAATTGGGTTATATGTCTCAATAACAATTGCCCTGCTCTCCGGGCTTATTAAAAACAAAAAACTCTTTTCATTTTTTTGTCTCTTAATTATTATTTACTGTTTTGCAACTGTTTCTTTAATACAGGAAATTCCACAAAATGAAAAAAGGCATCTGAACCTGATTGGCATATTCTATACAGGCAGCCTGGTTTATGCTTCCGCCTTATCCAAAAGAATAATTAAAACGATATTGCTGATTGCCCTTTTCTTATTCTCCGTCCTCACAGTATGCAAACTTTCCGGCTTTGACCCCTTTTTTTTATTATTAATTGCAATATGTATGGCCATCTATTGCTTTGGTTTCAGTCAAAAGGTGCGGCTACCGCTGCAAACAGATATCTCCTATGGCTTTTATATCTGGGCCTTCCCGGTGCAACAAACAATTTTTATGGTATTAGGCAGCCAGAACCCATATTTGCATCTAACACTAAGTATTTTTTTTATATTGCCTTTTGCTTTTGCATCGTGGCACTTCGTTGAAAAAAAGTTTATCCGGCTGGGCCATAAAAAAATACCAGGAGAAAAATAACAGCTCAATGTCAAATAAAAAAGTAATACCGGCATTAACAGGCATAAGGGCAATATGTGTTTATTGTATTTTCTTTAAGCATCTTAATTTTTTTTCACCTCAAAGGCATCCCGATCTCTACCTGTTTGTAAACCAATTTTATACTTTTCTTACATTTTTTTTTGTGCTGAGCGGTTTTTTAATCTATTACCGTTATCATGAAATAAGCAGTTTTGACAGGAAAAAATTATACAACTATTATATCAGCAGGATAGCACGTGTATTTCCAATCCTGGTTTTGCTTATCAGCATTACTTTTTTTATTGGTTATTATCACGGGTATTATACCGGGAAGGAAGGCCTTAAGCTTTACCTGCTGAACATTTTCCTGCTTAAAGGTTTTTCATCCCAATATCTTTTAACCGGTATTGGCCCAAGCTGGAGCATGTCGGTAGAAGAGCTTTTTTACCTCCTGTCACCATTATTATTTTTATATGGAAGAAATATTTTGCACCTTATTATAATCATATTGATTTTTTACGGGCTTGGCAGCATTATTACTTACATTTTTATCAGGCACCCTTTTGAAGGTTTCTTCAGCAGCTATATTTTTACTGCCACCAATACTTTTTTTGGGCGCATATTTGAATTTGGCTGTGGCATCTTTTTAGGCTTTATAGTGAAGGGCCGCTATCCCAATTTCATTTTGCACCGGGCAAGAAACATAACAGTATATATTGGCTTATTCATTATATCGCTATCCCTGTTTCTTTTATTCGCAATCGCAAAAAGCAATCACCTGCAGCATGCGATTGATACGTGGCAGGGTATAGCCGTAAATAATATTTTGATGCCGGCCGGCATTATTATTTTATTTTACAGCCTGACTTATCATAATAGCCTGCTGCAAAGTTTCCTGGGCAGTAAAATGATGGTAGCATTGGGCAATTCCACTTATTCTTTTTATTTGCTGCACACGAGCTTTGTACTATCTTATATTTTAAAATTTGTCAGCTCTAATGTATTTGTGGTATTCTTAACGATGGTATTAGCAGCGTTCATTTTCAGTAAGCTGGTAGAACAACCACTTGCCACATTTGTCAGAAATAAATTTTCTTTAAAATAATTTATGAAAGCACTGTTATCTGAAGCTGCTATAAAAAAATACGGAAAAATTTACATTACCGGCTTTTGGCTTTTCGCCACTCTTGTCCAGTTTAGCTTATACGGGCTTTTTTCGCAGCTTGAAGCAGAAAAATATATTGAAGAAGCATATTACCTGGCGCAGCATGGCAGATTTTCCGCTTCCAGGTTTATTTTTTATCTGCCGACCATTTTGCTTATTTATATTTCTTTAAAAATAAAAACAGGTTTGTATGGTGCATTCTTTCTCCAGGCGCTGTATAACCTTATGACCATCCTGCTTTTTTATAAGGCGCTTACCAATTATTTTAGAAATTGTTTTTATTCTTTTGCAACTGCTCTCCTGCTGATTGCTTTTTTCCCGTACAGCAGCTGGACAGTGTATCTTTACACGGAATCCTTTTTTTACAGCAGCATTTTATTATTACTTTCCTCGCTTTTAAATTATAACACCGGCAAAACCGCAGGCAATATTGTATCCATAATTTTTTCACTCATTGCCGTTATCGTATCCAGGCCCCTCGGCATCTTATTTATATTCCCGGTTTTATTTTATTTTTTCCTGCAGGCGGAAAAAAAAGGCAGGCTGTTCCTGCTTCCTGTATTTGCGTTGTTATTGATGGCAATAATCAGCATCAGCAATATTATTTTTTCTACAACAGCAAACGTTACCAGCACTTTGGCCGCATCACAGGGATGTGTAGTTTGTGGAATTATTCCTCCGCATACTGCACAGTTAAAGCTTACTGCCGAAGGCACGCCGCTGTACCAATTATACTATTATGTCAGCAATAATTTTGGGCATTTTGCACAGCTCGGAATAATTAAGTTGAGGTATTTTTATTTTATGACAAGAGGGTATTACAGCACCTTTCACAATACCGGGCTGCTAATATTTATTATTCCGGTTTACTTCCTGAGTATTGTATATATTTTTTCAAAAAAGCAAAAAGTATCTTTACCCTTTTTTGCTTTCCAGGTAAGCAGCATCCTGTTTTTTACTGTTGCCATCGTACTTCAATGTGATGATTACCACAATCGTTTTATCTTATCGCTTTACCCCGTTTTTCTCCTGATGGCGGCAAAGGGGTTTGAAGCCTTAAGGAACCGGTACAGCAAATAAGCTGCTAAATACTTTTTCCTTTCATTGCCACAGCAATAGCTTCATCCATAATCCGCTCTGCATAAGGCCGGGAAAGATTGTTCAATTCTTCAACTTTTGCATGGATAAGATCTTTATCCTCCATTGTAAGCGACAACTGCAAAACCTGCATGGCAGCAGCGGTATTTGTCAATTCTTCTTTGGTAAGAAAGGCAGCGTTCTTATTAATGAATTTTTCGGTAGTGCTTAACAGCTGCTCTCCCTCCGTTCTGGCTTCCACCAGCGCCCTCATGGCAATATCATCTTTTGCATGGGTAATCGAATCCAGCAACATGCTCTCCAGTTCGGCATCAGTAAGGCCGTATTGCGGTTTCACTTCAATGCTTTGCTCTACGCCGCTTCTCAGTTCTTTTGCCTTTATGGCCAGGATGCCGTCAGCGTTTATCAAAAAACCTACTTCTACTTTTGCAAGGCCTGCAGGCATGGCGGGTATGCCGGTTAAATTAAATTCCGCCAGCTTGCGGTTATCCTTCACCATATCCCTTTCTCCCTGGTAAACGGAGATACGCATACCATTCTGCCCATCCTTTTGTGTGGTGTATTGCCTTCCCGCTTTTACCGGTATTTTGGAATTACGGGGAATCAGTACATCCATCAAGCCGCCCATTGTTTCAATACCGAGTGACAGGGGCGTAACGTCAAGCAATAAAATCTCTTTATTGTTCCCTGCTAAAATATCAGCATGTATGGCGGCCCCCAAAGCAACCACTTCATCAGGATTTACCGAATCATTTACAGGCTTACCAAAGAAATTGCTTACAGATTGTTTTATCAATGGCACGCGGGTGCTGCCACCCACCATCACCACCACATCAATATCAGGTGTTTTTAACGCCGCGTCTTTCACTGCGTTTTTACAGCAGGCAATTGTTTTGTCAATCAATGGCTGTATCAGTTCCTCAAACTTTTCTTTTGAAATGGATAATTTATCCCCATTCAAATCAGCAGTAAAATTATCGTTGAAGGAAAGATATACTTTGGCTTCTTCTGCTTTTAACCGCAATGCCTGGGCCAGCTCTTTATTAACAGCAAGTTCTTCCTCCCCAATTGCAGCCTGCTTCAGCCAATAATGAACAATGGCTTTATCAAAATCATCTCCGCCCAAATAAGTGTCGCCATTAGTTGACAACACTTCAAAAACACCATTGGAGATTTTTAAAATGGAAATATCAAAAGTACCGCCACCCAAATCGTATACAGCAATGGTTTTTTCTTCTTCTTTATGCAGGCCCAGCCCATAGGCAAGGCTGGCAGCGGTTGGCTCATTCACAATTCTCAGCACATCAAGCCCCGCAAGTTTACCGGCATCCCTTGTTGCCTGCCGCTGTGCATCATTAAAATATGCCGGTACGGTGATCACCGCTTTTGTTACAGGCGTTTTTAAAATATGCTCCGCCCTTTGTTTTAATTCTTTTAAAATGAAAGAAGACAAATCAATCGGTGTATAAAATTTATTACCTGCCTGCACTTTTACCAGGCTTTCCGTATTATCGTCTATTATTTTGTAAGAAAAAAAAGAGGCATTTGCCTTAATATCGTTATATGATTTGCCCATCAATCTTTTGGCAGAGAAAATAGTGTTCTGCGGCTGGCTGATCAATTGCTTTTTTGCTTCTTCACCAACGATCACATTTCCACTCTCATCAAAGTGAATTACAGATGGCACAAGTGAAGAACTGTTATGTTCTCTTAATGCTACAGGCTGCTTTGTTTCGGGATGAATAATGGCAACGAGGCTGTTAGTGGTGCCAAGGTCAATACCCACGATCATTTCTTCCTGTTGCAAACTTCCGGTAGCGATGTTGATTCCTATTTTTGCCATGAAATACCTGCTGCTTTTATCAGTGGGCAAAGGTAGTAAATAATAAAACGGTTTGCCGGTAGTATAGAATGGGATACTTTCGGGATACGGAAAAAGGGGCTGTGATGTTATCGGGGTTTTGCCCTGCCCAGCACTTCTACTTTTACCCGTGCCAGCCCGGTTTTTGTAAAGCCTAATTTTTTTGCAGCCGCAGTGGTAAGATCCACCACCCTTCTCATTCTTTTATGTAACCTGTCATTTACTTTCACTACAACAGACTTGCCATTTTTCACATTGGTCACTCTAAGCCAGGTGCCCAGTCTTACCGCGTTGCAGGCGCAGGTCATTTTATTTTGGCTGAATATTTCACCATTGGCAGTTTTGCGCCCATTGAATTTATTGGAATAAAAACTGGCCTGCCCGTAAAGTACTTTTTTATTATTGCTTTGGGAAAAAGAGATAGCAGGGAACAATGTTCCGGAAAAGAAAAACAATAATGTTAAAAAAACAGCAAAAGGCCGTAAGGCCGCAATTGGTTTCATATAGCTAACAGGCCGGTTTATTTTGAAAAATATTTTTCTCTCAAAGCCTTATCATCGCCATAAATATCTTCATAAAATTTTATTTTCCCGTCTTTCCCTTCGCAGCTGAAATAAGTGATATATAAATATACAGGGCTTTTTACATCAATGCGGCGGTTCTTTTTCTCTGACAGCAAATTTTTTACTGAATCTACGGTATAGCGCAATGTATCGCCCGGCTTAAGGTGCATGCTGTCATTCCTTATTAAATAATTGGCCAGCTTTTCCCATTCCTGTACCCTTACGCAACCATGGCTGAATGCCCTTGAGCTATTCTTAAATAAATAACGCTGGTTTGTATCATGCAGATATACCGCATAAGGATTATTAAAATTAAATTTCATTACCCCAAGCGCATTGTCATCACCGCTTCCCTGCATCACTTTATAGGGAATACCTTTTGAGTACTTGTCCCAGTCAACAGAAGATCCACTGATTGTTTCTCCTTTTGCATTTACCAGCCGCAGTCCCAGCCTCGATAAATAATTGGGGTTATTCTTCAGCCTGGGCAAATATTGTTTTGCTATAATGCTGGTAGGCACTGTCCATGTTGGGTAAGTAACCATATCAGTGATAATGCTGGTAAGCTGCGGCGTGGGCGTGGCGGGCTTACCGCAAATAATCTTTGATTCCAATGCCAGCGTATCGGTATCCCATAGCTGCAGGTAGTAAGCCGGCAGGTTTACCCATATATATTTTTCCGGTAAGGAATCAGGCAGCCGCTTATAACGGTCAAGTGTAACCGCAATTCTTTTAAACCGTTCGGCATCGCTGTTATTGAGCATTTTAATAACGGCGGCAGATATTTTGCCATCCTGTTTTACGCCTTTCAGCTTTTGGTACCTGCGTATAGACGAATCCAACTGGGCAGAATCCGGGAGCTTTTTGGTAAAGCTGATGCAACTGCTTTCGCTCAATCTCTTTTGCAGCGTCTTTATAAATGATAAAGAATCCTTTTCATCATTTTTTTTATATGGGTATAGAACATAGGTATAAGTGCGGCGATCCATGCTGTCCAAAAAATGTTTAATACCCTGCTTTAGTGCAATATAGCCACGGTGTTTAGGCTCTATGGAGCTTAAAAAATTGCTGAAATCAGGTTGTGAAAGCAAAGCATTTTGCATTTTTATCAATGCTTTCGCCATCTTTGAACTGTCGTCCGCAAGAGCGCTGCTGTCATTGGATATCCTGCCGTATTTAAGATCTTTGATTATTTTAATACAGGCATCTGTCAATAACAGATCCGCCTTTGACCAAAGCACTGCGTCCATTCTTTTCACCGAATCTTTATCCAGTTGCGCTTTCAGGTATCCGAGCTTTGCTGCATTATAATCCCGCGGGAATAAGCCATACAATTCTGCATTGTTTAAGAACTCAATCAAAGAATCCGCCAATGGCTGCCATTGTTCCTGTTTGCTCCAGACCGACTGGAATTCTTTACCGGTATAAAACGCGTTGACAATATTGGTCAGCTGAAGCCTTGTACTGTCGTCTATTTTACCATTATGTGCCAGGGAAAAATTCATTAATCCTTCAATGCTGGTAGTAGTGGCATCATCCATTTGTTCCGGGGTATCCACGATCTTTTTTTCCTCTGCAGTTTCAGAACGGTTGTTGCATGAAAGAATAAAAAAGCATATAACCAGCAGGGTAAAATTGTATATAGACACTTTTTGCTGAAACATGATATGGCAGAGAAATTTATTGGTTTTCAAAGGCAGGATCCAAAGCTGTTTCAGTGGATATTATGTACAAATTAACGGCAAGATTTAATACAACCGTTAAACATAGTCATTTTTATTTCTTAGGCAATAACCCTTTCTATTCTTTGTTCCAGCATCATCAAATCAGCCAGCACAAAGGCCGTAACAGCTTCCAGTACTACCGGTACTCTCAGGGCAATGCACAAATCATGCCTTCCTTTTACGGAAAAGGCCTCTACTTCACCGGTTTCAATATTTAACGTTTGTTGTTCTTTCGGCGTGGAAGAAGTTGGCTTTATTGCGATACGAAATACTAACTCATTGCCATTGCTGATGCCGCCCACTATGCCGCCGCTATGGTTCGTCTTTGTTTTTCCTTCGGCATTTTCAATCCAGTCATTGTGCTCGCTGCCAAACATTTTTGCAGCGGCAAAACCGGTCCCGAATTCAATACCCCTTACCGCAGGAATGGCAAATACTGCATGGCTGAGCAATGATTCCACTGAATCGAAGAATGGCTCACCCAACCCAATTGGCAATCCCGTTACCCTGCATTCAACAATGCCGCCAATTGTATCCTTTGCATCAATAGCTTTTTGCAAGCCTTTTTCAATATCATTTTCTCCACCAATTTCTAAAATATTTGCGTTCACTGCAACGCTGTTCAACAGCTTTTTTGCCACCACGCCTGCTGCCACCAAACAAACGGTAAGCCTGCCACTAAAATGCCCGCCGCCACGGTAATCTTCAAAACCGCCAAACTTTTTTGTGGCAACAAAATCTGCATGACCCGGCCTTGGTACCGCCCGTTGTTTTTCATAATCACCGCTCCTCGTATTGTTGTTGTCAAACAAAATAGTAATAGGCGCACCAGTGGTTTTATCATTGAACACACCGGTCATTACCCGGGGAATATCGTCTTCCTTTCTTGGCGTAGTACCTTTTGCACCGGCTTTTCTCCTTTCAATATCAGTTGTAAAATCGTCTATAGATAACGGTAAGCCTGCAGGGCAGCCGTCAATACTAATACCTGCGCAGTGCCCGTGGCTTTCACCAAAAATATGTACCCGAAAAATGCGGCCGAATGAATTCATATTACTTCAATGTGGTTTCTAACTGGTTAATAGTTCCACCTAACTGTTGCAGGTGTTCATAAAACACCGGGTAAGATTTATTAATGGCACCAGCTTCTTCAATAACTGTTTCCCCATTTGCACCTAATGCTGCAACAGCACAAGCCATTGCAATGCGATGGTCATGATGAGAGTATACAGTGGCGCCTTTGACAGCATTATTACCGTCAATCAACATCAGGTCATCCTGCAATTGTATGACAACTCCCATTTTCCCAAATTCCTCCTGCAAGGTAAGCCCCCGGTTGCTTTCCTTATGTGCCAGCCTGCTTACACCTTTTATTGTTGTAGTGCCTTTACAATATGCCGCCAATGCCACCAGTGGCGGGAAAAGGTCAGGGCAATCGGTAGCATCAAATTCAAAGGCTTTCATACCGGATGCAGTGGCTATGGTAATTTCATTTTTATCAATGGAAAGATAGCAGCCGCAGTCCTTCAATGCTTCCAGGATTTTTTTATCTGCCTGTGTTGAATGAACATCCAATCCTTTCACAATAATATTGCCGCTAACAGCACCGGCTACCAGCAAAAAGGCGCCGCCGCTCCAATCCCCTTCCACTGTATAATTGATTTGCTTGCAAGTTGGCCTCATTGGTAAAATAGTAAAAGAATAATGGTTATCATTCACTACATTATAACCGAAATATTTCATCACCTGCAAAGTCAAATCAATATATGGCCTGCTTTTTAAATTAATAACAGTAATGATGGCAGGTTTCGTTACCGCCTTGCCAAAAGCCATTAACAGCCCTGTCAAAAATTGAGAACTCAATGAGCCATCAACCGTAATATCTTTTGGTTGCAAAGGCCCCTTTATCTTCAGTGGCAGTTTCCCATTACTAGTTTGAATACTGATATCCAGTTGCGGAAATATTTCATCAAAAAAATCCATCGGCCTTGTTACAAGGCTGCCCCTTCCATTAATAGTAATTTCTTTTTCACTTAATGCAGCAATAGGTGTAAACATACGGATGCCAAGGCCGCTTTCGCCGCAATTCAATTCATTGCTTACCGGTTGCACACCGTTGCTTTCAATTAGTAAGCTGCCATCTGCCTGCTCTTTTACAATTGCACCTAAGTTTTTAATTACTTCCAACGCAGCCAGATCGTCATTGCTTTTGCCTGGATTATCAATAATAGTAGTACCCTTATGCAGCAACGCAGCCGCACAGCCCCTTTGCATGGAACTTTTGGATGCAGGTGCATGGATAATTCCTTCTGCCTTTCCCGGTTTTATTTTTATGATCACTCTATAAATTTTTACCTATTAAATTTTCCAAATCTTTCAACGGGATTGATTTGATAACAGCTTCACCTATTTTATTCAGTAAAATAAAATTCATTTCATTGCCTGCCCGCTTCTTATCCATCTTCAGCAGTCTCCACGCCTCTTCTTTGTCAAAATCTGCAGCGGAAGGAAGACCATATTGCTCAATTATTTTTTTTATACGCATGGTCTCTTCCGCCGGAAATTGCGTAATGGCTTCAGACAATTTACAGGCTGCCAGCATCCCGACAGCTACGGCATGGCCGTGCGGCAACCGGTAAATATTTTCAATGGCGTGGCCGAGTGTATGCCCAAAGTTCAACAGCTTCCTGTCTCCTTTTTCAAATTCATCTTCCACTACGATGGAAGTTTTTATCTGCACATTTTTTTCGATCAGCTCAGCCAGCAGGTTTTTATCTGCCCGGAACTTTTCTATTGTATTTTTTTCAAGCAAAGAAAAAAGAGAAGCGTCTTTTATACAGGCATGTTTGATGACCTCTGCAAAGCCATTTATCCATTCCGCTATTGGCAGCGTTTGCAGCAAAGAATAATCAAACAATAAAAACTCCGGTTGGCGGATTAACCCGGCAAGGTTTTTATATACTCCTACGTCCACGCCATTTTTACCACCAATAGATGCATCCACCATCGCCAGAATGGTAGCAGGTACAAAGCCGAATGGAATACCTCTCATATAGATGCCAGCCGCATAGCCTGCCATATCAGTTATAACGCCACCGCCTATCCCCACTATAAAACCATCCCTGCCAATTTCCTTTTCTATGAGCTGCCGGATGATAAAATCAACTGTTGATTGTTGCTTGTGCTGTTCTCCTGCCTTTACAACAATAGTCTTCCACCCGCTGAAAACAGCAGGCTGTGCTGCAAAAACATTTTCATCAGTAATCAAAACTGTTTTTTCTTTTGTAACAAGCTGCTCCAGCAATGAAAAGCCGGCATCAAAATAATATGATACTGCTTTGCCCGAAAAACTATGGATTGTCTTTTTTAGTGCCATTTGTAAAATTTTACCTCACCCTCCATCCCCCTCTCCTAAAGGGGAAGGAGCGGCGCTGCATATCTTTTCCAAACATTTTATCTTCCACATCTGCATTTGTTCTTCAATCAACATAAAACCAACGCTGCAATTATTAAAAACAACTTTTAATTTGCAAAGGTCAAAAGCCTCCCTGCGGGAGGTTGGAGGGGCTTAACTATTCATCACTTTATTCTGATGATTGATACTTTCCAAATGCACGGCATCAAAATACTTGGTAATAAATTCTTCGCTCAGGCCCAGCTTTTCTCCTTTTTTAAACGCTTTATACAATATTTCGTTCCACCGGTTGGTTTGCAGGATTGTGATGTTATTATCACGTTTATACTGCCCTATTTTGTCCGCAATTTTCATGCGCTGGCCCAGCAGCAGCAGCAGTTCATCATCCAGGTGGTTTATCTGTTCCCTTAGGGTAGCCAGCGCCGTCAGGAACTCTGCTTTGTCTGTGTTTTCATTTCTCCATATCAGCGCATCCAGCAATTCTGCCAGCTTTTCAGGAGTTATTTGCTGCTTTGCATCACTCCATGCATTGTCAGGGTCAATATGGCTTTCTATCATCACACCGTCAAAATCAAGATCAATACTTTTTTGCGCCACCTGCTGCAGCATGTGCCTGTTGCCGCAAATATGAGAGGGGTCGCATATCAGCAGCATTCCGGGAAACCTGCGTTTCATTTCTATCGGCAAGTGCCACATGGGTGCATTGCGGTATTCTGTATTGCCATAATTGCTGAAGCCACGGTGTATCATGCCTACCTGCGGCACACCCGCTTTTTGTATCCGCTCGATACCGCCGCTCCACAATTCCAGATCGGCGTTAATAGGGTTTTTTACCAGCACGGGAATATCAACACCTTTCAATGCGTCCGCCACCTCCTGCACACTAAAAGGGTTCACTGTCGTTCTTGCACCAATCCAAAGCATATCCACATCAAACTGCAAAGCATCTTCCACATGCCTGGCAGTGGCCACTTCTACTGTGGTAGGCATGCCCGTTAGTTTCTTTGCCTGCAGCAACCAGGGAAGCCCCTTTGTACCAATGCCCTCAAACAAACCGGGCTTGGTACGGGGTTTCCAGATACCGGCGCGGAGCATATCCACTTTGCCTGTTTTGGCAAGCCGGGTGGCCGTTTCCAGCACCTGCTCTTCTGTTTCAGCACTGCAGGGGCCGCTGATAACGAGTGGACGCTTATTCCATTTTTCCTGCACCACTTCTTTCATGTTCAGTGATTTTGTTTCCATTGTGTTCGTTTTAATTGGTTGTATAAAATTAGTTTGTTCTTATGGTTAAATGGTTAAATTGTTACTGAGTGTTTGAGATTGAAGCCCCAACAATTTAACCATACA
This sequence comes from Bacteroidota bacterium, assembly GCA_048498115.1. Taxonomy (GTDB): domain Bacteria; phylum Bacteroidota; class Bacteroidia; order Chitinophagales; family Chitinophagaceae; genus Ferruginibacter. The sequence continues at coordinate 557 of JBEHYP010000010.1, read as the reverse complement.
ACAATTCGTTATTTCAATATTTTCTTTATTTTATTGGCATTCTCCATCAGCTCCGTCAAATATTCCCAGTTTTCTTTTTCAAGGCTTGCCTTAAATTTCCGCAGCTGGCTGATATGTTCGTTCAATACGTCCAGCACATTTTCTTTGTTCTGCATAAAAATGGGCATCCACATGGCAGGGTTGCTTTTTGCCAAACGCACGGTACTTTCAAAACCACCGCCTGCCAGCTCAAAAATGGCATCTTCTTCCTTTTCCTTTTCCAGCACTGTATTCGCCAGCGCAAAGGATGTGATGTGTGAAATATGGCTTATGTACGCCGCATGCACATCATGGCTGTATGCATCCATGTAAATAATATGCATGCCTAATGCCTTATACAACGCTTCCACTTTTTCCACTGCACCTGCATCGCTTTTTTCTTTTTCACATACCACACACGCACGTCCTGCAAAAGCGCCCTTCACGGCTGCCTCCGGCCCGCTGTACTCTGTACCCCACATAGGGTGCGTTGCAACCAGTCGCTTGCGCATAGGGTGGTATTTCAATGCATCACCCAA
>JBEHYP010000009.1:0-51385 GCA_048498115.1 Bacteroidota bacterium | reverse complement strand
ACCAGCTTGGTTGTGATTCCAATGTAACCCTGCACCTTACCCTGCTTCAATTGCCGGCGCCGGTAATTACAGGGCCGGATAAAATTTGTTTGGGTAGTGCGGCAACATTGTCGGCCGTCGGCTATAGCGGCTATGTTTGGTCGCCCGGCGGCGAAACAACTGCCTCTATTGCGGTACAACCAACTGACAACACCACCTATACGGTTTCTGTAACAGATGCCAACGGATGCAGTACCTCGGCATCTACCACCATCCAGGTTAAAAAACCATCTGCGTTTACAGAAAAGACTGTTGCATGCGGAAGCTATACGTGGCATGGCACCAGGTACACCAGCAGCAACAATACCGCAACATGGGTTGGGGTAAATGCGGCAGGTTGCGACTCGTTGGTTACGTTAAACCTTACTATCACCTCATTGCCTGCACCAGCTATTGTACCTTACCAGTATAGCATAAATGGCGGGGAGTTCCAGCCAAACCCCACATTCAGGCAATTGCCTGGCGGTGATTATACAGTACGCGTGCAGGATTCCGCCGGCTGCGTATTTACTGTGCCCGCTATTACTATTGCACAACATGCACAGCCAATAACCATAACCTTTGCAACTACTGATGTAAGCTGCCTCGGCGGCAGTGATGGCGCGATAACCGCAACTGCCATCAACGGTTATGGCGGTTACTTGTATAGCATTAATGGCGGTGCATACCAGCCTGGTAATACTTTCACCGGTTTAAGTGCAGGCTTTGATACCATACAGGTAAAAGATACTGCAGGTTGTACAGCCACCGACAAGGTTAAAATATTGCAGTCACGCACGCCATGTGATGCTTCGGTAAGCAGTGGCGGCAGCGATAACCCCACATCCAACACCGCAGAGATACATGCTCAACTTAAAGTAAAAGTGTCACCTAACCCTGCACAGGCAGAGTTTAACATGCAGATAGTAAAAACATTGTTGAAGTAAGAGTAATGGATATGAATGGTAAGGTAGTGTACCATACAAGGGGTAGTGTGTTTGATATGTTCCACTTTGGGCGCACATTTGCAGGCGGAATGTACGTTGCTGAAGTGATGAATGGAAAAGATATAGTAAGGATAAAACTGGTAAAAGCAAATTAAAGCAAGTGTTTATAAATGCAAAATTGATATTTGCAAAATAAAAGCGGCAACGAGCTGCTGTGATAATAGCACTAGTAAAAACCGGCGGTACTGTATCGCCGGTTTTTGTTTGCGCTAATTGGCCATGATATTTTTAAGCGGGTGATAACCGCATTTCTCTGCTGCTAATGTTTTGTTTTCACCAGTTTTTTTAAAGTTCATGAAAATTGCAACGTGCCTGTTAAGCGCCCTCTTTCTGTTGCTGCTGCAGAAAGCCAGGGAATATATATTATATATCCCTGCAAATGCTTTATAACATTAACCAGTTCAAAATGGTCTTATATCCCGCCCGGTAAAAATAGCCCTGCTAACTGGCGATAATTATTATCCAAATCTCTTTACTCTTGTTTCGCAAAACAAATTTTTAATTTATCCCGCAACTTCCCGGCTTGTTCAAATCTAACCTGCCGGGCTATCGTAATAAAAAAGAGCTGCATTGCTGCAACTCTTTTTTCTTGTCGTCGTCCTGCCTGTACAAATATCGAACTTATTTATAGCAGATCTAAAGAAACTTGTAGCACTAATAGCTGCATAAAGCTTTGAGAGTTAAAATTTTATTATTTATGTGCTGCCTGTGGTTAATGATTGGCGATAATTTTTGCCACCGAGCTTGTATTGTTTAATAATAATTATTATTTTGTATACGAACAGCAAAATCTTGCCTTAAAACAGGGAACGCGTTGGTAGCCTTTTAACAACGCAAAGTGATGCGTTAATGTAGCTGATGATTTAATAGAGAAGGATAGGAACTAACAGGAATAAATAGCTGCCGATGTTTTTCGCAACTGTTGGCAAAAGAGGCTAAAAAGACAAATTTTTGATTAGTAAATATAAAAACACTGCAATTTGCGGATTTACAATGCCAGACAATTACGCGGAGCTACGTGATAACCGTCATTTTATTGTTAACTGGACTTACCTCAAAAGATAGAACAAAAAAGCATTATTAATACCCTATAGACAGTGAAACCGACTCCCACATTCAAATATGATGTTTTTTTGAGCCACAACTCCAAAGACAAAGATTCGGTAAGAGCAATTGCGCAAAAGCTTCATGAATCAGGTTTAAATGTTTGGTTTGACGAGTGGTTAATAAAACCTGGGGACGACATCTACTTAAAAATTGAAAAGGGACTTGCAGAATCAAAGACTTTAATTCTATGCCTTTCATCAAATGCTCTAAATTCAGATTGGGTAGCATTAGAAAGAAGCACTGTGTTATTTAGAGACCCGACTAATTCAGGTCGAAGATTTATTCCATTGCTAATCCAAGACTGTGATTTGCCAGACACTTTAAAGCGTTACAGATATATTGATTATCGCAATGCGATGGCGGCCTCATTTAATGAGTTATTGGCTGCTTGTGGCCGAGGCAATCAGGGCGAAGATATTCTTTGGTTGAATAATAAATTAGAAGACTTAGCATTACCAAAAGAAATCGAAGAACAAATTGAACTTGCAAAGCAAGCATCACAAAACGGCAGATATGACTTTGCAAAAGAAATTTGGAACAAAATTGCAGAGGTTGCACCCAATCAGAAGCTATTAATAAGAGTTCGTCTTGAGCTGGCTCAAATAGAAGTCACTGAAGATTCATACGATTTGGACAAAGCTCTTGAAATAGCAAATGAGTGCTTAAATGAATCTAAAAAAGTTAATCTTGGCAATCAAGTTGGGCGCATTCTTCAAATTCTTGGAGAAATCCATAGGCTTAAAGGAAACATTGACCAAGCGAGGGGTTTTCTAAACGCTGCTTTTGAATTTTCTATTTCAAGAAAAGATAAAAATTTTGAAGGCTGGGCATTACTTGCGTTAGGAATGTTAAGTAACCAAAACCAAGAGCCATTTAATATTCAGTTTGGCTTTACTCAAAAGGCTTATGACGCTTTTACGAGCTTGTTTGTATCAGATGAAAAAGGAGCATCTGAAAAAGCCAATTCAGGTTTTGCCATGTGTCATTTACTAAGAGCACAATTCCATTCCTACGAGCGATACGAAGAAGCGTTAGCCGAATATTCTCGTGCTATTGCAATTTACCGCCAAATGGGTAAATCATGGGAATACAACCTGGGTAAAGCTTTACTACAACGAGGTGAAAAACAAATAATGAAAGACTTGGAACAAGGTCTTCAAGATATTGTAAACGCAGAAAATATATTTAATGAATTAGATGACCAATTCATGGCGGCTAAGTATGTAATGGCATGTGCCGAACTGTTGGACTCTTTGGGGCATAGAAAAGAGGCGGAAAAATATTACAGGTCCGCATTGCAAAAAGTATTTACTATCAAAAATGAAAAAAAGAAAAGTTGGTTCTTTTTTCGTTATGCAATGAAATTATTGGAATTAGAAGAGCATGATACGGCCAAAGAAATTTTAATAATGCTGCTCTCTAGTGAAATAACAACAGATTCCCAGAAACTTGATGTACTTAAAACACTATCCGATTTAGCAAAGGTTACACAGAATGAAACCGAATTAAAAGAGTATGAACTAAAATCTCTTTTAATCATCGAAAACCTTATTTCCGAAGCACAATCACCAAAGGAGCGGCTTAGGCTGTTATTTAAAAAAGGGGATACTCTGCATCAACTTAATAAATATGAATTAGCCCTTGATACCTTTAACCGAGCAATGCGATTAGCTGAATCTATATCAGACAAGAACAAACAAATTGATATCTGGTCGTCTATCGCAGAAGTACAGCATAAATTGAAGGATCCAAAAGAAGAACGCAGGGCTTATGAAGCTGTTTTAAAGTTATTCGAAGATGATGAAAGTTCTCCGCAACTTATTACAACTTTGGCAATGGTTGCACAAATGGAACTCAAAGAGTCTAATTTGGATGAAGCAAAACTAATGCTTGACAAAGCAGAAGTGTTATGTAAAAAGTTAATGCCATTTATGATGTTTGTTATTAAAGACATCAGACAACGCATTAATGAAGCCGAATTAAAGAAATCTGGCCAAAAGAATGATTAAGGGTAAAAAAATTAAACAATAATATTACGTTGGTAATATGGCGAAGCTACAAATATTCCCAGGGTTTGTGCGCTAATCAACGTCAGTTTGGCGGATGAATAATACCGAGCAATGAATAAACAATCAGCTTTTGTATCTTTAATCAGCAATGGTGGCAGACGGAACACAGCATACCGCCTCATCGTTAATGCTTTACAGTTATGCGTAATTATAGAGTATGCCTAATCAGACAATTTCAAATATCATAGGAAGAAGGGGCGAACGATGGTTTCAAAATCAATTACCAAGCGAGTGGGTATTTCAAACTCCATCTGAGGACATTGGAGTTGATGGGTTAGTAATAGTTCTTGATAAAGGAGAAATAAATGGAATGGAATTCAGAGTACAAATCAAGAGCAGTTCTAATTTTAAAGAAACTGAAACTGAAATTAAGATGAGTGGTATAAAAAAAAGCACGGTCTTATATTGGATACATAATCCAACACCGACTTTGTTAATTGCATACAACGACACTTCTAAACTCGGACACTGTGGATGGATCAGTGATATTCTGTACGATAAAAAATCAACTTTGCCGCTTGATACTGAATTAATCAGTTTTTCATTACCTAAAAGCAAGCCTATTGACAATTATGTTTGGGATACAATCAGAAAAGATTTAAGGGAGTTCAGAAACAGCCTAAAGAATGCATATTTTGAACGGGAATATACATTTCCTTACCTGTATCGCATTAGCGACGTTCTTTTGCGTTTAAACTTGAATGAAACAATGCGACCCAAAAACGGTTTAGATTTTACACAAGACCAACGTCAGTTTTTGTGGACAGTTGAACTGAAAAGTTATGAAGACTTCTATTTATTACTCATGGAAATTGAAAAAAATATTCACCCAACCTCCCCATATGCAGCTCCAATAAACATTTACAGACGGGAATTCAAAAAAATATGTGATACATTCATTTTGAATTTTGATGATGTTTTAAACAAAAAAGAAAATGAAATACAAGTGGGGCTTAAGGTGGAAACAATGATAACGCATAGAAGTTCCCTACGAGACATAATGCTACTTATATTGAATATGTTTTTAAAACCTTACAAAAGCATACAATAGACAAATAAACTGCCCGCAAAATCGAATTAATTAATATTTCGGCTTTGAAAATTCTATTTATTAAATCTTTTTATTTCATCATGCACTTTCTTTTTTAATTCACCAGCATCAGGCAACTCCTTTCTTAATTTCGCAGGTAGCTTTTTACTGTAAGTATATTCTGCTACGCCAATTGGATTGTTAATACCACCAAGCGCATATTCAACTTCTATGTAGTCTTTGCTGGCGCAAAGGATAATCCCAATAGACGGGTTTTCTTCCTTAAGTTTTATTTGCTCATTTAAAAGGTTGAGATAGAAATTCATTTTGCCTGCAAACTCGGCCTGAAATTCCCCAATCTTCAGGTCTATGGCTATTAAGCATTTGAGTTTCCGGTGAAAAAATAAGAGGTCAACAAAATACTCTTTGTTATTTAGGGCTAACCTGTATTGGTTGCCAATAAAGGTAAAACCATAACCAAGTTCCAGGATAAATTCTTTCAAATGCTCCAGCAATTTGTTTTCCAATTGCCTTTCCAGTAACGGTTCGCCGATGCATAAAAAATCAAGATTATAGTCACTCTTTAATATTTCATTTGCCTGCTCGGAAAGATGGGCAGGCAATACTTTCTTAAAATTATGGACTTTAGGAAGTTTGCCCTGCCTTTCGTAAGCTGACGCCTTAATTTGGTTCAGCAAGATTTTGCGGCTCCAGCCATCTGTTCGCGTGTGAGAAAGATAATATTCCCGTTGCCTTGCCTCTTTTACCTGCGAAAAAATAAGAATGTTTTGGCCCCATGGTATTTGCAACGCCATTTCTTTTAACAGGGGCTGTTCCTTATATTCTAAATAAAATTGCCGCATATACCAAAGGCTTTGTATGGAAAATCCTTTTTGTGTGTTCGTCTTTTTTGATAAGTCTGTTGCCAATCTCTCCACCACAGATTTGCCCCAGCCTTCTTTCTCCTGGCGCGTTACTATGATACGGCCAATAGAAAAATACAACTGCATAATGGTATTGCTGATTTGTTGGGCGGCAAGTATGCGGTGATTCTCTACTTCTTTCAGTACCTCCTTCAACAGCGTATTATAGTTTGTTTCCGTATTTCTTTTTGGCATCTGTTTTTATGTTTATCCAACAGCTGTTGGAGTTTTAAACCGCTTCTTAATTCTCCAACACCTGTTGGAGAATTAAGGGGTGAAGGGCTAAATCGGTAAAATTAAATCATTTACTAACTATCAATCCTGCTAATTCGGGGTTATCCATCATATATTGTATTTCACTTGCCATCAAGTTTTTTACCTCCTGCTTTACCTGCATATAGTGAGCTTGTATAACCTTTTGGGTAACTGCTTTTAGAGGCAGCTGGACATAGCTGGTCTGTTCTTTTTCCAGCCTGGCAAAATCGGTTATCAACTCTGCGTGGAAAGTTTTCAATGCTATTTTTTGATCGGGGCTATCCGCTACCAAACCCACAAATTCACCGGAAGACAGGCCCGCGATCGTGGATGGCGGTACGGCTAGCTCCAATTGCTTGGAGCGGGTTATATTCGTGTCGCCGCCATTCACCGACAGGCTCTCCCTGTCCTGTAGAATCTTGCCAAGGCGTTCCGATAATTGTTTGGCAAGGTCGCCGCTGTTCTGCCCGCAAATGATGTTGCCGGGCAGGTTGATCAGCACATCCGCCATTTCTTTTCCATAGTGTAACCGAAGCTGGTTGCCATCCTGCAGGGCAAGCGTTAATGCCACTTTATTGGAACGGGCCGTGGCCAGCAGCGTGTCAACGCCATGCACATATAGTGTGGTAAACTCATCCATCACGATGCTGCTTTTGATGCCGCCCCTGCGGTTTACCAGCCTCGCCATCGTTGTAAAATACAACGACATGACGGCACCATACACCGAAGCTTTCTGCGGGCTATTGCCCACGCAAACAATCTTTGGCGCTAAAGGGTTATTAATATCCAGCGTAAAATCATTGCCAGTTAAAACATAATATAAATTGGGTGATGACAGCCTGCCCAGGCTGACTGATACACCTGCCAACTGGCCTTCCAGTTGCTGCACGGCACCGTTTTGATAGGCATTGATAAAAGGGCTTAATAATAGTTCTATCTGCGGCTCGGTACGCAGTACGGAAAATAATTTATCATACGGCTGCTGCACCATTTCCATAGCATGAGGGATGGTGCAATACCTGCCATCTTCATAACGGCGCAGGAACCAAATAACTGCTGTCAAAAAGTTGACAGGCGATTCCACCCAAAAGTCGCCTTGTTTCCTAATCCATTCCTTATTCAGGCCCAATAAAAATGAGCGGGCGGATTCTGCTGCATCTGCCGGGTCATTCAATGCGCCCGGATGAATGGGATTGCAACGGTCTTGTATATTGTCAAAATCTATCACATAAAATGATGGAGGAACGGTATAAGCATGCCTGTATTGCAGGTATAGGTTATAGGCCAGCTTTGTCAGGTCCGGCATCTTATAGTCATAGATAAACATGGCAAACCCCTTCTGTATATGCTGCCTGATGATCTCGTGGATGATAAAAACGCTCTTGCCGCTGCCCGGTGTACCGAGTATCAACAATCCCCTGAACGGGTTGGGAATATTAACAAAGCTATTGCGCATCCTGCCTTTCAGGTTATACCGTGCCGGCAGGTTGACGGAGTATTCGTTCTGTACCAGCCGTTCTTCCTGCGGGAAGGTCTCATTATGTTTATTTGATACTTCCCCGCTTAATTTTACCCGCAGCATACGCACGATAACGCTGCCGCCTGCCATACAAAGCAAGTAGCCTGTAGCTGTAACAACCATGTAGCTAATGGCGGTTATTTCGACATCGTAGGGTAAGTAAATGATCCAGTAACCGGCAAAGTATAACAGTAGGCCGGTGCCGATATAAAACAGTACCGTACGCCAGCGGTAGTGCTGTTCTTTCTTCCCTGTAGCACCCAACACGGATAAAGCCAAAAATCCCAAAGCAATCGCTTTAGAAGTATTAAAACTGCGGAACAAACCCGTTTTGAAAAGGTTCTTCAGTACCCGGTCGGTTATGGCAGAGGTGACATGCCAGGCCTGGAAGGCATGGTAACAATAATAATAAAAATGTACCAGCAGCAGGGTGATGCTGATAGCCCTTGTAAGGTCGATGACCTGTTTTAACCCCTGTTCGTTTTCTCCTGTCCTCATTGCCATAACACACGTTTTATAGGTTAATAATCGCGGGACTGCTCCCTTTGTTTTTTGCGTTTTCGTTTTTGTTCTTCGGTCAATTCATGGGCGGTTTGCTCGTTCGTATCTTCCGGCATCACCACCTGTTGGAGTGTTTTGCCTAAGCCATGAAGCGGCGGTTTAAATGAAGAAGCCATATCATTTGCAGGTGTATGCACAGCATTCCGGTGTGTTTTTTTATTTCCTGTTGCAATGCCAATGGCCGTTCCTGTCTTTGTTCCTGACCTAATCTTTCCAGCATGCGTTTGGCCGCATATTCCTTGCCCAGATCGCTGCCGTTGAACACTGATCTCGTTTGATGGTCTATATAGGTCATACCATATACGCGGCCTTCTTCGTTCCTGCGGATAACCAGCGCTATCCTTTCTTTTTCCAGCCTCTTTTGCAGTTCCTGCACGCTGCCGGGCTTTTGCTGCAACACCCATTCAATCGCCGTTTTTACACGCTTCCTGTCGGGCCTGCGCTTTAAGTCGTTCTCTGTAAACTTCTTTTCCAGCCTGTCTAACGTGGGCTTGCTGTAAATGGAACTGGCCTTGATGGGTACGCCCATTTTCCTGCCGTACTCGTCCAGTATGCGGTAGGTCAGCCCCCTGTTTTTATAAATGCGCCCGTTTTCTTCACCCCGGTCTGCGGTGATATTGTATTGTTGCAGCACGGCATTCAATTCGGGCAGCGAGGTATATTTATACTGGTTCAATACATGATCAAGCACATTTGTGATGCTGCGCTTTGTTTCTGCTTTGCCGTATTCCACTTTGCGCAGGTATTTTTTTTTTAATGCCTGTTCCTGCTGCTGTTTCCTGCCTTTTGCAATGGTGAGACCGTATTTTAATTCGAGTGCCTGCCTTGCCGGCTCGGACACATCCCTGCCCAGGTTATGCGAGGGAATCCGCTTGCCGTCGTCCGTGATATTGGTGGTTACCACATGCACATGCGGGTGCCCGGCGTCTGTGTGCTGGTACACCAGGTAAGGTTGTTTGGCAAAGCCCAACTGGCGCATATAATCATTGGCAATCGCCTTCAACTTATCCACTTCGAGTTTATCGGAAGGGTCAAAATTTAAAGAGATATGCAGGGTGTTCGTCTTTGCCCTTTCATTCAATGCCATCTGCTGATCGAAGCGTTGCAGCTTCTGGTAAAAATTCATTTCGTGTGGTTCCAGTATATAATTAGCCGCATGGATAAGTGTAGCCTGCCCGCGCTGCAATTTTTGTTCGTTATAATTGAGCGCCCGGCTGATGCTTTGGGAGAATTTTATTTTTGCGACCATAGCTGGTGGAGTTGGCTCATGTATAACCTTATTTCTTCGATCTTCGCCCCCAGCGCTTTTTGCGTGGCCTCATTCACAACTATCCATGTTTTTATCTCAGGGATCGTTTGCAGGGTGTGCAGCCTTTTAACGGACTGGTTAAAATTATTGGCAATACCGTGCAGTTCATTTTTTAACTGGATCACTTCTTTTAAATAATCGTCGGCAGACTGGTTGCGGTAATTGACGGTAACCGGCTTTTGCAGCAGCACCTTGCGCACATACTGGCTTAGCTTCCGGCAGGTAGTGGCAGCATAGAGGCGGTACACCAGGTCGTACTCCTCGGGTTTCACACGGATGCTGATCCACTGTTTGGGTTCCTTGTCCTGTTCTATCATCACATTATCATTTACACACGTACAAATCATCCTGCCGAAGCAGGTACAAACAAATTCATCTTCCGCTGTTCCCCGAAACGACTTCGGAGTGAAAGGGGCGAGATTTCAATTGGCGGCACTTTGTGCAACAATTGTACATCTCGCCGTTTCCGCTCCAGGGAAACTTCCGCCGCCCGCAAGCTGTTTACGGTTGTGGCGGCCCCGCGCTTCGCTGCGGTAAAAGCGGAAGAAACGACAAAATTAGACAGGTGTGCAACACCAGACAAGATGTACAAAATTTGTACTGGCTATGCTAAATCAGCCTTGAGTTTTTGAAGCCATGTGAAGACAGGGATATTATTTTAGCAGCAGTGATATACGAACAAACTTTGCGTGCCTCTATTTAGTAACCAATATTTTTTTTATGAATAAAACCATTTCCAAAGACAGCATCATATTTATTTACAAGCTCATATTGAGTGGTGTGGTAAACATAAAAAGCGCCGCCAACGCTTTAGGTATTTCCCGGAATACGGTTAAAAAATACATATCGCTATTAAAAATAGTTATCATTTCTTATCCCGGCCGCCTTGCCGACACTGAATTTATACTTGCTGAATGCCGGGAATTAATGCAATTGCGCCCGGCTGCAAAAGCGGACAAACGCTACGATCAACTGCAAAAAATGCTCGGTAAGATATATGCAAACATCCAGCGGCAAAATGCAAACATCGGGTCTGAATGGCGGCGCTACAAACAAAAATACCCTTCCGGCTATGGCCACACGCAATTCAGCAACCTGTTCACAGAATGGTGCAACCACAATGGTGTTACCAAACTGACTAACCGTTGGAATATTGCCAGCGTACCAGAAGAAGATATTAAAATTTTACAGCATTGGCGGCGCTGCTCCAACAGGGAAAAATGGGAAAAAGCAGTCATCATATTGGAAGCTTTTGAAGGGAACGCCGTGCTGCATATCGCCAGGAAAATAGAACGCACGCCGGATAAGGTGAAGGAATGGATACAGGCTTATGCCGAAAGGGGCATGGATGGCCTGAAGAAAAAAAGCAGGAAAAAAAATGAGCAGGCGATGCAGTTGATGGAAGAGAAAAAAGCGAACCTGATAAAGCTTTTACACGAAAGCCCAAAGCTCCATGACATTAACAGGGCATCATGGAGCCAACTCACCCTTGCACAGGCATATCGTACAACCTACGGCCATTCAATATCTACCAGCAGTATTTCAGCCTATATAAAAACGGCAGGCTTTTCATTCAGGAAAGCAAAAGAAACACTCACAAGCCCCGATCCTAACTTTAAAGAAAAGCTGGCCAATATCACCCGGATATTATCAGGGCTGACACCGAAGCAAAAATTTTTTTCCGTGGATGAATTTGGGCCTTTTGCAGTTAAAATGAAAGGCGGCAGTTCTTACGTAAAAAAAGGGGAAGTAAAAACATATCCACAATTGCAGAAAAGCAAAGGATGCATTATTTGTACCGCTGCTTTGGAATTGTCTGAAAACCAGGTGACCCATTTTTATTCTAAAAAGAAGAATACAGATGAAATGATTAAGTTGCTCAACCTGTTATTGGTTAAATATCAAAAGCATGATAAAATATTTTTTTCCTGGGATGCGGCATCATGGCACGCCTCCAAAAAACTTTACCGGAAGATTGAGGAAATCAACAGTGCTGCTTACAGGAAACGAAATAAAACCCCGCTGGTAGAATTAGCTCCTTTACCATCATCCGCTCAATTTTTAAACGTCATTGAGTCTGTTTTCAGTGGCCTTGCCAAAGCCGTTATCCATAACAGCAATTACAGTTCCGCCGAAGAATGTATGGAAGCCATTGACAGGTACTTTGAAGAACGGAATGAGCATTTCAGGCGAAATCCAAAGCGGGCGGGCAAAAAGATATGGGGCAAAGAATTGGTCGCGCCAGTATTTGCAGAAACGAATAATTGCAAAAATCCCAGGTGGCGTTAATAAAAATATAGAATTAACCTTCCGGCATCAGCGTTTTCTTTGTCAACTTTCTTTTTCGGCGCTTGTAAAAGAAAGTTGCGCCGCAACGCAGTCATTAACCACGGCATGGCAGCCATTCACAGAATTTAATTTGCGCTTAAATATCCTTACATTTAATTTGCTCTTTTAAGGGTTTAGGGTTGAAAAAAGGCCGGTTATTCCTAACCAGCCTTCTCTTTTTTATAGCCTTTATTTTGTTTTCTTTCTCTGCCGGTGGTTTAAAAAGTCGTACTGAAAATAGACAAAGCCGGTAAAGCAAGCCACCAATAAAACCGTTACCATTTGATTGCCTTTGCATTCATGCACTATATAATTTATGGGGTTGTAAACGATACACGCAGGCAGTACACAGGTAAAAGCAACGCAAATAATAAACAGCAGCAGCCAAAACAAACTGCCTTTTGCCCTCAAGCTGTTCAGTATTTTTTTAGCTGCCATTACAACAATGTACAGCAGGTAAGCCAATAACACAGGCAAGCCAAGCCATAACAGCCCGTGCGCTTTTTTGTCCAGGAAAAGGGTGCAAATTAAATAACCCGTTACCAAAAGCGGTGCATATAGCAAGCCTTTGCACGCCCATTTAAACACCAGCCACAAACCGCGCTGCGTGGTCTGGAGTTGCCTTTGCCCGCCATCATAACCGTGCCACATATATGAATGTTTTAGGTAGTTTGCTAATAAATTTAGCTATTCATAGGATTGGTTTTGCCGGTAAAAGTTTAAAGGGTTTGGGCTGAATTTTGAAAAAAATTTACATCAATCCTTCCTCCTGAAAGGATAGAAAACTCTCCGGTGTTATAATAAGATGGTCAAGCACGGGAATGCTTAACAGCCTGCCGCATTCTGCCATCCGCTGGGTTATCTCCACATCACAGCGGCTCGGTTTTAGGCTGCCGGAGGGGTGGTTATGCGCCAGTACTACGTAGCAGGCGTTTGCTTTGAGTGCAGCGGCAAAAACATTCTTTGGGTCGGCAATCGTGCCGGTCGTGGTGCCGCTCGACACTTCATAAATGCCCAGTACATATTTTGCCCTGTTCAGGTACATGGCTTTAAACTGCTCCACATATTCTATTTTATTTTCGTCCCAGAACGGGCGGAAAACGGCGTATATATCCTGCGGGCTTTTTATTTGCGGGCGCAGGGATGGTTTTACTTTTGATTTGTAAATAATATCTATTTCTGCCACCTGTAACAAGGTCATATCTATCATTTCCATACGTTTAATTTTTACCTGTCCTTATAATTGTTTGCTTTAAATTGCCCGCAGACTGTAGGTGTTTAGCTGGCATAAAACATCCGCGATTTTAAATGCCTCGGTATAAAAACTGTCGTTGCCCTGTACTGCATGTGCTTCATAAGAACCGTTCCCAAAAAAATCTATATCCAGTTCCAGCCCATACAATTCGCTGTTGACTTCTTCCAACTCCTGCAATCCATCTGCTGTAATATCAACAAAGCACCATGATTCCCCGCCCTTCAAAATATGCTCTGTGGTATCATCGGGATACACATAAAAACCTTCTATTGTACCCGTAAAAGAAAGGTGTGAAAAATCCTTTGCCTTTTTTATTACCTCTAATAATAACAGGCGCTCCTGCATGGTTGCTGCCCATTTTTTTGAAACTTTGACTATGACAAAATCGCAGCCATCAAACTCGCTGTTGGTTGCTGCTTTTATAAAAATGTACACCGTTGATTTATCTGAACGTTGCATAAATGTTATTTGAATTGTGAGAAATAAGTAAAGGGTTAGGGCTGAAAAGGGCTATTTTAAAAAGCCCTGTTGCTGTATATTTTTCAGCCACTGGTTGGCAAAGCTTACATGTGCTGCCTGCCAGTGCGGTTTATAAGTGGTAACAGTATTGTTCACAATGTTTACGCTTTCTTCGTATAAATCAAGGCTATCCTGCTGGAACAATTGCGGGTAAATGCCGATAAAATCATAATCCTTTGCATCCTTCCGGTTATCCACTACAATGAACACCATTTCGGGGTCGCGCATTAAATCGCCGTTCTGTTCGTAGTAATGGGCAAGGCTGTACAATTGCCCTTTGCCCCACGGTGTGTTAATGAGTTCCCCGACCTGCTCCATCACCAGCGGCATAAAGCCCTCGCTGGTGAATTTGGTATGTTCCTGTATGCCCATCTTATCTAACAGTTTGCAAAATATCCTTGCCGCCTGCTGGTTTATCTTTTTCATCTTGTTCAATTTTTTAATCTTCTAATGTGTTTGCTTCCTGCCTTTTGTTAATGGTTTCGCTACCGTACTTGGCTTTGATCTGTGAAAGGGTTTTGTTGCCGCCCCTTGTTTTATATACCTCGCTGCGGTAATACCATGCGCCTTTTTTGGGTGCGAAAAACAAACCCGCTTCCTTCAATTCTTTACGTACCGGATAAGTCGCACCCGTCACCCAAATCCATTTGTTTACCACTTCTATAATGATATTGGGCAGGTGGATTATTTTTTCAATGACCGCGCGGTATTCTTCGGACAGTTTTATTTCTGTGTCTGCTTCTTCGTCCGTCATGCCTGCGCCTTTGGCAATGTGCGCACAGGCATAGCTGTATTCGCGGTTGATTTCCTGCATGGTGGCAGTATCGCCGCCCGCGTCGGGATGGTGTTCTTTCGCCAGTTTCTTATACAGTGCCTTTACTTCGTCTATCGTCGTACAATCTTTAAAGTATTTCATATCCTTTCGTTTATAGGTTAGAGGGTGAGGGTTGAAAAATTTAAAACGGTAAATCGTCGTTTGTTTCGTTGGCTGTGGTGGCGGTTGTTGTGTTGGCAGCGGCTGCACCGCCTTCGTTTTTGCCTGCGCCCTTGCCATGCAACTTGATGTTGCTAACATGCATCGTTAAGGATGCAATGGTTTTGCCTTCCATATTCTCCCATGTGTTTAAGCCAATGCGCCCGTTTAATTCCACCAGTGTACCCTTTACCAAATGCTTTGCGATGGCCGCGCTTATCCAGTAAGCACAGTTAAAAAAGCGGGTTACTTTTTTTGCCTCCCCGTCCTTTGCTTTGTAATTGTCGTTTACAGCAATTGAAAAATTTACTACCTGTTTGTCGCTCTTTATTGTTGCTACCTGTGCGTCTTTTGTGATACGCCCTACTAAAGTTTCCATGACATTAAAATTTAAGTATTGATAAAAATTGATTACTGATTGAATAAGCTAAGCGAGGCTGTGGCAGCGGGTTTAACCTGCTTATTGCCACTTAATTTTTGTACGAGGTGGAAAACCGTAACATCTTCATTTAAGAAGATTGCCCATGCTGCCAATAATGATTTTGAACGGCTTGTATGCCTGCGCTTTTGAATTTCCCAACTCATGCGCATTAACCGTGATAACTGCTGTGCTTTCATGTGTTTTGTATTTGTGTGCTTTAAAAAAAATTTGCTTGTCAAAAGAAAAAACAGAAAAAAGAAAGCAGTTTTATAAGCGGCAAAGGCAGCGCGGGCTTTAAACACCAAAAGGAAACGGAATAAAAAGCGGAGAGGAACGGAGCGGCTTTATGCCGGAAATCTTTTGGTTAGCGCGCAGGCAACGCCGCTAACTTCGCTTGCTTTTTGCACTGTTTTCTGGACAAGCAAAAAGAATAAAGAACATAGGCCACGCCTATCCTTTAAAGCAAACAAAAAAGCCACCGTATGGTGGCTGGCAGGTGTATGGCGGAATGTTGCCCGGTAGTGCAGCGTAGCGCAACGGCAGGGCAATCATGGAGAAAGGAGCCGCCTGCCTGCATACGCCAATGAAGCCAAAGCAGCGCATGCGTGCTGAAAAATAAAAAAGCCATCGCATGGGCTGCGTTGCTCCGCAATAAAAAAGAAAATTGAATAAATGATGGAACGAGATAACGGAACGCGTGGCAATAGCATCTTAATTCAGCCGGGTAATGACGGGTCAATGCCCTACTTTAATAACTAATACGCACGTACTATATTAAGTAACTTTATCTTCCATATTACAATGACAGCAATAGTCGAGTTTACGCGTTTTTTGTAAACGAAGTCAAAATTTAGAGCAAAAAATATATTATAATTATTTGGCAAAAGGCTATGGAATGTAAAAAGTGATTATTATATTAGCTCTGACCGATGCTACATACCATGATATTTTTAAGGATGGTTAAATTAAAAACAATTACCATACACTTCGTCAACATGACCGGTTGTAGTACAAGTATTCTGGTTCATTTATGATTGATAGCCTCTAATTCAATTAATTTACCACCCCTCGTTGAAATTGTGAAGGGCATAAAGAACCACTCAAAAATATTGTCAAACAACTTTAGATTATGGATGGAGCATATATAGCACTTAAAGGGTATAAATTTCAATTTGACAGGACTATATTAGAAATATTCAACAATCCGGATAAACAAATTCAGATTGAACAAATTCAGGATTACGGATTTGATGATTATTATATCCAGGTCAAATACCACAATACGGACTATACACATGCCCAGCAAAAAGCAAAACTTAAAAAGCCAATCCTCCAACTTATTGATCAATTCAAGGAAGACAAAAGCAAAAAGTTCATTTTATTTATTTTCTTTAAAGGCATCACTCAGCATAACCAAACATTTACAACAACGGATGAATTAGATGTAGTAATTGGTAAAACAACAAAAATCAGCGAACTCGAAAAAAATGAATTTATTAAGAATTTCACAATAATGTTTGCAGACGATTTCGAGTCCCAATATAAAATGGTCATAGACAAAATAAAAGCTGACTATTCGAAATCTTTGGCGGAGGCGGAAATATATTACTCTGTTATTTCGAGTTACCTTTTGGACATAATAATTAAAAATCCACCTATAAGCAAATCTGCAAGAACAACTACAAAGAAGGAAATAGATAATGTTATAAAAAACGGAAAAGAGATTATTTTCAAATCTGCTTACATTGATGTCTTAGACAAAGAACAACAGCTTAAATATTTACACAAGTTGTTCTTTAAATCGGCATTAAATAATGAGCCTCACGAAAGGTTTTTTATCATAGAAATTACAAAATCTCCTTCAGTCGCTTTACTACAAGAAATTGTCTTATCTATAAAAAACAAATGGAGTAAAAACAAGACTAAGACTATTCCAGACAATGACCGATTTGTTCCTTATATTTTTTTTAATGGATTGCCAAAATCAGAATTGAAAGCATTAAAAGATGCATTGCAAAAAGATAATTATGTGATAAAAGATGGCTATGATTTTATGGATGCCGAGTTTAATATTAAAAGCATACAGGAAAGTCCGACATTTTCAAATAAGCTATTCTTTAAAATTATAAACAGTGAGGAAAACTTAACTTTATTAGTAAACAACATTTCGAGAACTAAGGAGGTATATCAGTTTTATTCAATGATACCATTGGAACTTTTGTTAAAAGATAAACACGTAAAAATAGAAATTGAGGATATTAAGGACATTAAAAATATAATCTGATGGAAGAAGGTAAAGTGAACGGCGAAGTAATTGCCGTTCTTCCCAACAAGGTAAAGATAAAAGTTGACGATATAAATGCTTTTAAGGGAGCTGAGCAATTGAAAGTAGGTTCTTACATTCAAATCGCCGACAACGAGAATTCAGGGATCAAGCTAATCGCCATCATTGAGAGTTTTCTTATAGAAGTTGATGATAAAGGCAGGAGGTACATGGTTGACGCCAATCCACTTGGCACTATTGAAGACGGCGTTTTCCGGCGTGGCGGTGACTCAATTGCATTACCCCCGAAAGAAGCTACGAAAGCCACAACTGAAGATATAAAGGCTATCTACTCAAGCGGCAGCGGAGACAGCGGTTATGAAAAGTTTTGTTTCGCCAAATTGGCCCAATCAACCAAAGAAAAAATTGAAGTTCCTGTCAATGGCAATAAATTCTTTAATAAGCATTTCGCAATTGTCGGCTCAACCGGCTCGGGAAAATCCCATACAACGGCAAAGGTTTTGCAAAATGCCACCAAAGAAAAGAAGTCAGACTTTACAGGGCTAAACAATTCTCATATTGTAATCTTTGATATTCATTCTGAATACGCTACTGCATTCCCTGAAGCAAATTTAATCGGAATTGAAGATTTGGTATTGCCATACTGGCTTTTAAACGGGGACGAATTAGAGGAGTTATTTCTTGAATCAGGCGATAATAACAATTATAACCAATCCTCTATATTGCGGTCGGTAATAACTGAAAATAAGGAATATAAAAACCCTGGTGTTGAAAGAGTTTATTTTGACAGCCCGTTAAAATTTGACATTGATGAAGTTTTGAACTGTTTGAACAATTTGAAAAAAGAAACAGTTCACAGTGAGCAGGAGTTAAATATTTGTTTCTCTGGAAGCACATTTGCATTTAGTTCCGAAAAACTTAAATACCATCATTATTTTAAACAATCATACGAATTTGCGTCTACAAGGCGCGCAAGTGCGGCGGCAGGCCATGGCATATCGAATGGTGTTTATGCGGATGGCAAGATTGATAAATTTATTTCAAGGTTAACAGCGAAAGTCAATACTCCCAGGCTGAGGCAGTTCCTTTTTGGGCCTAAAAGCAAGGAAATAAGCTTTGAAGAAACACTAAGCCAGTTTTTAGGATACGGGTACAAGGGCAACGAAAGAAAGCATTCTACATCAAATGTAACCATCATTGATTTGAGCGGTGTCCCTTTTGAAGTATTAAGTATCACTGTTTCATTGATATCCAGGTTGCTCTTTGACTATTCATATTACTATAAAAAGCAAAACGGGGACAATGAGATGCCATTGCTGTTGGTATATGAGGAGGCGCATAAATATGTCCCTAAAAGTGATTTAGCCAGATATAAGTCATCGCAGGCTTCTATTGAAAGAATCGCTAAAGAAGGAAGAAAATACGGAATTTCACTGGCAATAATCAGCCAAAGGCCATCAGAGCTTTCGGAAACAATTTTTTCTCAATGCAATAACTTCATTGCCATGAGATTAACAAACCCGGACGATCAGAATTATGTTAAAAGGCTGCTTCCTGACACGCTGGGTTCTATAACAGATATTTTGCCGTCCTTACAATCCGGTGAGGCACTATTGATAGGAGAAGCAACGGTAATGCCATCCATTGTAAAAATAGACAGATGTGAAAACGAACCATCATCTAATGATATTCCGTATTTAGAAAAATGGAAAAATGAATGGTATGACAAAGTAGACTTTAAAAGCATTACAAGTAAATGGTCCGGGTAACAACATGTTAGCAATAAGTGGATTTTGCCAAAAGTGCAACCGCAATAACTTATTATTTATTAAAATTGCCACGAATCGCGACAAAAGAAGCGTAGTCTTGTTTTAATTCACTGAGAGTCGGAGTAGTATGTAATTCCGCAGGACTGCTATGACCGGCGATTGAAACACAGCATTTTTCGTATATATCATTAAGTTTGCCTTTATGTGTATCAAGTTTGCTGCCATCAATCCTTAATAATGATGGGAAAGCCACCCCCTTTCTGTAACGTTTAATAATTCTTTTCAAAATATCTTCCTCTACTGACACTTCTATAGCAGAACGAAGGTGCCCATATCCTTCAGCTGCTAACTTGTTTTCATCCTTGCCGGCTGGGTTTTCGGTCAAAACAGCAGTAAGCTTCTTAATATAATAGTTAAATGAATTAATTTCCTCAACGGAATCTAAAATGCCTGTTTCTCCAAAATTATTCCTAACTCCGTGAAAAGTAAAAGCAATACTTTTATTAGTTTCCAGTTCGGATTGCTGAATAAAACTGTTAAGTAATAGAATACTATGTGTAAAAATAATAACCTGCCTTTGTCTCGACAATTCAATAAATCTTTTAGCAGCCTCGTCAATAATTCGGTGGTCAAGGCTGTTTACCGGGTCATCAAAAATAACTGGAGCTTTGACATTATCCAGTTGCAATTCGGTTAAGAATTCAGCTAAAGCAATAGCTTTCTGCTCGCCTTCGCTAAGAATTTCTGTCAAAGTATGTGAACCGATCCTTTGTGTTACCCTTGAATTTCCTCTCTCTGTCCCAAAACTAATCTGGATATTAATATCAGATTTCCGAAAAGCCCTTAGTTCGTTTTGAAAAATAGTGTTGAAGTTCTGCTTTACCAACTCATCCCTTGCTTCGGAGGTTTTCCGGCTTATCGAGGCTGTATTAAAGCTAGTCGAATTACTCCTCAAATGATTAACCATTTTATAGTTAAAAATGATTTTTTTTATCTCTTCCATCTTTGAAGCAAGTAACTTTCGATCCTTTAATTCAGATATCCTATTTTTTAACGTTAACTCGGTAGCAGAAATGGAATCCAATCTTAATTTTTTTTGCCCGATTATCTCATCAATTTCTTTTTTCTTTCTGGTAAAAAAATTAATGTATTTGTCGTAATCAAACGAAAAAGGTAAAGACGCTGGCCCCTGATCGCTTGAAAGCTCCACTTTGAGAGTTTGTAATTCTCTGTTGTAATCCTCTATCTCTTTTGGCTGGATAGGCATTTGGCCTCCATCTGCTCCGAACGTAGGTTGGTGGAATGAAAATGTTGTATTTACGCCCGATATTCTATTCAGCAAATCACTTTTCTTTCGTTTTACGCTCTGCAGTGTTTCCTGCGTTTTGTCATTCAATAATTTCCTGTAACTGTCAAGAAGAAGTTTTGCGGAATCTTCAAGTGGTTGCCTGCAATAAACACAAATATCATTATCACCAGGATAACCAGGGTTATCCAACAACTTAATATAATTTTCAGCAGAAGTAATAAAAGATTGAAATTCTGTGGTGGCATAAAATGAAATACCGTTTAATTCTGCTATTTCTTTCAACCCGGTTTGGGCTCTACCTTCGAGCGAAAAAATGTCTTTATTATAACTCATTACAAGCTGCCAGTTGGCTTCAGACACAATACTTTTTGATGACTGTATTTGAGAAATAATGTTATTAAGTTCGATGCTCTGAGCCGTCCTATATTGCATTTCTGTTTGCAGCAATGTTTTATTGAGATTTGATAATTCTGTTTCAGCATTTTGTAACGCCGTTTGCTGGGTGTCATCAAATGTTGCGAGTTCTTTCAATTTTTCTTCAACTGACCTCGCAGAAAGGGAAGCCATGAATTGCTGTTGCGGCGTTCCCGGAGATAAGGTTTCAACCCATGCAAGTGAAACAGGATATGCGGTTATTTTGGCTTCTAATAACTTATTTAACTCTTGGAGCTCAGAGGTGACAAGATTAAATAAATGAAAGCCTATTGGCGCTACAATCAGGTGCCTGTCTGCTAAGGAAATTTGAACACAATTGCTATTAAAGACAGAGATGTTTGACAAATCGGGGTTGTTATTACCGCCGGTCCA
Organism: Bacteroidota bacterium; assembly: GCA_048498115.1. GTDB lineage: Bacteria > Bacteroidota > Bacteroidia > Chitinophagales > Chitinophagaceae > Ferruginibacter. The sequence goes on along the minus strand of JBEHYP010000009.1, from coordinate 29,922 downwards.
ATTAAAATTTTGATTTGTTCCATTTAAGCTAAAAGCAATTGACGCTGATTTTGATTCCCGGTTGCCATATAAATTTGGATGTATGGCACTTCCTGTATCATAACTAAATCCAAGCGATTTTAGAATACGCCCATAGCCTGTTTTGCCAGTCCCATTTTCTCCATATACTATGGTTATATTTTTTCCAAATGTCAGGTTCTGATTCTTTGCGAGCCTGTTTACGCCATAAACGTTAGATAAAGAAATTAATTGTACTTCTTTGTCGGTAGGTTTATATGTTGGTTTGGTTACTTTTATCGCCGGTAACCCTGTGACTAATTTGATTGATTGCAAGAAATATTGAAATATTGTTTGACGGTCGGCAACCGTTAAATTGCTTTCGGTTTGAACAATTTTATCAATTAATAATTTGGCCCAATCGCCATGACTTTCTGCCCATTCCCATAGAAAGTCTGCAATCTCTTTTTTCGCAATAGTTGTAGATGCCATGATTATTAGCGGTTTTCAATTACATCGGTATCAATTCCTTCATCTGTTTCTGTTGATGAAAGGGAGGGCGGCAAATTCTTTTTTGTTTTCAAACCCAGTTCTTTCAATTTTTCAGCCTGCCAAACAAGATTGCCTTGGCCATCTTTTAATTGCCCGAATGCTATGTCATAGCTTTTTTGTGCTTTACTCAAATTGACGCCAATCTCGCTTAGGCTGCTAACAAAACTTACCAGCTTGTCATATAGTGCGGAACCCCTTTTTGCAATTTCCTGTGCATTCCTGTTTTGGTTTTCGCGTTTCCACAGATCCACAATCATTTTCAGCGCAGCAATCAAATTGGTGGGGCTTATCAACAGAATCCGCTTGTTATAGGCAAAATGCCAAATTTCCGGGTCGTGTTGCAATGCCAGCAGGTAGGCTGGCTCATTTGGGACAAACATCATGACAAAATCCAATGACCGGGCAAAGTCCTGGTAATTTTTTCTGCTTAAATCCTCTATATGGCGCCTTAGTGACTTTATATGCTCGTCAATCGCCCTTTTCTGTTCATCAATGACATCGGTTGACGCATAACGTGTGTAGGCAGTCAGGGAAACTTTTGAATCCACTATTACTTTCCTATTGTCAGGGTATGCAAATATTACATCCGGCTGCATCTTGCTGCCATCTTCATTTTTTAAATAATTGCCATCATCGTCTTTGAGAAATGCCTGAACAAAATATTCCCTGTCTTTTACCAAGCCTGATTTTTCCAGGATATTCTCCAAAATCATTTGCCCCCAATCACCCTGTGTTTTAGAACTGCCTTTCAGGGCATTGGTTAAATTATTTGCTTCTTCGCTCACTTTTTGATTCAGCAACACCAATTTTTCCACTTCTTTGCCTAATGAAAACCTTTCCTTAGACTCCTTGTCATATACTTCCTCTACTTTCTTTTTAAAATTATCCAAGTTTTCGCCTAAGGGTTTTAGAATAGTGGCGATATTTTCCTGGTTGACTTTCGTAAATTTTTCGGTTTTCTCATCCAGTATTTTAGTGGCAATATTTTCAAATTCAGTATTGAACTGCTTTCGCAGCGTTTCCATTTCTGATTTCTGTGTTTCCAGCTTTTCGGTTAAGGCGCTATTATTGGCGGCAAATTCAGAAACTCTTTTATTGGCTTCGTTAAATTCATCTGTCTTCGCCTTTACTTCTGATTTTAACTGGCTAATATCGTCCAAATAGGTTTTTATCGCCGTGTTGGCTGCTTCAAGATTTGCCTTTATAACAGCGTAATTTCTCTCCGTATTCTGTATTTCGTTTTGCTGGGTGCTAACAGTTGCTTTATATGTTGACAATTCAGCTTTTAATTCTTCGAATTGATTTTTAATATTGGAATACTCCGTTGTTTTAACCGCAATAAGGCCTGTCAGTTCTGTGTTCTTTTCGCTTTTGCTGTTTAAATCGGTTTCTTTCGCTGAAAGGGTCTCGGTAAGGCCTTTGACTTTTTCTTTCTCCACCCCCAATTCATTGTTCAAAAGGTTATATTTACCGACTTGGGCGTCGAAATCGCCTTTGGAAACATTGTTGCCTTTATAAAGCGCCCTATAGGTAACCCAGGCAGCAAGCACTCCGGCCAGGAGGCCAATTAATAAGTACAAATATTCAAATGGCATAGCTAATTAAATACGGGTAATTTTAATCGAACGACTTTTGTATAGCCGTTACAATATGTAAAAAATAATTGACAAAAACGAAGGAGTCAGGAAATATTTGTTCAGCTTGGCATTACGTTGCTGTAGATTTTCACAAGGATTACTATTGCCCTGCATTTGCTGCACGATTCGTAGGGTTTTCAGCCACTAGCCGGGTACAACGTGCATTTTCTCCGCGCGGTACTAATGCTTTATTCTGCTATTTGCTTTCAATGTGTAAAGCAGCATATGCAGTCGGAGGCTCATTGATCTTTAATCATTCATGGCAACCGGTTTTTGACATAATGGATGGCTATGCGCTCTTGTTCCAGTCTTCTATTATTCGCCTGTAAAAACTCATATAGACGTACCTCACCAGGGAGTAACCTGTCCAATTTTTGTTTCCTGTAAACCGAGGTGACAGAAAAGTGGCTGAAATCTTCGTAAGCCTTTGCGTCCATCAAATAGCTTTTTGCATTGGGGTAATATTCGCGGATAGTGTTCAACATTTCAAAGCCCGCCGGGTCAAGGTCAAACCAGCAGTATAACGCTGCCTGCGCCAGCCAGGGGATATGCCTCGTGAGCCTGCTTTTAAACCCTTCGCCAAAAATGGCCACCGCGTTCTTGACATTTGGGAAGGAGAGAAAACAAGCCCTGTTTTCAATAATAAAAACCTTTTCCGGCTGCCAGGCAAGCAGCGCCGAATCATCCAGCGTTAATGCCAGTTCGTTAAAGCCCACCGCAGGTTTCAGCGCTTCGTCCAATATCCTTATCTGCGTATAGATATTGGGACGTTTGATATAATAACGGGCTAAGAAGTCGCCCTCATTATTATTGATCCAAACAGGTGGCAACAGTATGTCTAATATTCTTTTTAAAGCCTTTACATTATCTTCTATAAATTTTGAATGGACTTCGATGGGCAACTCCCGCAAATAATAATTATGTGGTGGGGGATTATCATAAAAGTACTGGCAAACTTTCACCAGGCCAGGCATGTTACCGGCTTCGCTCCGCAGGAAAGCTATATTATCTATTACCCAACCGGATAATTGGGGAAAGGATTTTGTAAATATGGCAAAAGCTTCCTGCGCTTTTAAAAATACGTCCTGCAGCCCCGTATAGGATAAGTAATCTTCCAGCGTCTCAAAATAAATTCTTGCGGGGAGCTTTTGATAAGTGCCCTCAATCATTTTATCCTTCCACTCAATCGTATAGCCTTTGCCCCTGACACCCTTTGACTGTTGGTATAACGGGATAAGCACAGCTTTTAATTCACTGAAATTGGTGCCCTGCACCTGTTTATTCGCAGAGATGACCAAGGGAAATATTCCTGCCTCCTGGAGTGCAGCTTTTAGCACTTTGTCAAACTGCTTGACGGATTTTTCAAAAAGTTCTTTAGGCGTTATCATCCCTGGATTCGGCTAATTGGTTAAAGCCTTCTTTCTTTTCGTAATACTGTTCCATTGTAAGGTTGTATAAGACCGACTGTTTCTTATTCTTTATTTCCACAAAATGGACAGCACTAATGTACGGCTCCGCGATATTTATTTTATCAAGCGGGGTAACCACCAGTATCTGGAGGTTTAGCTGATCGCAAAACTCCATCAGGAACCGGCTTTTTTCCGGGTCCAGTTTGCTAAATGCTTCATCAACCGTAATAAAGCGAAGGCTTTTATGCTGCTTGCCTTGCTGGAATATGCCAAACTGGTGCGCGATGGCCGCACCTAAAATAGCATAGGTAAACTGTGCTTTCTGCCCGCCGGAATAACTCGCCGTATTGTCATGGTATTGCCCCGGCTTGTTGTCTGCCACCGTGTATTCACGCGCGTTAAATACCAGCCAGTTCCTCACATCCGTTACGCGCCTGCGCCAGTTCTCTTCTTTTTGAAGCTCCGTGATCAGGGCCTTTATTTTATGAAATACCTCTTCCCTATAGCCATCATCCTTGTGTATCTCGAAATCCAGCGTGCCCGGAATAGCGCTGTTGAGCTGGCCCCTGAAAATATTGATCTCATTTTCCCCGCGGACAGGCCTGTATTCCAGTTGTAAATAAGTATCCGGGTTCCGGTTAAACGTTATTTTCTTTAAGGGTACATTTAACTCCTCCACCATGTCCTCTATTTTGTTCAGCTCATTATTCAGCCACGCCCTGTAACTGGTCAATGCATCCAGCATGCTTTTGTCCATGTAATCACGGAACCGCCGTTTGTGTTCCACCAGCCTTTGCGTCTTGATTGTTTTATACAATTCTTCCAGGTCATTGAGCCCTGTAAGGTCTGCCCTGATATTCATCACATCCCCGCTCCAGTTAGGAAACTCACCGGTAATTTTTTCGCCCGGGTGCACAAAGGCTGCTACCAGTGTGATCGTCTCCTTTTCAATCTTATTAACCGCTTCGGTTGCCGACCGCTGTTTTGCCTTCAGGCGTGTGCCAATTTGCACAACAGCGCTTTCAAACTGCGATAATGTTTGCGTTTCTGCCAAGAGGATATTTTCAGCACTAAAAAATTCAATAATGGTTTTTTCCCCGGTTTCCTGCAACTCATCAAAATACAGGCTGAGCTTTCGCTGGTTCCTGTTATTATAATCAATTTCCAGCTTGTTTATTTTTTTAATCAATTCCTCATTCCTATAATTTTCCACCTTTAACTGTTTAGCCACAATCTCGATCTGGTTGATAATTACTTGGTAGGCATCGGATGATTTTTTTAATTCCTCTACCTGGGCCGTTAATTCCCTGATCCGCTGGGCGTGCTGGCCCCAGTCAATATCATCGTAGTTTTTAATCTTCATTAGCTCGGACAGCGTTCCCGCCTTTGCCTGTAAAGCTGCAATGCGTGGGGCAAGCTCCCTGATGTCTGCCGAAATCCTGCCGTACGATTTTTCTTCTTCCTGTTTCTGCTGCTGCAAATACTGGATGGTCGCCCGGTTATCCCAGCCCAGGCGGTACCTGGATTTATCCCACCTGCCGGGGCGGTCATCTTTTTCATGCCTGTTCACATTGCGCGTGAGGCCGTTGGAAGTAGTGGCTTTCTGGCATCCATAAAATACTTCCAAATCGTCTGTGCAGTAATAATTGAACCTCTCCAGCAACGCAGTTTCCAGCCAGGTGGCGTATTCCGATTCCTTTATTTCGATTTTGTTAATCAAGGCCTCATTCTCCGCCGGCCAGCGGGCAATACTGCCGGAAAGCCTGCGCTCCACTTTATGGTACACCAGCCTCGCCTGCATATCGTTATTATACACAAAATGGTTGGCTGCCTTATTAAACTTCTCCGGTACCAAAAGTTGCATAGCAAAACCGTTCAGCAGCTTTTCTATGGCATCTTCCCAAAGCTGCTCGGAGGCTTTTACTTTTATCAGCTCACCGATAAAAGGGATTTCTTCTTCCGATGCTTCCAGGATATGTACCAGCCTGCTCCTTGCATTAACAAGGTCGTCGGGCATGCGGTTTTTTCTTGACAACAGGGAAGTGATCTGCTGTTGCAGGCCTTTGATTTTTTGCTCCGTGCTTTCCTGCTCAATTTTTAACCGCACCTGTTTCTCAAAAAGTTTATTGGCTTCGGCAGGGACAGATACATTTAACGCCATCGCCCTGTCATAATTGGCCCTGAATACGATTGCATCAACGACAGCATCCAGTTGCAACACCCTGCAGCATTCAAGATAACGGGCATTCTCCGCTTTCTTTCTATTCAGCTTCTCTGTTTCTGTTTGAACATGATTATTCAGCAAAGAGATTTGGGCGTCTATATTCAGCGCGGCCTTCTGCGTGATCAGTTGTTCTTTTTCCCTGCCCAGCCTGTCAATAACAGACAAAACGAGTTGTTTTTCGTTTTTCGCTATACCTGTATCCAGTTCCAGCTTTTCAATATATTTTTCCAGCAGCCCGTATTCCATTTTGTTAAGATAGGGTTGCATTTGCTCCTCGATAAAATCCAGCTTTTCCTTTTTACTTTTTTCTTCCGATAATGCTTGATTGTGCCGGATAACCGGCTCCAGCAGTTCGAGCTGCTTTTCGTCCTTTTGTATGGCTTTATGGCTGATCAGCAGGTCACTGTAATGCGTGTACAGGCCCTTGAACTGCTCCTCTGCATCAATCTCCTCCAGCATCTCATGGCGTATAAACTGGGTGAGGTCGCCCAACACTTTTATACCTACTGTCTGGCTAAAAAGGGAAAGCGCTTTGTCCCGCAAGCCAAACAACTCGCTGAACCTTGCCGCATACTCTTTAAAGCTGTTATAGATTTCCGTCTTATTAAATTGTTTCACCAGCCTCTTTTTCCACTCGCCCCTCAAATCAAAATGGCCTTCGCCGAAATGATCATTTATGTTCAACTGGTAAGGAGAAATAATGAAGATCTTTTGCAGCCCCCCGTTACCAAACCACCGGACCTGGGCCAGTGTGATGGTGTGCAGCGTGCCTGAATTTTGAAAGCAGGCCAGCAGCACCGAGTAGGGGTTATCCGCTTTGTTGCGAAGCTGTTCTGTTTTGGATTTTTCTTCCAGTTCCGAAAAAGTTTTCCCGTAATATCCCCAGAAATAGGAATTTTCGTCGCGTTCTTTTTTTGATTCTGCACCGGAAGACTGGTTATAAAACCTTTTATTCGTGGGCACAAGGATGGTCAGCAGGGCGTCTATCAGGGTAGTCTTCCCGCTGCCGTTCGCACCGGTCAGCAGCGACGTGCGGCCGTCTGGCTGCAGTTTATAGGGCTTGCCGTTAAAGGTCCCCCAGTTAAAGACTTCCAGGTAACGGAGCCGGTAGCCATTTTCGGCGTTGTTATTATTGAACAGGGTTGACATAGCTATTTAACTTCTCCTTTATCTCTTCCAATTTATCATTGCTGATAAATGCTTTTATAATCCTTTTTACTTCGTATTGGTTGTTGTCTTTGTTGACAGCATCCTCCCGGTTTAATTTCAGGATGCCCATGGCAGCCAAGGCGGCTATGGGCCTGGACAGGTCCTTCCATTGTTTGCTTTTGTTCGGCAGGTCTTTGTAAAACAATTCCACCCGCTCCTTGATTTCTTTTTGGGTGAGATAGAATTTCGTGCCCTCGCTTTTTACATCAAATTCTTCAATGCCTTCCCTAAGCATCACTGCCAGTAAGGTTGCTTCGTAGTTCAGCGACTGTTTACGCATGAGGCGTGGCAAAGGGCTGTCATCGTTTTCATCTGCTTCGGGCTGCAACACTCTTGCAAAGCCATCCTGTTCACTGACGACCAGTTCTAGCCCGATCCTGCCAAAATATTCCTGGATAGCGGATTGCCAGCCCACTAACTCGCGCCAGATATTTTTATCATCGGCATAAACCGGCCCCTGCAACAACTTGATCACAGCCGCGGCAAAAGGCGCCCTGGTAATTTTTGTTTCCATATCACTGAATGTTTGGCCGGGTATATAATACCATCGGCACATTTATTTTCCTGTCCTTCATTATGATCGTTTCGTGCACATCTTCCCAAATAAGGTTATGGCCACCGGAGGCGGCGATGGAAAAATAGCCGACAATTTCACTCAGGCCATTTTCAACGCCGTATTCATCCACCACCTCTTTTAACGATACCTGTACCCTGTTTTCCAGCATGGCATCAATATTTTGCTGCAGCCTTTTCCGGTCAATGGTAAACTGGTCAAATAATATCCTGAAATCAGCTTCATCCATTTCAATACTGTTGTCGGGGAACAGGATGGCGACGTTATCGTCCTTTTCCTCACCAGGCTCCCAGCGGTCAAACAGGTTGATATAAGGCTCATCTTCCACCGTGATAAAATCATCCTCCCGTATCTTCACATCCATCAGCGCGTACGCCATTTGGCGGATGTCCCCGATCAGCTCCATCGCCCGCCTTCTTTCCAGCAGGTTTTTCTCAGAGAGCACTCTGCTGATCTTTTCGCTTAATTTCCTGTTCGAGTCAATCACTTTCCGCCCTGACACATGCAGGTACCGTTTCAGGTGCTTCAGGAACCGGTCGTTGTTGTAATCTATGTTGTGCTCGTTTAAAAGCTGGTAGAGCCTTTCGGTAAGCTGTGTAAATTCCTGCTGCTTTCTTTCATCCATCAGGAACTCCCAAAACGCCTTAAAGCTTTTTCCCTGCGGTTTCTGGTCAATTTCATCCAGGGCGTCCAGCGCAAAAACAAGCAATACGCCCTTTGCAATATCGCGCTCCGTATATTTCCGAGCAATACCTGAAGTGTTTTGGAACAGTACCTAATGCCGGTGCTACTTACACGCTTGGGATCTATACCGATATACCGGTGAACGATGACCCCGGCAAAATATTTAACTGGCAAACAGGCGCTGTTGGGCACAGCTTTATAACACTCACTAAAACGGGGAGCGGCACCAGTGTGCAGCAATCCATTGGTTTTTACCCGGAGACAGGCTGGAAATCCATTGAAGCGAATGACCCGGTACCAAGCAAACTGGAAGATAATGCGGGCCATGAATTTAACGCCTCACTCATCGTCAACATTGACGCGGCACATTTTGGAAACGTGATGAACGAAATGCGCTACCAGGCCAGTTCAAGGTATGATATTGACCAATTTAATTGCACGGATTTTGCATTGGCTGCTTTTAACGCAGGCGCGCCATTATACCTCAGCATACCACAATACCATTTGCCCGGCAGCATGGACGGGCAGGTTTCCAATACACCCAACGGTTTGTATGAAGAATTGACACAGTTAAACAATTCAGGCGGTTATGATGGCGGCGAGATCACTGTACCGGGTGTCGCAGGTTTTGTCGGTGGAAGCCACGGGCCATGTAATTAATAACTTTAAATGTGATGAAATGGAAAAGATCATGAAGCTGTTGGTGCATCCCTACGTGGTTATGATACTGTTCTGCGCCTTGCTTATCAGCGGCGAACAGATGGGAGGCTTTTACCTGTTTTATATCATGTTAGGGCTGCCGCATCTTGTCCTGCATGCCCTATTGGGATTAGCGGGAATATTAGCGCTGCTTATTGCGGGCGCCTTACCAAGAACGCGGACATCCAATATCTTAAATATTGCGGGTATTTGTTGTATGGCTGCCTCGCTGATACGGTTTTTTACCCAGCCGGGGGCTTCCTATAATTACCAGACTTTTCATCTGGTGTTGCCGATGATCCTTTTGGCGGTATTCGCTGTATTGGCTGCATTGGTTCTGCTATTCAACCTACAACAATTCATCCCTAAAACATAAACTATGCTTTCTTTTATTCAATTTCTCAACAGCATCCGGCAAATGAGCCCGGAGGCACAGGCAGGTATTATCCAGTATCTAAAGCGCAAGAAAATGCGCAAGGGCCAGCACTGGCTGAAAATAGGCGAAGTATGTAAGGAAATGGCCTTTATTGATTCCGGTTTGGCGAAGGTGTATTTTGACCACGGGCAGAAAGAACTCTGCCTGTGGTACAACCGGGAAAATGAACTGCTGTTATCCGTGGCCAGCTTCTTTGCACAGGCACCTTCGCGGCTGGCGATACAGTGCGTCGAAGAGTGCGAATTTTATATGATCTCCTATACCGATATGGAATACCTGTATGATAAATACCCGGAGCTGAACTACCACGCAAGAAAAGTGTTACAGCATTATTACGGTATCTCTGAAACGCATGTAACCATACTTCTTCATCCGCCTGCCAACAGGTATGATTTGATGAACGCTTTGTATCCATGGATGGTGAAAGATAGGCGTATCAATGATAAAATGATGGCGGCGTACATTGGGGTGGAAAGGACTACATTATATCGGCACAAATAAATACAGATAGGAATTAACTATACACCTCGTAATTGTTTTCAAAAAAATAAATGATAAATTCGTCTTAACATTTTAGGAAAAGGATTTATATGTATGGCATAGACCCACAACTTACCGACCCTTCTTTATATTTACTAGCAGATATGACAGAGGATTTACTGGCTTCTACGGAAACGCAAATGATAGAAACAGTAGAAATAGAATTAAAAGAAGCTCTGAACAGTAAAGTTTCATGGTATAAAAATGAACTGGCCTTCTTTGAGAGAAACATTGAAGAAAAAAGAAAACAATCCTTTCAATTTTCACTGGAAGAATTATTCTATCATCACGGGCAGTATGATAATTTCGTAAATTTAGACTTTCATAAATATTCAGAAGCGGCAAAAAAATTCGGGAGAACCATTTCCGGCACTCTCGTGTATGGTAAGCAAGAACGTAGGGAATTGCAAAACACAGTAGCTGGAGACACTATGCCGAGGACAAACGGGTTGGTTAAAATTCGAGTTACTCCCAATTCTTTATTAAATGAAGATATAGCAAAAGAGCTGCTTGAAAAGGGATTTAAAAGTGATGACGTTTATCAAGTCTGGAGCACTAATGGTCCGAAGAACAATGCTTATACCAAAGAGGGGCAAAAGGAAATCCCACATACTATTTTTGTTAATTTACCAGGAGCAAAAACAAGTATTGCGAAACTTTCAATATACACATTTAACCTTCGATTGTCAAACGGAGCAACCCTTATAGATTCCGAATGGAATAGGTATTATGGGTTTAGTATTTATGTAAATCCACGGCTTAAGAACGAAAATGGCTTGAAAAATGATCTTTTTGATAATCACGGTAAATTAAAGCCAGAAATAAGATTTTACGAATTGGGAGCTAAGGCACAGGAACAGGAGTTATCAATCGAGGAAACTGAAGAGTTTAAAAACCTTTTAATAAAAAGACGTGAAGGCCGATTTAAAATATTAGAGGAAGAATTAAAAAGGGCAGGTATACCTTCTATAGATAAATTTCGGTTGGACCACCCTAACATATATATCAGAACTTTCGCTATGGCAGTGCTTTTTGAAGACGAGTCATTTAATGGTATACAGCCAGGAATTCCTGTTTTTGTGGATTTCAAGAGTTATTTACATATATTCCTAGGGCATCAGGCAGAACTTCAGCCCACAGGCGCATTTAAAGAAAAAACGACATTTTCGTATGACGAGAAAGACGTTCGCAGAATTTTGAAAGTAGCGATAGAAAAATATTGGTTGAAAATACAGGAAAGACTTTCGCAAGGCAAAGACTTTAGAGTGTATGGAGAAAAAGCTTTTTATTTTAATGGAAATTATTATTCTTTTAGAATCGAACCCAATGGTAGAGTAAGTACTTTTTATGCAAATGAAAATAATAATCCGAAAATATGAAGTTGCCTCAAAGACCAGTTCAACACAACTTAGAAGAAATATCAAAAAGGTTTTTTCAAAGCCAGCTTCCTGTTAATTGGACCACTGACAAGCCATCAAATGATTATGGTATTGACTTGGTTGTAAACATTTTTGATGGTACGAACGCCTCACCTTATCAATTTTTAGTGCAACTTAAATCTTCTCAAGCAATGTCTGCATTTGACAGCGAGAAAATACCTTTAAACATTTCAACTTACAATTATCTACGCTTCCAACTGCATGTTGCAATAGTTGTCAAGTATGTCCTGGAAGACAATGAAGCATATTGGTTACGCCTAGTTGACATCCCAAAACCCAATCAAAATAAAAAATCATTCACTGTAAGCATTCCCCGAAAAAATAAATTGTCTTGTATCAATTGGGTTGATTTTGAAAACTATATACGTAAGATTGTAGATTTGAAATTATCAGTTACGGATGTAATAAGCTTAGAAAAGAAATAGGCTAATGTCTTTTTAATCACCCATGCGAACTGGTTTTGTATATTATACAACATGAAGATTTTATATGTGTTGCAAAACCTACAATAGTCAGACTTAGGTTGGTTTAATTTTACATCATCAAAGAGAACAAGATTTTGTGAACCTGAAAATGATGTTTATGCTAATCTATCTTCCATTCACCAGTTACCTTACCGGCAGCGCCGTTGTATTTGTATTGTATTACATTATTGTCTGGCTGTTGTATTTTGCTAAGAAGCCACAAGCCTCTGTTCCTTCACCTCCTGTAAATGTCCATGCGCCTGTATTACAGCGTAACCAGGAAAACGATCTGTCACCGCAGGTATATGATTTTACGGACGAACTCAATGCACTGCTGTTGCAGTCTGCGGCGCAGCAGGATGATAAAGGCGAAGTAAGCCAATCCGTTCATCAACTTCTCCAAAAATATCCTTCCCTTAAAGGCTCCTCTTTTCAATCTCCCATTACCAGCCTTATTAAACAGGAAGCTGCCGATAAATGCAATATCACATTCGAGGCAGACGAACTAACCGCTTTGTGGTAAGCTATTACTCCGCGTGCCGGTGAGCAGGAAAACCAAGTGCGCTTGATACAGTGCATGCGGAGTTTTTTTAATCATTCTTTTTAACAACATAAAACAAGTGAAGTATGAAAATGTGGACAAAGCGTTTTATGCAACGCTGCAAGAGACAGTTAACAACGGTGTTAACCCTGATTGTTTTTATGTGCCTGCAAACAGGCGTGCAGGCGCAGACTGCCGACGGGAATAACGGCATTAACCAGGCTACCAGCACGGTGAAAAGTTATTTTGACGCGGGCTGCAATTTAATGTATGCCATCGGGGCGATCCTTGGACTCGTGGGGGCCGTTAATGTCTATCAAAAGTGGTCGCACGGGCACCCGGATACGGGCAGCACCGCCGCTGCATGGTTTGGCAGCTGCGTGTTTTTAGTGGTGGTGGCTACTGTTTTAAAAAGCTTCTTCGGCTTGTAGTATGGGCAACACGGTGTACCATATCAACAAGGGCATAAATAAGGGAATGGAGTTTAAGGGCCTGCGCGCGCAATACATCTGGTACTTAGGCGGCGGGTTGGTTGGCGTATTGGTGTTATTTGCCATCCTGTATATCTGCGGTCTGAACCCTTATGTATGTGTAGGTATTGTTTTAATCATGGGCGGCGGTTTATTTGCGTATGTCTATAAGCTCAATAACAAGTATGGTGAACACGGCATGATGCAGAAGAGCGCGCAGAAAAAGGTACCTAAAGTTATTCATTGCCATTCAAGAAAAGTGTTATGCAAAAGATATTAGACGATATTATGCCGGTTACAGTCGAACACGATTGTATCTTATCCTGCAATGGCGATATAACGGTTGTGTTCAAAGCGGCATATCCTGAAGGGCTTGCAAGGAGCAATGAAGAATACGAGGCACTAAGCCAAGGAAGGATCAAAGCGATTAAGTCGCTGCCTAATCATACCGTGTTTGTACAACAGGATGTGTTCAGGAAGAAAGTATTTATGCCGGGCTTTGAATCAAGCAGCTTTTTGCACAAGGCAAGTGACAGGTTTTATACCGGCAGGATATATTTTGAACATAACTGCTATATCAGTGTAACCTTATCACCTGCCAACCGCAAGGCTGCGACTTCAGCATTTAGCTCTTTATTGCAACATTCCCTTGTGCCGCAACAAACGATCAGCGCGAACGCCTTACAGGTATGGGAATCACAGGTGGCACAGTTCAAAAGGTTAATGCAGGAAGCGGGCATACCCTTGCATCGGTTAAACAATGAAGCGTTAAGCAGTACAAAGGATAAAGCAGGCTGGATAGAGCAGTATTTGTTTCAACTGCCGTCTGAAAAGGAATTGCTGGTGAAGGATATGGCGTTTGATGGCAGGGTACATATAGGCCATGACCTTTGCCAGTTCTTTACACTGGCGGATGCAGAAAGTTTCCCCGGCCTGTGCAGCGCCAGAATCACCCATGATGCGTACAGCACGGATAAAACTTCGTTCCCGGTTGGTTATGCCAGCTATGCAGGCATGCTGTTAGCCGCTGACCATATTTATAACCAGTTTATCGTATTGGGCGATGTCAACGAAACAAGGCAAAGGTTAGAGCGGAAGAATAAGCGGTTGTATTCCTTAGCAAGGTATTCCCGTGAAAATGCGTTATCACATGAAGCCGGCAATGCTTACTTAAATGAAATGCTGGCAGACAGCAAACGCCCTTGCCGCGTACATTACAACGTGATGGCCATTGCGGGTAATGATGCGGAAGCGAAAGAGCAGGTCAATCAAACGATGGCAGCCTTTGCGCAAATGGATGCGGTGGCCAAGCTGGAGTCTGTGTCAGCGCCGCAACTATACTGGGCAGGCATTCCCGGTAATGCAGCCGATATACCCATAGACCATACCATTGAAACCTTTGTTGAGCAAGCCTCTTGCTTTCTAAACAGCGACAGCCCTTATAAAAGCGCCGCACAGGGCATCCGCTTTGGTGAACGGTTGAGCGGCAGGCCGGTATATGTAGACCTGTTTGATGAACCCATGCAATCAGGTATTACCACCAACAGGAACCTGTTTGTTTGCGGCGGCAGCGGTGGCGGCAAGTCCATGACCATGAACCATGTCCTGCGCTCTTTATATGACCAGGGGACCCATTGCGTAACGGTAGATATTGGCGGCAGCTACCGGGGATTATGTACGCTGGTAGATGGTTATTATTTTACCTATACAGAAACAGAGCCGATACAGTTTAACCCGTTTTATATCCCGCCTGGTGAAACACTTGATACCGAGAAGAAAGAAAGCCTTAAAGCCTTGCTGGTATCACTGTGGAAAAAAGAAGATGAAAGCTTTGTAAGGTCGGAGTACGTGGCCTTGTCCAATGCCTTGCAGGGGTATTATGAATTTGTGGCAAAAGGAGATGTGTTCCCTTGCTTCAACAGCTTCTATGAATACCTGGAAGACCATTATGTTGATGTGCTGAAACAGCATAAGGTAAAGGATAAGGATTTTGACATCAATAATTTTCTCTACGTGCTCCGGCCTTATTATAAAGACGGCGAGTTTGATTACCTGTTAAATGCCACAAAAAATCTTGACCTATTACAACAACGGTTTATCGTGTTTGAACTGGATAACATTAAAGACCACCCCATACTATTCCCCGTTGTTACGCTGATAATCATGGAACTCTTTATTTCTAAAATGCGCAAGCTGAAAGGCCAGCGTAAAATACTGGTGATTGAGGAAGCGTGGAAGGCGATTGCCAAAAGCGGCATGGCAGAATTTATCAAGTATGTGTTTAAGACAGTGCGCAAGTTTAACGGCATTGCTGCGGTGGTCACACAGGAAATTGACGATTTAATTTCTTCACCCATTATCAAAGAAGCTATCATTAATAATGCCGACATCAAGATACTTATGGATATGCGCAAGTTTATGAACAAGTTTGATGCGTTGCAGGCAGTGCTTGGGTTGTCGGATAAGGGCAAAACGATTTTGTTATCCGTTAACCGCAATAATGAGCCGGGCAAAAAGTACCGCGAAGTGTTCATTGACCTTGGCGGACAGGTGATGAAGGTGTACCGCAATGAATTGTCACCGGAAGAATATTTTACTTATAGCACGGAAGAGCGGGAGAAAGTAAAAGTAATGGAGTATGCGGAGAAATATGGGAGCATGGAAACTGGTATTGCGATGTTGGTAAACGATTTAAAAAAGCAGTTATGAAAAAATTAATGGTGGGCCTGCTGGTGCTTTGCGGCTGCAGCCAGCGTGAAGCAGATTTTGTACCGGGCATGTATGTAAAGCAGTTTGCGCAGGAATATAATGTAGGTAGTGACACGCTGGTGATCAGTGCCGTTAATGTTTCCGAAGGGAATTATTCAATTGCCAGGCATTTAACCTATGTTCCTATCAAAGATGGCAAAAGGCTTAAGCCCCAATCGGAAAGGGCCAACTGGCTTGGCAGCTATAACAAAGACAGCAAACAGTTGATGGTAAAACCTAGCGGCAAAGTGCTGACATTCTCCGAAGAAAAGCAATGCCTGTATATCGGCAACAGTGTGTATAACAAGATAAAATGAGACGTATGAAAAAGTTGTTGGTGGTATTGATGTTATGTGTTGTTACTGTAAACGTGCATGCACAGTTTGGTATTGGGCAAATCATCAAGCTGACCGTAACAAAGGTCATCAAGGCGATTGACCTTGAAGTGCAGCGCATACAAAACAATACCGTTTGGCTGCAAAATGCACAGAAAGTGGTAGAAAACACGATGAGCGAACTGCACTTAAACGAAATCACCAGCTGGGTGCAAAAGCAAAAGGATTTATACAGCGGTTTTTACAATGAACTGTGGAAGGTTAAAACCATCATTACAGATTATCACCGCGTGAAAGAAATTGCAGAACGGCAAGTGCAGCTGGTCAATGAGTACAAGCAGGCCTGGAACATGGTGCGGCAGGATAAGCACTTTACGGTGGATGAGATCAACTATATGGCGCAAATCTACAGCGGCATACTTGACCAGACGGTGCAAAACATCAACCAGTTGTTTGTGGTAGTCAATTCGTTTACGACGCAAATGAGCGATGCGGAGCGCATGCAGGTGATTAACGATGTGGGCAAGGCAGTAGATAAAAACTATAACGACCTGCACCAGTTTAATACGCAGAATAGTTTGTTAAGCTTGTCGCGGGCAAAGGATGAAAGCGATGCGGAAATGGTGAAGTGGATGTATGGAATACCCCCAACCCCCTAAAGGGGGCTAAAAAGGAGAACGTATGAAAAAGTGTGTAATGATGTTCGTGTGTTGTTGTATGGTGCATACGTTGTTTGCGCAAACCTGGGCGGAGTGGTTTAGCCAAAAGAAAACACAAATCAAGTATTTAGCACAGCAGATCGCGGCGCTTGAAGTGTATGCAGGCTATTTACAGAAAGGCTACCATATTGCGCAGCAGGGTTTAACCGCTATCAGCGATATAAAGAATGGTGAGTTCAACCTGCACAAGAATTATTTTGGCTCATTAAGCAGTATAAACCCTGCCATCGCCAAAGATGCACGGATAGCCGCTATTATCGCCATGCAGGTGAGCATTGTACAGCATTACCGCAAGGCTTTTAGCAGTGCGCAATCCTGCGGCCAGTTCAACGGCGGTGAAATCAATTATATCTATACTGTTTTTACACATTTGCTGGATGACTGCTCCAATGATTTAACAGAGCTGGTTAATTTGACGACAGCGGGGAGGTACCAGTTGACGGATGACGAGCGTATGAAGCGGTTGGATATATTGTACGGTAACATGCAGAGCAAATATGCGTTTGCTCAAAGCTTCAGCAACCAAACCAGCACGATAGCGCTGGCAAGGATGAAAGAAAGCAGCGATGCCACGATGTTACAGCAGTTGTATAACATAAAGTAGGTGCCATGCAAAAAGGAACGATGATAACGGTGATTGTGGATGGCGTGATGCAGCTTACCGTTTTGTCTGAAACTATTGTCAAAAGGATCAAGGAGGAAAAGGTTATCACGGATAAAGAAAGCGTATATATCAGCGGCGTGTTTGCAGAAAGGTTGAAGGAAGGCAACCAATATATTGAAAAGATAAAGGAGTTGATCTCGCCGAAACTGGCAATGAGTGAAGAAGACAAGCTAAAGTTGCTGGAACAAATGTACACAGTGATGAAAGGATATGCTGCGGGCGCTAAAAAGTTTGAAAAAGGATTTGACAAGCTATGTGAAGAAAGAAAACAAAAGCTGGCGGATGTGCAGGAAGTCGCCAGGTTATTCAACAAAGAAAAAAGCGGTGTATGAAAAAGTGCGTGTTGATATTGTTGTTTGCTGCATTGCTGTTTAAAGGCAAGGCGCAGTCCTTTGAATTGCAGCAATTGATACTGGATATACAAAAGCTTACGCAAATGAAACAAATCCTGTCCGACATGAAAACAGGTTATGAGATTGTAAGCAAGGGCTATACGACGGTACGGGATATTGCACAGGGCAATTTTAATTTGCATGAAGCCTTCCTGGATGGCTTATGGCTGGTCAGCCCCACGGTGCGCAAGTATTGGAAAATACCGGTCATTATCAATGATGAAGTTGCCATTGTCAAAGCATACACTGCTTCTTTCAGCCGGTTTAAGCAGGCGGGGTTGTTTAATGCTGATGAGTTGTTGTACATGGGTAATGTGTACAACAACCTGCTGAACCAATCGCTTAAAAACATATCGGATCTAACAACGGTTATAACAGCCGACCAGTTGCGCATGAGTGATGCAGAACGGCTGCAGGCCATTGACAGGATTTATGCGGATATGCAGGATAAGGCTACGTTTTTAACCAGTTTCAATAATAACAACACGGTGCTCGGCCTGCAAAGGGCAAAAGAACAAAACGATACAAAGGCCATGCAGCAAATCTACGGGCTGCCTTAAAACACAAATGATATGAAACGGATATATAAAGCTGCTGCGCTGGCAGCAACTGGGATAGTATTGCCTTTTTTATCGCAGGCGCAGGATAGCGGCGGCGGGATGGCAGATAAAATAAAAGGCCTGCAAAGCGTACTCGAAGACCTGTATAACCAGATGATACCGCTGTGCAGTTCCCTCATTGGCGTAGGGCGTGGCATCGCCGGATTTGCTGCGCTATGGTATATCGCAGCAAGGGTATGGCGGCACCTGTCCAATGCAGAGCCGATAGATTTTTACCCGCTGTTCCGGCCTTTTGTAATTGGCTTTGCCATATTGATATTCCCGGCAGTGATTGGCGTTGTGAATGGCGTCATGCAGCCAACAGTTACGGCGACAGCAACGATGGTTACTAATTCGGATGAAGCGATAGCGGCGCTCTTGCAACAAAAGGCAGAGGCTATCAAACAAACAAATGCCTGGCAGATGTATGTCGGTGAAACAGGTAATGGCGATAAGGATAAATGGTACGAGTACACGCATCCCGGTGAAACAACCGCTGATGAAGGCTTCTTTGAAGGCATCGGCGATGACATCAAGTTCGCGATGGCAAAGGCCAGTTATAATTTCCGCAACAGTATCAAAGAATGGATGAGCGAAGTATTACAGGTGTTATTTGCCGCTGCTTCGCTTTGTATCAATACCATCCGGACGTTTAACCTCATCATACTGGCTATTCTCGGGCCGCTGTCCTTCGGTTTAAGCGTGTTTGACGGCTTTCACCATACCTTACGGCACTGGCTGGCGCGGTATATCAACATCTTTTTGTGGCTGCCTATTGCCAACCTGTTTGGTGCGGTAATCGGCAAGATACAGGAGAACATGCTGCAAATAGACCTTCAGCAAATCGCGCAGCAGGGCGATACCTTCTTTAGCTCCACTGACATGGGGTACCTCATTTTTATGATCATTGGCATTATTGGCTACTTCACGGTGCCTTCTATTGCCAATAATGTGCTATGGGTAGGCGGCGGCGAAGCGCTTACCAGCAAAGCTACCTCACTCGCCATGGGTGCCGCTGGCGGCGCTATCTCCGGTGCAGCAACGGCAGCGGGCATGAGCGCTGAAAGAATGGCTACCGGTGCAGAAAACATGCGCGACACACCCGGTTACATCAGGGCGGGCTATAATGAACAATCGACGGGGCAAGGTTTTGCCGCAGGCATGGGCAGGGCTTATGGTAACGCCAGCGGCTACCTGCACAATAAACTATCCGGTAATGATAAAAAAGACTAGCCATGTTTACCAAAATGAAAAACATTGATACGGCTTTCCAGTATGTACGCACGTTCACGTTTGCTATCGTTATCGGCTGCTTGCTGCTCTGTGGGTTTGTATTGTATAAAAGCTACCAACTGGCAGCCATCACGCAAAGCAAGGTGTATGTGCTGGCCAACGGCAAGGCTTTAGAAGCCATGGCGGCAGACCGGAAGGATAATATACCGGTGGAAGCACGCGACCATGTAAAAACGTTTCATCTTGATTTCTTTACGCTTGACCCTGATGACAAAGTGATACAGGGCAATACTGCCAAAGCGCTCTACCTCGCCGATGGCTCTGCCAAAAGGCAGTATGAAGATTTAAAAGAAAACGGTTACTACTCCAATATTATTACAGGCAACATCAGCCAGCAAATTGTAGTGGACAGCGTAGCGGTAAATATTAACCAGTACCCGTATTATTTCAAATGCTATGGTACACAGAAAATTATCCGTGCTACGAGCATTTCTTACCGCAGCTTGATTACAGAAGGTTACCTGCGCAATGTATCGCGCTCAGACAATAACCCGCATGGGTTTTTGATCGAGCGCTGGAATATGGTAGAGAATAAAGACCTAAAAACAGAACCAAGATGAAATGGCTATTTAACAGGAAGCGAAACAATACCGTGATGGTAACGGTGTGGCAAAAGCTATCGTCTGCCATTAACTGCAGGGCGCATAGATGGGCGGATTACCTGAATACAAAGGCAGCAGGTGCAAGCCGCAGGAAGATAAAACTGGTATTGATGTTATTTGGCTCAATGTGGATAGCAGGTAGTGTGTACGTAGCATGGCACGCAATACAAAATAAACAAAGGCCTTATTCTGTAACCGGTTTTACGGTACCGAAGCATGTTGAACAAGAACCTGCGACAACTGATACCGCAGTAATAAAGGCGGTAAGCCGTATTGAACATTTTAAACACTGGCTGGACAGCCTGCACCAGCGCGGCAGCCCTGTGTATGACAGCATCGTACAGGCAAGGCCTGGATTACTCGACAGCATTTTACTTATCGAAAAATATTATTCAACTAAAAAATAACAACTATGCAAAACATCACGCAAAACCCGGCGGTTCAGGCAAGGCAGCGGAAATTCCTGCTGGTGCTGCCGGTACTCGTTTTTCCATTCCTAACATTCATGCTTTGGTCGGTAGGTATTTTTACCCCTTCCAAAGCAAAGGCGCAAGGCAATACGGCACAAAAAGGCTTTAATATGCACCTGCCGGATGCCAAACTGAAGGACAACAAAAGCTGGAACAAACTGGATTTTTACCAGCAGGCAGATGCCGATTCTGCGAAAGTAAAAGAAGCCATGCAGCAAGACCCTTTTTTTCAAAAAGGCTTATACTCTTTAAAAAATGACACGGGTGCTCCCGTGAATGTTTACCGTGACCCGAACGTGGATAAGGTCAACCAGCAATTGGCAAAGCTGAACGCTGTATTAAACCAGCCGCCGGCCAAACAACAGGTTGTAAAGGACACCGCACCGGTTATACGCGAAGCATTAGCCAACGAGCAAGTCAGCAAGCTGGAAAATATGGTGCAGGCTATTCATCAACAAGACACGACCACCGACCCGCAAATGCAGCAACTCAATACCATGATGGATAAGATACTGGATATACAGCACCCTGAGCGTGTACAAGCCGCCATCAAAGAACAATCGCAGCAACATAAGCAGGAAGTGTTCCCGGTCGTGCAAAATGATAATAGGGATAATATTTCTGTGTTGGTGCCGAGGCAGGCAAAAGACAGTGCATTGCCGGTATTGCGGCGTAATGCTTTTTATTCCCTTGATGATAACCTTTTAAGTGATGTGTCACAAAACAGCATACCTGCTGTGGTGCAGGAAACACAAACCCTGGTAACGGGTGCTACCGTGAAGCTGCGATTATTAAATGACGTCTATATCAACGGCATGCTGGTGCCAAAAGATTGCTTCGTATTTGGCGCTGCTTCATTGAGTGGCGAAAGGCTGAACATCAATATTGCTTCTATCCGTTATCAAAATGCCATCCTGCCGGTGTCGCTGTCGGTGTATGACCTTGACGGTATGAGCGGCATATTTATTCCCGGTGCGATTACAAGGGATGTGGCCAAACAATCAGCAGACGAAGCCACCCAAAGTATTGGCCTCACAACGCTTGATCCTTCATTAGGTGCACAAGCCGCCAGTGCAGGCATACAGGCGGCCAAAAGCCTCATTGGGAAAAAAATACGGCTGGTAAAAGTAACCGTGAAAGCAGGCTACCAGGTATTGCTTAAAGACAATAACAACAAACAATAATAACCATGAAACACATTACCATCATCTTATTGGCACTAATAGGCCTTTCTTTTGGCGTGAAGGCGCAAACGCATATTACGCCTTATCATATTGCCGTTGGATACGACAAAACAAGCAATATTATCTTTCCTTATGCTATTAAAAGCGTGGACAGGGGCAGTGTTGCGATATTGGCACAGAAAGCCAAAGGCGTTGACAACATCCTGCAAATAAAAGCAGGTGAACAAAGCTTTGCGGAAACCAATCTAACCGTGGTTACCAGCGACGGGCAGTTTTATTCGTTTGTTGTGAATTATGCCGAAGAACCGGCGTCGTTGAATGTATCATTTGTAAAGGATAGCACAGCAGCCGCTATCAGCAGTAAACCAATCAATGAAGCGGAGTTTAATAACATTGTTGAAGTGATAAAAAACGCCCCGCCATTTTTACACCAGCATACCTATGAACAAAAAATGTTGCTTTGGCTGCAGGGCATTTATCTGTCACATAACACCATGAGTTTCCGGTTTAAGCTGCGCAATAACTCACAGGTGGCTTATACACCGGATTTTATGCGCTTTTTTATACGGGACAGGAAGCGGGGAAAACGGACAGCCGTACAGGAAACTGAAGTGTTGCCTTTGTATGCAACAGGACTTCGTTCCGTGAATGGTTTGCAGGCCGATACCTGTGTGCTGTCTTTTAAGCCTTTTACTATGCCTGTGACACAGGAACTGGTGGTGCAGGTCGGCGAAAAGAATGGCGGGCGCTCGTTGGTGCTGCATATCAGCCACCGGCAATTGCTAAAGGCAAAGGCGTTGGCAGAATAACCTCATCACCTGCCGCTATATGGATAAAGAAAATGTCATATCGGACGAAGCTTTACGCAGCATAGAGCATGAGTTAGCAAATAACAGGCCCTGGCTGGCATACAATACGATTTCTTATTTCCTGCAAAAAGAAGACGTGTATGGATTTAAGCATAAAGAGGAGGCCCATGAATTTGCCGCTAACAACATCAGTGAATATGATGATTTTAAAGTCATTCAATGCGTGTTCCATGGCAGATGTGTTCCGGCAAATCCATTACGGGGAAACCCTTGAAAACAGTTTAGTTCAATCAACAGTTAAAAGTAATCTTATGGAAAAGGATAGTGCTCAATATTTAAAAGACCAGTTGAAATACCACGGCTTTGGCGATAAGCTGAACGAGCAACTGGAGCAGCAACTTAACAAAGGCAATAAAGAGTTTAGCCTGCAATATGTAAAGAACGATGGCAAACTGGAAGCGACACTGCATTTTAAGCAATCGGAAAAAAACGAGAAGGTTTATTTCAACAGCTATGAAGCGAAGTTGACGAACGCGCAGGGCGAAGAACGCAGCCAGCAATTTTATCTGAATAAAGGCAAAGGTGTAACGCTTGTGGAAGCGCAAAACCTGCTCGAAGGCCGCAGCGTGTACAAAGAATTAACGAGCAAAGAAAACCAGCCATACAAGGCATGGCTGCAGCTCAATTTTGAAGAGCCAAAGGAAAAGGGCAACTATAAGGTGAACCAGTACCACCAGGGCTATGGTTATGACCTTGAAAAGAGCCTGCAAAAGCTGCCGCTGAAGTTGGAGAATGACGAAGCCAAAGAGCGGCTGATGAAGAACCTGCAACGGGGCAATATTGCCATGGTTACCTTCCAGGAAAACGGACAGGAAAAAAAGATGCATTTGGAAGCATCGCCGCTGTACAAAAATATCATTGTGTACAACCAGGATATGAAGCGCGAGTTCCAGCAGCATAAAGAGCAAAGGCAGGAACAGCAACAGGAACGTAAGCAGGATTACAGCCGCAGTATGCCGAGATAATTTTAAAGTAAATTTTATGACATTACCCGGCCTAACGGAATTTTTTACAAGGTCTGTCAATGACAACCGTATCGGTAGCAGCCATATCAGCCTGTACATGGCAATGTTTCAAAAATGGCAACTGAATAGCTTTCAAAACCCGGTGCATATTACACGCAGGGAATTAATGCAGCTTTCCCATATCAATGCTAAAAACACTTATCACAAGTGTTTACAGGAATTGATCGCGTTTGGCTATATTAACTACATCCCTTCGTACCATCCGGTGTTGGGCAGTATGATATATATGAATGTTATGCAAGCAAAAAATACTGAGCCATGCGCTACTTCATAGTAAAAGCCCTGCCTGAATGCTCCATTTTTAAAGTGAAAACGGAAGATGTGGAAGTATTTAAGAAAGAATATGCTGCTGTTATATTGGCGGAAGCTGACAGCCTGATGATGCTATTGCTGTCGTTTGAACAAAATGTTTTGTGCGCACCACAAAAATGTGATGATGCGAATTGAATAGCCACACCGAAAAGGAAGTAAGCAATGCTGGAGAGTAACTTACCAGCGATAGGTTGGCAAGGCGGGGATAGCCCCGTAAAGCTCCGTAAGGGGCTTTACCTGTTTTGGAGCGTGATAGTAAATGTGAGTGTGAAATTCTTTAAACAAAGGAGGTGTGTGATGGAAAAATTATCACCGGAAAAAGCAAAGGAAATGCTCCTCGCGAAAGGCACGGACATTTCGCTGGAACAAGCAAGGCTTGTGTTGGAATTTATGCGCAAAATGGCGAACATTGTTGTGGCAGCATACCTTGAAAAAGCGCGTCATAATTAACGCAAATGAATCATTTTTGAGTGATGTTGCAAACGAATCTTTTGATAAATTTGTTAGTAAATTGTGGAGCATGAAAACAGCAGATTTATATATCCGTGTGAGTACAGATGAGCAAGCCGACAAGGGTTATTCCCAGCGAAGCCAGGAAGAATTGCTGCGCAAATATTGTGACATCAATAAAATAGCCATACGCAAAGCCATCTTTGAAGACCATTCTGCAAAGACATTCATCCGCCCTGAATGGGCAAAATATCTATCTGATCTGCGCAAGCATAAAGGACAGGCGGATTTGGTGTTGTTTCTTAAATGGGACCGTTTTAGCCGCAATGCCGGCGATGCTTATCAAATGATCAATACCCTTCGGAAACTCGGTGTCGAGCCGCAGGCCATTGAGCAGCCGCTGGATCTGTCCGTTCCTGAAAATAAGATGATGCTGGCATTCTACCTTGCAGCGCACGAAGTGGAAAATGACCGAAGAGCGTTAAATGTAATCCATGGCATGCGCAGGGCAAGAAAAGAAGGCCGTTATATGGGGCTTGCGCCGATTGGTTATGCCAACAAGACAGATGAAAGCGGCAGGAAATATATTGAGCCGTCGGAGCCGCAGGCAAGCATTATCCGTTGGGCATTTGAAAAACTTGCAGAAGGCGAATACAATACAGAACAGGTATTTAAGATGGCCAAAGAGAAAGGATTTGCAGCGACTAAAAATCTCTTTTGGTTTGCCGTCCGCAACCCAGTGTATTGCGGCAAAATCTTTATCCCGAAATATAAAGATGAAGAAGGCCGTATGGTTAAGGGCCTGCATGAGCCTATTATAACAGAGGCCTTGTTTTACGACGTACAGGACGTTTTGGACGGCCGTAAGAGGCATTACCGGTTAAAGGTGGTATCAGATGCCTCACTTCCCTTACGCGGGTTTTTAACCTGTCCTGAACCCGATTGTGATAAAGTGTTAACCGGCAGTGCTTCCAAGGGGCACAGCAAATATTACTCTTATTATCACTGTTCCAGGGCTTGCACAAATGGCAAACCTTGCCGGTTACGTGCAGACTATGTTAATGATGAATTTCTCAAAGAAATAAAGAAATATATCCCAAGGCCGGAAATGGCAGATATATATAAAATTACGCTCAAAGAAGCATGGTATGAGCAGACTGCCCACCAGCCTGACGAGCGGAAAAAAATGCAGGTACAACTAAAAGACCTTGAAAGCAAGTTATCCTATGTAATGGAACTCCTGGCCTCAAAGCAATTAGACCCCGCTGACTTCCGGCAAATGAGTGCAGACTACAAAGCCAAGATTCAAAAGCTGGAGACCAAATTGAGTATAATAAGCGATGAGTGCGTAAACCTTTCCGACCTTTTGGATAAGGGCATCAATAACCTGCTGCGCCTTGATTACATTTACGAAACAGGGGATATAGAGAAGAAGCGCAAGGTTATTAGTTCGATCTATCCCGAAAAATTAAGTTTTTCAGAAAATGGCGTTCGAACTGCCCGGCTTAATGAAGCCGTCCGGTTGATATATACACTGAGTAAGGCTTTCAGCGAAAATAAAACTGGACAAAATGGTAATTATTCCACTTTGTCCAGTCAAGTCGGGACGACTGGATTCGAACCAGCGACCTCTTGCACCCCATACAAACGCGCTACCGGGCTGCGCTACGTCCCGAACTTTAATTCCCCGTCGTTTTTGCGGCGGGCTGCAAATGTAAAGGGGTTTTTATAAAAATCAACCTATATTGCACAAAATTTTACTGCCTTCGCATGAAGATTTTATTGAAGCAGGTTACAATTGCGGACACTTTTTCGCCTTACAATGGTTCTGTCAAAGACATTTTAGTTGCCAACGGTAATATACAATCAATCGGGGATTCGCTGCAGGCTGACGACGTGGATGTACAGGTTGAGGGTGTTACGGTTTCACCGGGATGGGTGGATATTTTCAGCCATTTTTGCGACCCCGGGCTTGAATACCGGGAAACGCTGGAATCAGGTGCGGCGGCAGCGGCAGCGGGTGGCTTTACGCAGGTTTTTGTGTTGCCTAATACCAGCCCGGCGGTTCAAAATAAATCCCAGGTTGAATATATTGTCCAAAAATCAAAGGCATTCCCGGTTGCTATTCACCCGTTGGGTGCGGTAACCCGCGGGTTAGAGGGTAAGGAACTGGCCGAAATGTATGATATGTACGCGAGCGGTGCGGTAGCTTTTAGCGATGGCACAGCCCCGGTGGAATCGCTTGGGTTAATGCTTAAAGCGTTGCAGTATGTTAAGGCCTTTAATGGCGTAGTGGTGCAGGTGCCGCTTGATAAAAGTATTGGCCGCCACGGCTTGATGAATGAGGGTATTATTTCAACAAGGCTGGGCTTGCCTGGCATACCTGCCATTGCGGAAGAACTTACTATTCAACGCGATATAGAGTTGGTTAGGTATGCGGGAAGCAAACTGCACATAACAGGTGTATCAACAGCTAAAGGGCTTGCTTTAATACAAAAAGCCAAAACAGACGGACTGGATATTACCTGCAGTGTAGCGCCTTACCAAGTGTTTTTTTGCGACGAAGACCTGCAGCAGTACGATACCAATCTAAAGGTAAACCCGCCATTGCGTACAAGGGAAGATATGATGGCCTTGCGGGAAGGGGTGAGGAACGGAACGATAGATTGTATAGCATCACATCATATACCGCAAAACTGGGACAGCAAAACCTGTGAGTTTGAGTATGCTAAAAACGGTATGCTGGGCCTGCAAACGGCTTATGCGGCGGTTAACACGGCCATATCCGGCCTGGTTGCGGAGCGTGTTGCTGAATTGTTCTCGCTGAATGCAAGGCGCATATTTAACCTGGGAACTGCAACCATTGCAGAGGGAGCTTCGGCAGAAATAACCCTGTTTGCAACCGGCGAAACTTTTGTGCTGCAAAAAGAGGGCATCAAAAGTAAATGCCAGAATACACCGTTTATTGGCATGCCGCTTACCGGCAACGTAAAAGGTATTGTGGCCAAAGGCCGGCTAACAGAGAATAAATGATCATGGAAACAAAACCTATCAATCCGGCCGGTGTTGCTACCCCCGCAAATAAAGGGTCTATCATTGCGTTGCTGCTTATTATTCTTAGTCTTGTGTTATATTTTACAGGGCAAATAGGCAACCGCAACCTTCGTTCACTACAATTTGTCATTTTATTCGTTGGGGTTTTGTTAAGCTCTATATATTATGCCAAACAAATGGACGGCAATGTTACTTTTGGAAATGTTTTTGCTGAGGGCTTTAAAACCACGGCTGTAGTAATAGTGTTGTTCTCTATTTATACCATTGTTGCGATGAAACTTGTTTTGCCGGGTATGACGGAGAGGATAATTGAGGCGGCCAGGGCAGAAGCGCAGTCGGCTGGCAATGCAACACTTGAAGAATTTGATAAAAACGTTGCTGTAACAAAGCAGTTTTTGGTGCCTATTACAATAGGTATAGCCATTTTGTCATTCGGTATAACAGGCGCTTTGGGGGCGTTAGTGGGTGCGGCGGTTAGAAAAAAAACCGGCAATTGATAAACTAAGAACATTAACCCGTTTTAATGGACATTTCTATCGTTATTCCTTTATTTAATGAAGATGAATCGCTGCCCGAACTGTGCGCGTGGATAGAGCGCGTGGTAACTGCAAATAGTTTTTCCTACGAGATAATAATGGTGGATGATGGCAGTACGGATAATAGCTGGGACGTAATTGAAAAACTTGCATTGGGCAACCCTTGCGTAAAGGGCATAAAATTTCAGCGTAATTATGGCAAATCTGCTGCGCTTAACGAAGGGTTTAAGGCAGCGCAGGGTGATGTAGTGATAACCATGGATGCCGACATGCAGGATAGTCCTGATGAAATACCTGAACTGCGCCGCATGATAGTGGAGGACGGCTACGATTTGGTGAGCGGCTGGAAAAAAGTACGGTACGATAATAAGCTAACCAAAAACCTTCCTTCAAAAGTGTTTAATGCATTGGCCAGGCAGGTATCAGGCATAAAGCTGCACGATTTTAATTGCGGCCTTAAAGCATACAAAAAGAAAGTGGTAAAAAGCATTGAGGTGTATGGCGAAATGCACCGCAACATACCGGTATTGGCCAAGTGGGCAGGGTTTAGAAAGATAACCGAAAAAGTGGTGGAGCACCGTGCCCGTAAATACGGCGTTACAAAATTTGGATTCGACAGGTTTGTAAATGGCTTTCTCGACCTCACTACCATCACGTTTGTTGGCCGGTTTAGTAAAAGGCCAATGCATTTTTTTGGCTTATACGGCACGCTGTTTTTCCTCCTGGGTTTTATAAGTTTTATTTACCTGGTGGTGTCCAGGGCCTCTAGCGAGCATTTTGCATTAACCAACAAGCCGGCATTTTACATAGCGCTCACCGCTATGATAATTGGTATTCAGTTGTTTCTCGCCGGTTTTGTGTCTGAACTTATCGCCCGCAACTCCGCGGAAAGAAACACTTACCTTATTGAGAAAAAATTAAGGTTAGGATAGAATCACAGATATTTGCGCATGCAAAAAGTGGTTATTATAGGCCCCGCTCATCCCTTGCGCGGCGGGTTGGCATCGTTCGATGAAAGGCTGGCAAGGGCTTTTCAGCAACAGGGTGATGATGCAGTAATTTATACATTCTCCCTTCAATATCCGGGCTTTTTATTTCCGGGTACCACGCAATATTCTTCGGAGCCTCCGCCGCAAGGCATAAATATAAAAGTGCGTATCAATTCCATAAACCCATTAAATTGGTTAAGCGTAGGTAATGAGTTAAAAAAGCTGCGGCCTGATATTGTCGTGGTTCGTTATTGGCTACCCTTTATGGGGCCTAGTCTCGGTACTATTTTACGCAGGGTTAAAAAAAATCATCACACAAAAATTATTGCTATTACAGATAATGTTTTGCCTCATGAAAAAAGGGCGGGGGACAGGCCGTTTACCAAATACTTCCTCGGCGCCTGCGATGCATTTATTACCATGAGTGAAAAGGTAATGAGCGACCTGCGCTTGTTCACCCAAAAGCCTGCTAAACAAATTGTACACCCGTTATATGATAACTTTGGTGAGAAGAAGAGTAAGGATGAAGCAAGAAAACATTTTGACTTGCCGCTTGATAAAAAAATAATTTTATTCTTTGGTTTTATCCGCCCATATAAGGGGCTTGATATGTTGCTGGAGGCGATGGCTTTGCTAAAAAAAGACGGTCGCCCTGAAGTTGCAGGGCTGCTATTGATGATTGCCGGCGAGAATTATGAAGAACAAAGCCGATACACTAATATTATAAAGCAACTCGGCGTTGAAGATATGGTGATTGACCACATGGACTTTATACCCGACAGTGAAGTACGTTATTATTTAAGTGC
>JBEHYP010000008.1:0-54719 GCA_048498115.1 Bacteroidota bacterium | reverse complement strand
AACGATATACTGGCCGTGCTGCCGGGCACCGTGGTAAGCAACAGCGGCGGCAAAATAGGCACCGGCGACCAAAGCACGGTAAGCAGCCTGCTAAGCCCTAATGTGACCAGTTTTTTAAACGACAGGAACTATAACAACACTTTGCCTAAGGCATACCTTAACTGGATACTGTTTGACAGCCAGTTTAAATACGTTACCGGTGGCGTAGTACAGGTATTATCCGGCAGCAGCAAGCAGGTGCTTAATGCACCACTGCAAACCATGAGTAAGAACGGCTATCTTTATGTATATGTAAGCAATGAAAGCCCGCAGGATGTATATTTTGATGACATAACGGTAAAGCACTACACGGGCCCGCTGGTACAGGAGCAAAGCTATTATCCTTTTGGCGTGCAGATGGCAGCCATCAGTGATAAGGCGCTGAAGAAAAACAATATAGCCTATAAATATGACGGCGGTATTGAACTGGAAGAAGAGTTAAATTATTATAGTACATTCTTTAGAAAGTATGATGCACAGATTGGCAGGTTTACGGGTATAGATATTTTGAGTGAACAGGTAGTTGGCATAACGCCCTACCAGTTTGGAAATAACAATCCTGTTTATTTTAATGATCCGGGCGGAGCTCAATTTAATGGTCGTTCAGAAAAGGGGCCTGATGGAGAATACCATACAGGGTGGCTGGATGAGCTATATTGGAATAATATTGGGTTTTATGCCTGGGGCAATGAGGGTGATGGAGGAGGTGGTGGAAATTATTATAATATTCAGGGGGCTTCATCCCGTAGTGTATTGGATCAAATGGGCTTTCAGGGTTATGTGGGTACCAATTCAAAAGGTGTATTAGGTACTTGGCAGCACTACAGTTATGTTCAATCCAACGGAGGAAGCGAGAATTTAGATGGAGTGTTGGAAGGATATAAGTGGAACAGCTTTCTGACAGGAAATGCTCCAAACATGGAATATTTCACAAGAATCTTAAAAGTTGGTGAACCAGCTGAAATTTCATTTGAGTTGATGAAAGAATACACATATTTTCATAACGAGGCTTCCCCAGGCATTCTTACACTTAGAATGAATAGCGGATATATAAAAATGATAGCAGATGCTGCTACTTATGAAAAATTAGCAAAGGTAGCTAGTGGGGCTGGTTATGTGGTAGCAGGATTAGAAACCTATGCGACACTTAATGAATATAATGAGGGAGAGATTAGCGGAGAAAGAGCTTCATATAGAATTACGGGAACTGTTTCTTCGATTTTAGCACCAATGATTTACGGGTTAGTAACTGGTAGTGAAGGAGGACCGCTTGGTGCATTGCTAGGAGCAGCTGTTGGAGTTTCTTTTGGAGCTACTGAACAATTTTATGATAATGTTGCAAAACCTGCAACAAACACGTTAATAAATGGTCTAAGCAGCTATGAATCTGGATTACAATCCGGTTGGATGCCATATTAAAATTAGAAAGTAAAATGTTGAAATGATTTATAGATATCGTGTTAATTTAGGCCAGCAGTTGCGGTTATTACTGCAACCCGTTTTATTACATTTAGGTATAATTGGGATTGTATATTACCGTTATCACACAATTTCCTTGGGTCCATTGCTTATTACATTGGGAGGGATTTTTCTATTTGATACATTGCCTGCATTGATCCTTCATGTACAATATTTAAATAAAAATTATAAGGCAGAATTTTCGATAAATACGATAGACAGAACATTTAGTTATTTGTCTAAACAGGAAGAAAAGAAATATAGCTTCTCTGAAATAAAATTGTTGGAATATTATGTTTCATACGCACGTAAAACAGGAATTTATTCTTTTGCCCGTTATCGTTATTATAAAATAGTGCTTACTAATGGCGATGTAATTGTGGTAACCTGTTTAATGATAAATGATATTGAAAACACCATAGAATCATTATTACGAATTAAAGCAGAAAAAGAATTAAAGGTATTGTGTTTCATAAAATAGTTCAATGTAACCATACCTGCCAAACTTTTGTATTGTCTAAAGCATATCTCAACTAGAATGTAGCCGCACCTATAACTCTTTTTATAATGACTTATAATTATAAGATTACGCTTAAACAACAATTTTTGTTGCTATATAAACCTTTTACAAAGAATATAGCTTTATTTCTCATTATAAAATATTTTTCTGATTACCTGTTATTAACTGAAACCTGGGTAGTATTAATACTGATATTTTTAATAGACTTCATTCCTGCATTCATATTGCATATACAATATTTGATAACTAATTGGAATTGCTCTTTTATAATAAATACAGAAAAAAGAACCTTCTCTTATTATTCCCCTAAAAAAAGTATTGACAATGGTTCATTTGATAATATTCAAAAATTAGAATACCATGTTTCTTACGGACGAAAAACAGGAGTATATTCTTTTGCAAGTTACCGGTACTATAAAATTTTTTTAAATGATGGTAGTACTATTTTCATCACTTGTTTAATGGTGAATAGAATAGAAGATACTTTAGAACTATTATTTCGTACAAGGGCGGAAAAAGAATTTAGCTTTTTATGTTTTATTAAATAGTTAGTATATAGTAGATTCATGTTATGCTTGGATCTTATTAATATCAAAGAAACTTAATAAAATGAAGTGCAATAATAAAACCACTGGTAAGAAATTATATAAATACGGATGGCTGGGTCTTATCCCTTTAGTGGGTTTTTTTTCGGGCTTGGTATTGTTATGGCAAGGACTTTTTAAGTTTAAAGACAGGGTGCTTGCTTTTATCGGTCTTGGGGGTATGATCATTACATTTTTAGCCTACGGATTCCTATACTACAGACTTGAGTATAGTGATGTGGGGGCAAAGGACTTTGAATATTTTTCTCAATTGAGGTTGAACAATTTGGTAAAAGCAATTGAATTTTATAAATCAAGAAAAAGCCAATATCCAGATAATTTATACCAATTGCAGCAATCAGATCCCGCTGTCATTATTGATGATCCTATAATGTTTAGAGGGAAAAAAGCGAGCAATACAAAGTTCAATTACAAAAAAACTGATACCAGTTATATTGTTTTTTCATCAGGTAGGGATAAAATTCCCAATACAGCCGATGATATTTTTCCAAATATTAGGTAGAGGGGATTAGAGATGCTCTTGAGTAATGATTCTTCTCCTGTACTCCTTGTATCCTAGACTGATAATTATTAAAGTAATAAAATTTTTGAACGCCGTGCTGCCGGGTGCCGTGGTAAGCAACAGCGGCGGCAAAATAGGCACCGGCGACCAAAGCACGGTAAGCAGCCTGCTAAGCCCTAATGTGACCAGTTTTTTAAACGGCAGGAACTATAACAACACGCTGCCTAAAGCGTACCTCAACTGGATACTGTTTGACAACCAGTTTAAATATGTTACCGGTGGCGTGGTGCAGGTATTATCCGGCAGCAGCAAGCAGGCGCTGGTAGCTCCATTGCAAACCATAAGTAAGAACGGCTATCTTTATGTATATGTAAGCAACGAAAGCCCGCAGGATGTGTACTTTGATGATATAACGGTAAAACACTACACGGGCCCGTTAGTGCAGGAGCAAAGCTATTATCCTTTTGGCGTGCAGATGGCGGCTATCAGCGATAAGGCATTGAAGAAGAGCAATACGCCGTACAAATATGATGGTGGTGTTGAACTGGAGGAAGAGTTAAACTACTACAATACATTCTTTAGAAAGTATGACGCACAGATTGGAAGATTTACGGGGGTTGATATTTTGAGCGAACTGGTAGTTGGCTTAACACCCTACCAGTTTGGTGGTAATAATCCTGTTGTTTTTAATGATCCAACAGGGTTACTGCTTGAGCAGGGAGATCCTGACCCTGACCCCGACCCTGATCCGCAATATGGTTCGATAGGCCCAAGTGGTGATCCCCTCGAAGGATTGGGATTTTCCTATTCTGGCGGTGGTGGAGGTGGTGGTGGCGGCTGGGGTGGCTGGAGTAATTTTGGGAATGCCCTTAGCAATTTAGGCGGCGGAGGATATGGAAATTATTTGCATGGTGGCGGAGGAAGAAGTAAAAATACATATACTTCTTATAATTCACATAGGAGCACAAACCGATGGCAATTATTTATTAGTTCCAGTCAAAATGGAAACATAGAAAACTTTTTTGGCTTCATGGGTAGTGGTAATCCTGGACCATTGCAGCCATTATCTCCTTGGGAGGTTGAGCAGTATGAAAAAGCTACTAAGTGGTCCCATCATGACAAACGATTTGGAGGTAAACATGATTTAAAAAAAGACAAGGAAGGTAATATTTATGAACAAGATAAAGATGGAAAAGGTGAAGCATATCCAACCGGATATAAAATTAAAGGGGGAGTCGTAACGGAAACTCAAATGTCACCAGTACAAGACAATTTGGTTCCCCCTAAATTTTATGATCCTACAAAAATTCATCCGAATACACCGAAAGCGCCTTTAACTCCGAATCACACACCTACGCCCGTTTCGCCAGGAATTCCGGATGTAAATCCTATAATTGAACCGCCAGTTTTTGAACCTCCGGTTTTAGAACCAGTTGTTCCAGAAATTCCTATTTTTATCTAAATATATACAATTATGAAAAATAAAGTTTTTTTGAATTTTGCCATTAATGACTTTGATGATATTTCCCACGATGAAATTTCCCGGGCACTTGACATGACCCCGTATAAAATTTATATTAAAGGAACAAAAAGAATTCCTCACTCAAATTCTCCTAATCCTGCGTTGTGGAGTAGCAATAGGTGGATAATGGCAAATCCATTAAGTGAATTTTATTCTTTTAAAGACCAAATGGATGCAACTTTAGATATTCTAGAACCTAAGATTGCTATTCTTAAAAATTTTTGTGAAAAATATGATTGTGAATTTATTTGTGCGATTTATTTAAGGTTTAACAATGGAGAAAGTACTCCATCTATCTACTTGGATTCTAGATATAACAGATTAATTAAAGAGTTAAATGTTAAGTTCAATATAGATTTATACAATCTACCTGATAATGACAACGAGAATTAATTTGACTATTGAGCGAAAAGACAAAACGGCTGACACCCTACCAGTTCGGAAATAACAATCCTGTTTACTTTAATGACCAAAGAGGGGCGCAGTTGGCAGCCCGAGCTGCACCACCTGCAAGGTATTCTGGAGGCATATCGCTTTATGACGAGCTTACGATAGCACGGCATAATGCATGGTCGGGGGACGCGTTTATATTTGGAGGAATGGATTATGATTATGCCGGAAGTGGCGGCGGAGGAGGTGGTGGAGCAGGAGGAGGTGGGGGAGGTGGGGGAGGTGGGGGAGGTGGATTTGGCAACGGGCCTTATGCCGGGTTTTGGCAGGGGGTATGGAATAGTGTACCGGAAGGCGGTAATGCATTCTTTCCGAATGGGCCTATTCCTGCTGAAGCTGTGGCAGCCTTCTATGCAGCAACGTATTCAACCATGAGCAATGTATCTGCTGTTGGTGTAAATGGCGGTTTTAATTTAAGCTATACTGCTAACAGCAGCGGCAATAGCTATTCTGACTATTTTGTATCAACAGAGAGTATTCAAAGTGATTTTTCGTTTCTTAGTAGCTTGTATGGGAATAATAATGAAAGTAGCGGAGAGGTTGCAGGCACGTTGGAGACAGTGAAAAATATTACTGAACCCTCCTCATACATTACTGATGTAGGAAGTACTATTTTAGCTGTGGGTAATAACATGGATAAAGCAGCGGGCGTTGCAGCAACAGGTTTAAAAGTAGCAGAAAAGGGTTTAGGACTTGCCGGAGCAGCCTTAGGTACTATAGATGCAGCTATTGACATGTCTCAAAATGGAGTTAATTGGCATAACGGAACTCAAATGGCTTTGGGGGTAGTTAGTGCTGCAATTTTGTTAACTCCCGGGCTTGGAGAAGCCGCAGAAATGTTATCC
This sequence comes from Bacteroidota bacterium, assembly GCA_048498115.1. Classification (GTDB taxonomy): domain Bacteria; phylum Bacteroidota; class Bacteroidia; order Chitinophagales; family Chitinophagaceae; genus Ferruginibacter. The sequence goes on along the minus strand of JBEHYP010000008.1, from coordinate 48,778 downwards.
TTATGGTTTGGTGCTGCAACTGTTACAAATGATGTTATTTCAATAGGATCCAAAGAAGAATAATTTTTTAAAAGCTAAAAAGAATGCTAAAACTTACTAAAATAGAAACTTCCTTACTTGAAACAAATAGGCTCTTTTTGTTCGTTGGCGGCGTAATAATATTTATATTGACGGGACTATCTGGGGCAATATTTTTAAGTACCCAGTTAGGCTTTTCATTAACCATAATTGTTATTGGGGTGGTAATTTTTTTTATCTGCCCTTTACTTTTTATCAATCAAAAAATGAATGTCTTTTCCAAAAAGGCAATAATTGAATTAACTAATGAGTATTTCAAAATTAGCATAATCAATAAAAAAACAGAAGGCTTAGAAAAAGAATATGTTTATAGATATTCTGATATAAAATCATTTCAAATGGCACAATCAGAGTTTAATGATTCCTCATATCTTAAATTAATTCTTAAAAATAGAGAGAAAGCTAAGTTTTCGTTTTTTAAGCAATTGAACGATGAACATAATGTTTTAAAAAATATAAAATCATTTTTTGCACTTTATAACGAAAATAAAAATTTAGATGAAAGAATTACTCTCTTGCCAAATTTCTATGCAACAAAAGCCGGGGGATATAGTGTAATTGGATTAGGGGCATTTATTTGCATTGCTATAGTGCTACAACTTATTTACAAACCTCAAACTATTCCTTTTTCATTACTAACAGGAATCTTTCTTTATCTAAGAATAAAAAATTTGCAAAAAAGCGATAAGGAACTTTACGAGAATTTTAAATAACTTTTTGGGCGGCCCCCCCTTGGCGCAAGGTTGCCAACCCCTCCCTTTGGTGTGCAGATGGCAGCAATAAGCGATAAAGCATTGAAGAAAAGCAATACACCGTACAAATATGATGGTGGTGTTGAACTGGAGGAAGAGCTGAATTATTACAGCACTTTTTACAGGAAATACGATGCACAGATTGGGAGGTTTACGGGGATAGATATGTTGAGCGAAAAGACAAAACGGCTGACACCCTACCAGTTTGGAAATAACAATCCTGTTTACTTTAATGACCCAGGCGGGGCGCAGTTGGCAGCCCGAGCTGCACCACCTGCAAGGTATTCTGGAGGCATATCACTTTATGACGAGCTTACGATAGCACGGCATAATGCATGGTCAGGCGAGGCATTTATATATGGGGGGATGGATTATGATTATTATGCCAGCAGTGGTGGTGGAGGGGGAGGTGGTGGAGGTGGCGGAGGAGGTGGATTTGGCAACGGGCCTTATGCCGGGTTTTGGCAGGGGGCATGGAATAGTGTGCCCGAAGGACATGATGCATTTTTTTCGAATGGGCCTATTACGGCTGAAGCTGTGGCAGCATACTATGCTGTAACTTTTTCAGGCAATATGGGTATGAGCAATATATCTGCCGTTAGTGTAAATGGCGGTTTTAATTTAAGCTATACTGCTAACAGCAGCGGCAATAGCTATTCTGATTTTTTTGTATCAACAGAGAGCATTCAAAGTGATTTTTCGTTTCTTAGTAGCTTGTATGGGGATGGCAATGAAAGTGGGGAAGGGAGAAACGGATGGGACTTTACACAAAAAATTACGGATGCCAGTATAGTAACTACAGACTTAACAATTCATGGTACAATTGGTGCACAAAACCTGGCTAATTCATTATCAAATACGTCTAAAGAGGTTATAAACTTAGGAGAAAGAAGCTTAGTAAAGGGGATATCGGTCGAACTAGCAGGCAGGGCATTAGGTGCTGCATCTGTAGGGTATAATGCCTATAAATTTATTGACAAACCAAGCATTGGTAGAGGATTAGAAACTGTTGTTAGTGCGGCTTCTTTAGTACCGGGATGGGGTTGGGCTGTTGGTGCCACTTATTTTTTTGCAGATTTAATCACAGAAGGAATTACAGGTAAATCAATTGCAGAGAATATTGACGGTGAGTAAGCTTTTTATAAACAAATAATTTCAATAATGAATATCTATTATGCTTTCTACTGCAGAGCCTATGATTGGTATAATACTACCGGTAAAAAAAGTAAAGATACTTTACGGGGGTCTGCCATCATCTTACTTTCTGCAATGCCTAATATTAATCTTGTACCAGTAATAATATTTCTAAGCATTTTAAACAAACATACTTTAATAAATAAATGGGGCGGGCTATCATTGATAATAGCTACTATGATTTTTAATTTTATTTTAATAAGCTCAAAAAAATCTGATTTTCTAAGAGAAGAATATTTGTTATTTGACAATCAGAAAAAAAGAACCATTAATTTTTATTTCTATTTATATTTAATTGGCAGTGCATTCTTATTTATATTATCCCTTTCGTTCGCTGCTTATTATAAAAGTAAACATGGAAATTATGATTTGAACTAAGCAATGATTGAAAGCCTTTCTTCGCCGGTTCGTGCCACACGAACCATTTTTGTTTTAGGATTAATTTCCAGTGGCCCCGGCTTGTTAAATGACATACTGGCTGTATTACCGGGCGGCGTTGTAAGCAATAGCGGTGGCAAAATAGGCCTCCTTTTGGCGCAAGGTTGCCAATCCGTAGAGAGTTACTTGGCGCAAGCGTCCGCTTGTGCCATAAAACATAGTAAATTGTCGTATCTTTTTTGTTTTTCAAAAAGTTTTATTAAAGCGAAGGGCACAAGCGGACGCTTGCGCCAAAGAGGGATGGCAATGAAAGTGGGGAAGAGAAAAATGGGTGGGAAATTGCAGAGAAAGTAAAAGAAGGAGTCGGCCTTGCTGCAGATTTTGAATCTACTGCTTTTACTGGTGCAAAAATTTTAATGAAAGAAAGCGCTCCTCTAATGAAGGCTTTTACAGGACCTACTACTGCTATTGGAGCTATAGTTGGAGCGGGTTTGGCCATTTATGATATGGCAACAAATCCTGATGCTAATTATTGGAAGGATGGACTTCAGGTAGGTCTCGGGGTTGTGGCAGGCGTTGCAGAATTTATAGGAGTGGGCGAAGTTTGGGATTGGATTGGTTTCGGCGCAGGTTCAGTTAGTACGGGTATGGATATTTATGATGTAATAGAAAATAGCAAATGAAAAAGTATTAAAATGGAAAAGAGATACAAAACAGAACTTTATAATGATTTTTCTTTGTTTTTGTTTTTTATGATTATTATAATTCTTGCATTAATTGGAGGTCTCATTTATTTAGGTAAACAATACGGCTCAAAATTGCTAAGCTTATGGTTACCTTTCCTGCTCCTTATTATGCCATTTCTTTTAGGGAAGAGAATTAAAAGTTATTTCCTGAAAAAAAATGTTCTTCTTTCTTTTGATGATTCAACCTTCTCTATTATCCAATATTTGTTGGATACGGATACTGTGCTAAAAGAAGATTCTTTTTTGTGGGAAGAAATTGAAGGATATAAATTTTATTTTGATACAAAAAAAAATACTAGTCTTACCTTGTACATGAATAAGGGAGCAAGAACTTTTATATTTAAAGATAATAAAAATTTTGAGGAAGCTGTAAAAGGAAATAGTGTATTTAGCAACTTCTACGCTGCTGTAAAAAAATATAATAATCAGAATGAAAGACAAATAATTCCTAAGCCTAATCTTTTGGCAAGCAATACAGGTAAATTCATTATTTTATTTCAAATCATTTTGATTGTATTTGCTATAACACTTCATTTAATAAGGCATAACTTTTTAAATAGTTATTATTTATTATTAGCAGTTGGATTTTTAATTCCTCAAATTATAAATAGGATACAAAATAAAGCTATGTATGAGAAGGTTAGCAAATTGGAGTAGGAAATTTTAGCTACATGCAGTTGGAGATAATGAGTCTAGTGATGATAAATAGTCTTTAAGGATAAACATCATTTATGAGTATTTATTTTAGAACCGCTTGGGGTTAGCTGGTGTTGGAGCTGTGATTACGTTAGCTGACGGCGCTGCAAATGGATTTCAACCTTACCATGCAGCAGATTTAATTTTAGATGGAGCTGTATATACTATTGGAGCTAGTGTGCCTGTTGCTGGATGGATTGTTGGAGGAGCATGGTTTATAGGAAATTTAATATCTGAACATTGTACTGAAAATTATATTAAAGTATCACTTCTTATAGTTATTCCTCTGATTACGAGTATAATTCTTTCCGTTCGTTAAAATAGTTTTTAAAAAGTATGGTTAGTTCAAAAACAGTTGAAATACAACTAAGTAAATCCAAACTAACTTTAATGCTTTTGGGTTGTTTTGTTTTTATAGGGATTGGGATATGTTTCATAATAAACCCGTCAAAATATGAAAGTTTTATTATGAGAAGTTCGGCTATAATATTTATATCAGGTCTTTTAGGTATCATATTTTTTGGGATTGTTGGACTATTTATTTTTAAAAAGATTGGCGATAAATCACGCGGATTAATTATTTCCGATGAGGGTATTACAGAAAATGCGATGTATGTAAGTGCAGGTTTTATACCATGGAATGACATAATTAAAATTGATAGTATAAAAATTGTAAATCAGATGTTCATAAGCATCATTGTAAGAAATCCAAACGAATACATTGAAAAACAAAAGAGTGCTTTTAAACGAAAAATAATGCAGGAAAACTATAAAAAATTTGGAACTCCAATCGGAATTTCTACAAATGGACTTAAAACTAATCATAACGAACTTCAGGCGTTACTTGAAAAAAGGTTTGCTGATTTTTCTTCGGCAACGAAATCTTCGTAGCCGCCGTATTGCCGGGTGCAGTGGTAAATAACAGCGGTGGTAAAATAGTTGCCTCCGACCAGTCTGCACTAAGCACAACATTAAGCCCCAACATATCCAATTTTTTAAGTACAAGAAATTATAACAGCTTAAGGCCAAAAGCATACCTTACCTGGGTGTTACTGGACAACCAGTTTAATTATGTAGCTGCAGACAGCAATGTAATACAGGTGCTGTCTGATACTACCAAGTCTGCTTTAGTTGCGCCGCTGCAAACGATAACCAAGAACGGCTACCTTTATGTATACGTGAGCAACGAAAGTCCGCAGGATGTATATTTTGACGATATAACCGTAAAGCACTACACGGGCCCGTTGGTACAGGAGCAAAGCTATTATCCTTTTGGTGTGCAGATGGCAGCAATAAGCGATAAAGCATTGAAGAAAAGCAATACACCGTACAAATATGATGGTGGTGTTGAATTGGAGGACGAGTTAAACTACTACAATACATTCTTTAGAAAGTATGATGCGCAAATTGGAAGGTTTACGGGAGTTGATATTTTGAGTGAACTGGCAATTGGCTTAACGCCCTACCAGTTTGGCGATAATAACCCTGTTGTTTTTAATGACCCCCCCGGGTTAAAGAGCGAAATGGCCGAAGAAGAGGACCCCGATCCTGATCCGCAGTATGGCTCGATAGGCCCGAGTGGCGATCCGCTCGAAGGATTGGGATTTTTCTATTCTGGTGGAGGAAATGGCGGAGGTGGTGGCGGCAGTGGAAGCGATGGCGGTGGATGGGGCGGTTGGGGCAATTTTGAGAATGCCTTAAGTAAATTAAGCGGAGGCGGATATGGAAATTATTTGCATGGAGGAGGGAAAAGTAAAAATAATAATAAAAAAAGTAACAATAAAAATAATAATATTTATAACTCGAACGGAGACAGGAGTCAATCGCAATTATTTGTTAGTTTTAACCAAAATGGAAATAACTCTTTTGATCCGGCAGATAATGGTGATCCAGGCCCCTTACAGAAACTAACACCTTGGGAAGTTGAGCAACTTAAAAAATCCGGATGGAATCACAATGATAAAGATTTTGGAAGCAGACATGATTTATGGAAGGATAAAAGTGGTAAAATATATGAAAGAGCAAAGGATGGCACCGGAGAAGCAGAAGAAACAGGCTATAGTATTAACAACGGCCTCGTAACTTTAGGCACAGTTGCAGTAAAGGTGGCAACAGCTGCTATTATAACTTATGGAGTTTTAAAAGTAGCAGAAGGCGTAGCAGCAGTTCTTTCCGGTGGCACATTATCTTGGTTATTAGTATTTTAAAATATGGTAAATAAATATGAAGCATGAAATTTTTTTGGATTTTGTAATTGCAGATTTTGAAGATATTTCTCATGAAGAAATTTCTCAAATACTCAGTATCATTCCATCTAAAATCTACGTGAAAGGTCAAAAGAAAATTCCTAATTCCATTTCGGATAATCCAGTACTAATAAAACGAAACCGATGGTTGATGAAATCGCAATTGGATGAATATCATTCATTTGAAGACCAAATGAATAATATACTAGATATTCTTGAACCCAAAATAGATACTCTTAAGCCATTAGTAGAAAAATATAGTTGTTATTTTTCCTGTGGTTTATTTCTACGATTTGATAATGGAGAAAGCATACCTTCTATTTATTTAAATTCGAGGTATAATAAATTAATAAAAGAGTTGGATATTAAATTCGATATAGATATTTACTGTCTACCAAATGATGGAAATAAAGAATAGAGAAATTTTGTTCGGTTAGATTTAGGTCGTCCAAAGTTCAGCCCACAGCCTATACCAGCAACACCATCACCTGCTCCAAAACAAGTTGCTACAGGGGGTGAGGTCGGAGTGGGATTATATATACTTTGGAAGATAGTAGAAGGTGCTGTAACAATACCAGTTTGTGGAGGTTGTGGGGCATTGTCGCCATTATAGTTTTTTATGAAAAATAATGAACAAAATATGAGTTGCGTTTTAAGTATTGCCGGAAAAAATCTTGATATAGATGATTTTATATTAAAAAGTCGGTTAAAGGGATTTGTAAAAAGATATAAAGACGAAAGCTTGAAATCAAAATCAAATAAACAAGGAAAGCAATACTCTTTTATATCTACCACTATCAGTGAGGCAGAATTAGATAATTATGAAAAACAGGTATCCGATGCTATTACATATTTAAAAAAAAGCAAAAAAAAATTGGCTTTAATTAGCAGTACAAAGGAGATTGATTATGCGACTATCAATTTTATGATTAGTCTAAAATCAGTATCTGATAAATATTTTGCTCAATATGTTTATTTACCTAAGGAGCTGACCATTTTATGCGGCAGTTTGAATTTGGGAATAGAAGTATCAATTGTTTGAATCCAACTATTTTTATTTGCCTGCCAAACTGGTTTCAGAATAATGTTACAACCCCGTTGGTGCAGGAGCAGAGCTATTATCCCTTTGGCGTGCAGATGGCGACTATTAGCGATAAAGCGCTTAAAAAACGCCCTCTGCAATCCCCCAAAAAAAAATCATATGCGCCCGGAATTTGGACGGAGAACTTTTTTTCCGTACGTTTATATTCCTTCTATAGCCGGCCATTTATTTTAATAGCCATTACAAGCATTTATAAACTTTTCCATTATGAAAATACTTCTGCTCTCCCTGCTTATTATTCCCGGTTCATTTGCTATTGCCCAGAATGTAGGCATCGGTACAACAGCGCCTAACAACACTGCAGCGCTGGATGTCAGTGCTACCAATAAGGGCGTGTTAATACCAAGGCTGACAACGGCGCAGCGAAAAGCGATTGCTAACCCTGCAACCGGTTTATTGGCTTTTGATACGGATAAAGGTTCGGTAATGTTTTTTGACGGCACGGCCTGGCGGGCTTTGTCTTTCAGCGATGAAAATAAATCGGATCCTTTAAGCCGCAATTCCACCCAGCCGGTTGCTCTTGCAGGCTTTGGCACCAGGGTTGCCATTTCCGGAGATTATGCCATCGTAGGCGCACCAAAATATAAGTCAACTTTATCAAACATGGGTGCAGCCTATATTTTTAATAAAACCTCTGCGGGGTGGAAACAAACGGCAAGACTGGCCGCGTATGATTCAGCCGCGTCCGATTATTTTGGCGGTGCTGTGGCTATATCGGGTGATTATGCAGTTGTTGGATGTCCCAATAAAACCTACAATGGGAATGTGGTACAGGGCCGGGCTTATATTTACCACAGGTCGGGTACTTCCTGGCTATTAGATACAGCAATTGTAAACAGGGCAGGGGCAGCGTATGAAGATTTTGGATGGTCGGTTGGTGTGTGCGCTTATAATACAGGAGGCGCCGGTGTAGTAATTGGGGCACCCTATTATGGAACTAACGATGCAGGAGCGGTGTTTTGTTATAAAAAAACGGGTACAGCCTGGGGATTAGTGCAAACTATTATTCCTACGGATTTGAGTGCATCGGATAACTATGGCATTACTGTTTCAATGGACACTGATTATGTTGCCATTGGCGCAACGGGCCAGGATAATGCAACCTATTCCTATTCCAATGCCGGAGCCGTTTATGTGTATGCTTTCGGTGGCGGTGTGTGGAACTTTCAGCAGAAGCTGCAAGGCTACACGGCAAGTGCGCAGTTTGGTCTTGCAATCAGTTTGTCTTCCAATAAACTGGTAGTTGGAGCGCCCTGGGCTACTTCTTATACCAATACCAGTTCCACTGTCTATATATATGAAAGAACTGGCAGCACATGGACCAATATCGGCTCTCTTTTTATTTATAATTTTGAAATTGTACCGGGTGCAGGGCAAATGCAACCTGTGGGGTCAGCCTCAGCCATATCAATAGTCGACCTCACTTTTGGCATGTCTGTCAGTTTATCGGGTAACACGTTGCTCATAGGAGCGTCTGGTGGAATAGAATATCCTAACGGGGGCAGCTCTTATTATTCTGACCGGATAGGTACCGTGTACGTTTACAAAAGTTTGAACGGAACCAACTTTACACGGATGGATATTATCCAGTCTGATTTTCCTGCCGCCGGTGATCTTTTTGGGCAGTCGGTCAGCATTTCGGGCAATAAATATATTGTTGCAAACTCTCACGCAATTGTGAACGGGCTTCAAAATGCAGGAAATGTATATTTTGGCAATGAATGATTGCTGAAAATACCCGCCGGGCCAGTATCTTTGTTACTGCCGGGTAAAAAAATAAACTATCTGGTCAGTGATTCATACTGCATTATTACCGGCAGGCTTCTGTATGGCTTCTCTTGGCGTGACCGCCATTATACAGGAAGAGAGTACCCGTTTTACAATCTTTATTTCTGGGTATTAATTATCCCTGCTTATTTCTTCCCAAATTTTTTCAGTATTATATAAAAAAGCAATTCGAATACCCGTTTCCGTTAGCCGCCAGCTGCCTTCCTGTATTTCATCTTCCAGCCCGTTATTGTCCCACCCGCAATAGCCGATGAATATTTTTATTTCACCGGGCTGTATGCTGTTATTATTAATGCAGGCAACAGCCTGCTTAAAATTTCCACCCATGTAAACGGGGCCGGCCACAGGGATGCCGCCTTCTATCATGTCGGGCCGGCAGTGCAGGAAGTAAAGGCTTTCTGTTGCAACGGGGCCGCCTTCAAATAATGGGAAGGCAACGGAATCCCGGAACTCAACCAATTCATTCAACGCTCTGGGAAAAGGTTTGTTGATGATAAATCCCAGGGCACCTTTTTCATTGTGCTCGGCAATAAAAATAACTGCCTTCTTAAAATGAGGATCTTCCAGGGAAGCGGAGCTGGCAATAATGGAGCCGGGTTGAATATTCATTGTACAACAGGATAGAAGCAAAATTATTGATTCGTTGCTGTTCCGGCAGCTATTGTTTTATAAAACGGTAAAACGCTGCTTCCAGTTCATCAAGGTCGCTTATGAGCAGGTCAAGCTTGCCTTTTATAGTATGATGCGGTATGCGGTGGCCAAAGCCGGGGCGGCGTTCAGCTTCCGTGATATGCTGTTTTATTTCATGTTTCAAATCATGGATATTGATAAGCTGGATATGGAACTGGTTATGAAAATGCTCAATGCCCAGCCTTGTATCTTCATTTGTTTTGCCGGGGGCAAAAAAATACAATTCATTTTTCAGGTTGCTGATCCGTTGGCGGTAGGTGCCCAGCAGGCTGTACCATTCCCTGCATTCATCTACGAGTGAGCGGTGTTGTGTTTCTGTAACCATTTGTAAAAGTTTTAGGTGATGACGCTGTTCGTTAGCTGCTGGCTAAAGTGCTTCCGGGCAAAATGGTTCCGTTTATTCCAGGGGTATGGCACAGGAAATTAACGGGTAGTGCGAATGGCTGTTATAAAATTATAAATAAAAACCAGTTTTTGAAAATGATTTTTTCGGGCGGATGAGGTACAGAACATCCCGTATTGTTTAAGCTTGTTAATTATACCACCCTTTTCTTTGAAATATTTACCTTTATCCGATGCAAAAGAATTTATTCAGTACCATTCTTCTCACTTTATTATTCACGGGGCTTCACAATAATTTACAGGCGCAGGCGCCGGATTCCATACTGTATACGGCAGAGACAAAATACATGCAGGAGAAAATCTATATCCAGACAGATAAAAACGTGTACAGCAGCGGTGAGACCGTTTGGTTCAAAACATATATTACGGCAGATAATGTGGCCGGTGCCATCAGCAAAACGGTTTTTGCCGAGCTGCTCAATGAAAAGGGCAATGTGCTGCAGCGCAGGATGATGCCGGTGGTGCTGTCCGGTGCCGCTTCGGATTTCAGCTTGCCCGACACGCTTTCCGATACCCGTTTATTCATCAGGGCATATACCGGCTGGATGCTGAATTTTGATTCCACGCTGCTAAGTATAAAACCCATCAATATTATTCCTAGAAAAGGCTTGCCCAAAAAAGTGCCGGCGGCTTCTGTTTACAGCATTACTTTTTTTCCTGAAGGCGGCGACCTTGTTGAAAACCTGCCTTCCCGTGTGGCATTTAAAGCTACGGACAGGGAAGGAGCGCCTGTATTTGCAAAAGGCGATGTGCTGAATGATAAAAACAAAGTGGTGGCTTCATTTACCGCAGCGCATGACGGCATGGGCGTTTTCAGCTTTATGCCGCTTGGCGGCGAAACATACAGGGCTGTATGGAAGGACAAAAGCAACAAGCCGCATGAAACGGCTTTGCCTGCCGCCAAAAAGCAGGGAGTGGTAATGAACATTAGTTTTTCGGATAACCAGCTCCGTTATACACTGGCAAGGCCGGATTCTGCCGCTGCTGAATGGCTGCACTACATAGTGGTGGCGCAGATACAGCAGCGCATGGTATATGGGGCACAGATAAACCTTACTAAAAAAACAAGCGCTGCAGCCCCCATTCCCACCGACAGTTTGCAGGACGGCGTGATGCAGGTAACCGTGTTCAATGACGCGATGCTGCCGGTGGCGGAAAGGCTGGTATTCATCAACAACAATAACCATTCGTTCATTACCGATCTGCACCTTGTTGAGAAAAATATTGCGAAACGGGGCCGTAATGTGATCCAGGTGGACGTGGGCGGCAAGCTGCTGAGCAACCTTTCCGTGGCGGTTACGGATGCAGACATCAACCCGGTAAGTAAAAATGAAGAAAATATTTATTCGCAACTGCTGCTGAGCAGCGACCTGAAAGGCTATGTGTACAACCCCGCTTACTATTTTTCCGGCGATGATGATTCTGTGAAGCAGCATCTTGACCTGGTGATGATGACCAATGGGTGGAGAAGGTTTAAATGGGAAGATCTGCTGGCAGATAAATGGCCTGTTATCAATTACCCGCCCGATGACCATATTGCCATTACCGGCAAAGTGCTGGGCCTTGCAAGGAGCGCTTATTATGGAAAAACGATAATGGGCATCCTGAAAACAAACAATAAGAACCCGGACTTTTTCAGCATACCCATCAATGAGCAGGGAGATTTTGTTTTGTCTTCTCAATATTTTTTTGATACAGCAAAATTTTATTACCAGCTGAGCAATGACAAGGATAAGACGCTGACCAGTGCCGCTTCTTTTAATTTTAAAAGTAATTTTATCAAGGCGCCGCCGTTAAAAAAAGAAATGCTGGCGGCCCTGTACCTGCCGGAAAGGATAGACAGCAGCATTGCTGCTAAAACAGGCAGCCTGGCCACGCTCCGCCGGGCGCAGGAAGCTGCCGGTGCAAAAGTGCAGGTGCTGGAAGAAGTGAAAGTGGTGACCAAACAAAAATCGCTGAAAGAAAAGCTGGATAAGGAATACACCACCGGCTTTTTCAGCGGCGGCGATGGCTACATTTTTACCCTGGAAGACGATCCGTTTGCCACATCATCTCCTAACCTCCTTACTTATTTGCAGGGCAAGGTGCCGGGCCTGCAGATTAATGCCACCGGCGAGGGCAGTGCGGTGTGGCGCGGCAGCAATACAGATTTTTACCTGAATGAAACCATGTCTGACCTGACGCAGATGCAGAATATTCCCATGAGCGATGTGGCAATGGTAAAAGTTTTCAGGCCGCCGTTTATGGGTGGCACCGGCGGTGGAGGAGGAGGGGCAGTAGTGGTATATACCAAAAAAGGCGCTGCCAATAACAGCTCTTTTAAAGCGCTGCCTTTTACTAACGTTTACGGCTATTCCCCTATAAGAGAGTTTTATTCCCCGGATTACAGCACAGATGCTGCACCGGCCGCAAATGATTACCGCACCACGCTGTACTGGGCGCCCAATGTGTATATTGATAAAAATGTGCGCAGGATAACGCTCCCTTTTTTTAACAGTGACAATTGTAAAAAACTGCGGGTGATAGTGGAAGGCCTGAATGAACTGGGCCAGCTGACAAGGGAAGAAAAAATATTTGAGTAAGCAGCGGCTATTTCGCCGGCAGGTTATTTTTCTTTACCCAAAGTGAATAGGGGAGCGGGCCGCTGCTGCTTTTATACCGCAGCATTTCGCCAACAATCTTTTGCTTTTTAAAATCTCTTTTTTTTATTACTGCAAAACGGTAATAGCTGCCGCTGCTGCCGGTAACATCATAAAAGAAAATGGTATCGTTCCTGTACAGGTAATGTCCGGATACCATGTCCGGGACAGAACAGTTGTTTATTTCAGTGAATGTTTTATCTTTTTTCATCCGCAAAACAGTGGTGCAGGCAGCAGTACCGCCACTGTTTGCCACTAACACATCGTTGTCGCTGTTCCCGGTAAAGTTAATAAACCCCGAAGGCTTAATAGCTGTAAGCAATAGCACCGCTGCTGCGCAGGCAGCGGGTATATTTCTTCTCCTGTTGCTGAACCGCTCTTTTGCTGCCAGGTATATTTGCCGGCCTGTTGCTACAAGGAGGATGCTGTACACAACAAGCCCTGCTGTATATACAATTATAACCGATGTACCGATATTGTCCCGCCAGGAGCCAGAAGTATTAATAACAACAAAGAACAATAGTGAAACAATGACAAGGGAATACCGCTTCATGCCGCAATTTACAACAGCGCCTGGATTCCTCCTGTGCAGGAAAGCGCACTGCAACCATCTGTATACCTGTAAAGTCTACCAAACTATTCAATAAGATAATCCGTGAATTTTATTTTTCATTGCGGATTTTTTATGCGAATTTTGAAGGGAATATCCTTTTAAGTCCAATCCTGTTAAATGGCCCGGGCTGCTTATGCTTTGAACCATTACCATTCATTGCTTACATCAGTCTGTACCGGTTTTTCAGAAAACTGACATTTATTATCAATAAATACTCCAATGAGAAAACTCTTCATCCAGGTGAAAGGGCTTACGGCCTTTTTTGTATTACTGCTTTTTTGCAACACTATCTCGGCCCAGTTTATTACTTATCCTGTGCCTGCAGAACCCATCACCCGTGGGTTTGACAGTACATTGCTTACGGTGCAGATATCTTTCCCTGCATGTACCAATGTAACTGTTACTGTAAACCTCGGCGCCACCAATACCCCCGGCCTGGTGGAATACATACCCGGCTCTGTAACAAAAGTAAGCGGTGTGGGCACCATTACTGAAAGCAATATCTCGGACCTGTCTAACCCTGTATTTTCAGTAGGCACTACCACGCTGGGGCAAACACTCCGCTTCACTATCAGGCGGCGTGCCTTTTGCGGCAGCGCTGCTTCCACCAAGGACAATATAGTGGTGGCGGGCACCGGCAGCGGCTGTAATTTTAGTGAAGCAGATGCAAGCGTAAACAGCTATATTTTACTGGCCCCTGCATTTACCATCACGCCTCCCCCGGCATTGGTGAATGCAGTAGTGGGCGATACTTATACAAGGAATATCAGTTTAATCAATGGTGGCAACGGCTGTGCAGACACCATTGGCTTTTGGATAAAATACCCCGCCAACGGAATAGTATTAAACAGCCTTACTATCGGCGGCAACCCCCTTACTCCCGAGTTTACCAACGGGGACAGCAGCTATTACAGGCTGTATGGATCTTTGCTGGGTGCAGACGGCGTTTTGTGCAACGGGGAATCAATTGCTATAGAAGAAAATGTTACTATTTTAAAATGCGATGCAGTAACCACTTATGGTGTAAGGGGATTTGATTTTGCAGGCAACGTGTGCCAGTCCCGTACATCAGTAAGCGGTATGAGCATGAGCAATGCATTGCCGGCCATTGTAGTGTCCACCACCACTTCTTCTGCCCTGCCGGGTTGTTTTGTGTCTGCCCCGCGTGCAATGGGCTTTGTTATTAAGAACAATGGCCCCGGCCCTGCCACCGGTATTGTATTGAATACCGGCGCTAATATTAACGGGCTTACCATTACCGATAACTACGGCTATATTGATACCGCCAGCACTTTAATAAGATTGCCGGGCGATTCTGTTTTTCATCCCGGGGCAGAGCTCATCACCCGTTCTACAGTGAATGTATCTTCGCTCAATAATACACTTGCCTGCAATGAAGGGCAAATAAACAACCTGCAGTTTACATTGCCTGCATCCATCATCCTGAGTGCCGGCGATTCCATTGTTCTTTCTTATAATTATGTGTATTGCCCCAGCACCAACAGTTGTACAGATGCCTATGCCGGTAATTCAGTAGGTACACAGGTAACTTATAAAAATGCCTGCGGCAACACTACCTATACTACGGATAATTATGTAGGCCCGGCATCGGTACCGTTCAATGCACCGGCCATCACTGCTTTTGAATTTCCTGCACAGGTGAGGGCAGGTGCCTGCTATGATGTAACCTTGTCAAGCCCTACATCACCGGTTAACAATCCCGCAGGCAGGGGCTATATTGAATATTCATTAAGCATACCGCCGGGTGTTACTTTCAGCTCGGCCACGCTTATCGGCGCTGTGGCAGCGCCGCATGCAGGTTATCCACGCATTGTGGGCAATACGGTGGTTACAAGGTATTCCGTAAACACAGGCGGTAACCCGGTGAAATTTATTTTCTGCTCACCCCCGGGCTTATGCACTACCGTTAACCTGGATGCAGTGATTACTACCAGCCCCGACAGCACCTGCGAGCTGGCGAACCCTGCTGACATCAACAGTGTAAGGCGTTGTGCAAGCGCCCCCATCAATTTTGTTTGCGTGGCGGCTTGCGCTTCCGGCGGCACAGTGCCTACTTTCTGGTATTACCACAGGAAAAATTACGGGGCGCCCGATAATAATTTTAATAAAATGCCTGACGATTCAGGAACAATAACGCCGGCGATTGTGTACCAGGACAGGTATCGCCCCGGTGATACGCTGCACAGCGAATACAGGGGTTATGTAGCGGCCCAGACCACGCCGGTTAGCATCACCTCATGGAACTATATTAATTCCAACTGGAATTTTTCACAGCATATATGGGAGCCGGCAGGCACTGCAACGGTAACGGTTAAACGCGGAGCTACTACTACCGTAGTGCCCAATGTGCCCATCACCGTAGTTACTTACGGAAGGGTGTTTAATACAGATTTCAGCCAGGGGCCTGCGGCTTTATCAGGCCTGGCGCCGTTCCAGGTAGATGACAGCATTATAGTGGAAGCGGATTTTGTGCTGAAAGACAGCCTGCTTTCTGCCCCCACAGGCACTACCTTCCACATGACGGCGGTGGATGACGGCACCAGGGGCAAGGCTTACCCTGATGCGCCGGATGTGGTATTAATGGAAAACAGCGTGCACGCAAGCCTTATTCCCAATCCTTCACTGCCCAACAGGTACACCTGCTTTGCACCGCAATACAATGCGAATGTGCTGCACCTGTTCCATTTCTCATTACTGTACGGAAACAACTTATCAGGCTGCAATGCTGCGAAGCATGAAATAAGGGGCTACACAAGAAAGCTCGGTGGCTACATCGCCAATTATTTCCCCGGTGAATACCGTCCTGAATTTATACCTGACAGTTTGGTGCTTACTTTCCCGGCGGGCATGACGGTGATACCCGGCAGCCAAACCATATCGGGCATTTATGTAAATACACCGCCTGCTGTTGCAGCTGTGGCTTCTGCTGCGGTGGCACCTTATGTTTCTATTACGGGAAATGCCATTACAGGCACCACAGCCATTTTTGATGTAAGGGCGGCACTGGCGGCCAACCCTTCATGGAAAATACAAAGCGAAGGTACCAATTATACTTTTGGAATGGATGCAAGGGGAAGTTGCGCTACGCCCAATGCATTCAGCATTACGGGAAGGCAGTCAGGCCATTTATTTGAATGGCGCTCACCGGTCAGCCCGGCTGTTTATAATGATTCGGCGAAAACGCAAACAAGCTCTACTTACAACCTGCTGAACAAGCCTAATGTAAATCTTAGCTCATCAGATGCAACAGTGGCACCTGCAAGCGACACTGCTTCGTGGGCATTGCTCCTGCAGAACAGCAGCGCACAGGAAGCACCGCTTAACTTTATACGCATAGTGCCCAACTTCTCCTTTACCGATGTGGTGGTGAAAATAGGCAGCACGGTAATAACGCCCGATGCAAGCGGCCTGTACGAACTGGGCAGCGTGGCAGCAGGCACCACAGCCGTGGTAAATGTTTTTGCCAATACCAACAGCTGTGCCCTGGACAGCATACAGGTTGAAAGCGGGTGGGACTGTGCCGAGTATCCTTCCGGCGCAGCTCTGGCTGCCTATGGCTGCTGGAAAACGCTGTGGCTGAAAGCAGATCCGCTGCCCAGCCAGATACAGCTTTCTGTTGATAAGCAACCCACAGGGCCGGATATTGCTTTGTGCACCAGCGATACCATGGTATTTAAAATGAACAGCGCCCTTGCCAATTATGCAGACAATCCTGAATTCAGGGTAACCGTTCCCGTTGGCCTCAGCATCGTGGAAGGGCAGATTGAATATCCTGAGAACAGCGGCAACTGGGAAACCATTGCTCCGGAGCTGGCAGGCGGTATATATATATATCATGTGGAAGACCATTCTGCTGTTGGTGAATCAGGGCTGCCCGGCACGGGCAGCAACCCCGGCACCGCCAACAGGGCGGCAAGGCTGCGGCTTATTTACACCGCCAGCTGCGATTTTGTAAGCGGCAGCAAAGTGTCTGTACAGCAAAGAGCCGACAGGCCATGCGGTTCACCAATTTCAACTGAACTTGGGTTCAACGGCATCATCAGGGCCAACCCCATTAATATTACGGGCGCCACAGGACCCGGTATTGTGGGCTTTGATCTCAATCTTGCCCCTGCTACCATTAACTGCGGCAGCACTACCATCAGCGGCAATATCATTCCTTCAGGGGAATCCACTACTGCATCTGACACTATCGTAGTAACATTGCCTGCGGGCCTTGAATACGCCGGCAATTTTACAAGCGCTGACAGTATAACGGTGGCTGCAGGCTATCCGGTGAGTGGACCAGGGGGCACACAAATATTGAAGCTGAAAGTACCCGAGGGCATTACATCAGGTAACCCGGCCAATTACAGTTTTGATATTACGGCTGCTTACGTTGACTTTGGCTGCGGCACACTCAATATCACCAGTGAAATGGAGAGGACATCCGCTGCACTCACCTGTAACGGTAACGTATGCCCGAATTCAACGCGCTATGTGGTGGGCAGCAGCGATAATACGGTTACGGTAGAAAAGCCAAACCTTTCCCTTACAGGGTTTGAATATGTATCAGGCAGCTTTGCAGAAGGCGGTACCGCCACTTTTTCGGTTACCGTTGCCAATACCGGTACGGTGGACGCAGCGGCGTCAAGCTATAATGTAGAGTTCTTCTGCGGCGGTAACAGCGCACCATTTACTTCTGTATTATTTGGGCCTGCAGTACCTGCAGCAAGCAGTGCTGCGGCTAACCTTGTTATCAATATACCATCAGCGCCTGTTTGCGAAAACGGCCAGTCTGTAACCGTTGCCATAAGGCCGCTTACTGCCGACAGCCAGCAGCAGTGCCTGTGCCAGGCTACCACCCGTGGTATCCTGGATGTATTACCGGTGGTACTGGATGGTTTTGATGCAAGACAGAATAACTGCAGCATTACGCTGAACTGGCACAGCCTTACCGAACTGAACCTGAAACGTTATGAAGTGGAGTACAGCACTGATGGCAGCAATTTTAAAACGGTTGGCAGCCTTGCAGGTAATGGCGATAACAGGTCTTATGCGTTTACCCACCAGCCTGCACAGGGCCGTGTATATTACCGCCTGCGCCTGCTGGAAAATAACGGGCTGAGCAGGTACAGCGATATCATCACTATGAACTACAGCTGCAATGGCAAGAACCTGCTGATATACCCCAACCCCGCCAGCAGCATAGTGAATGTGAACCTGTCAGGCTATGCAGGCGCTGTAAAGGCTAAATTGTACAACAGCACAGGGCAATTGCTGGTAAGCAAACAATTGCTCAACGGCACTAACAATATTGATGTGGACAGGTTGCCTGCCGGTACCTATGCGTTAGTGGTGGCCGAAGCTAACGGCAACCAACAGGTGTATAAGGTGCAGGTACTGCATTAAAATATTTTGATTGAAGAAATAAGGAACGGCTGCTGTGAGGCAGCCGTTTTTTATGCAGCTAATTTATTTGAGATCGATCACTTAAAATGTTTCTCCAGCTTTTCTTTCAGTTCAGCGGGCATTTCACAGCGTTTCATGCTTACAGCCTGCATAAAGTAGAGCGTAATATCCCCGGTGTTCAGCAGCTCTTCTTTTTCATTATATATCTCATGGTGAAATACAATTTTGTGGTGCACCGGTAATTCTTTCAGGATAGTCCTTACCGTTATTAAATCTTCATAGCGGGCTGGCCGGAGAAAACGGCTGTGAATATCTACCACCGGCATAATGATGCCCATTGCCTCGATGTCTTTATAGGAGTAATGTAATTTTCTAAGCCATTCGGCACGGCCAATTTCATAAAACTGCGCGTAATGGCCATGGTATACCACTCCCATCTGGTCGGTGAGTGCGTAGTGGATGCGTATTTGCGTATCTGCGGTAAACATAACTGAATTATGAGTGATGAATTATGAATGATGAGTGGTGCAAAAAATCATAACTCATCATTTATAACTTATAATTCATCATTTTCCTGTGAGCCCATCCACGCTCATTTTACCGGGGCCTAATATAAATATCACTAAAAATGCAACCAGGAACAGTGTTGCCAATTCGCCTTTGCCAAATACATCGGCATTGTGTGCTTTAAACAAGGCAACAGACATTGCAATGATAGGCGGGATGGCAGATAATCTTGTAAACAGGCCAAGGATCAAAAAGATGGCACAAAAAAATTCTGCAAATATCACCAGCGCCAGCGCAATGTTGGGGCTAAGTCCGAGAAAAGGCATAAACTGGCTGCTGTAACCACTAAAATGAACGAGCTTATCATAGCCATGGTTGATGATGAGTATCCCTGCACCAAAGCGCAGCAGCAGCAATGCAAAATTGAAAGCGCCTGCCGAATAATTTGTTGACATCAGTTTTTTCATACAACAAGAGTTTATAGTTTACAAATGAAAGGCACGGTTTTACTTTACCTTTTCTTTAACAAGGTTACGAATGTACTTTCGTTTTGCAGGCAGTAGTTATCCACTTATTCACAAATGAATTGGAATGATGTTTGTCCTGCTGCCGATAAGGCTATTTTTGCCGCAGTCTTAAAAAGAACAGAACCGTCATCATGATAAAACAAGCGATTAGCCTATTCATTTTATATCTCACTCTATATCCGGCTGCTGTTTTTTCCCAGCAAACGCATGTGTTCACAGATGCCGAAAAGAAATTTAAAGAAGCCAAACAACTTTTTATCCAGCAGCAGTATACTCTTGCTTACCCGCTGCTGCAGGAGGTGAAAGAACAATATCCTGAAAGCAAGGCAAGCGATAATACCTACCTGCATGATGATGTGAACTATTATTTTATAGTGTGCAGGCTTAAGCTGCGGCTGCCTGTGGCAGAAGAGGAAGCGGTACATTATATTGACTGGGTAAACAATACGCCCCGCGGGCAACTGATGAGCTATCATTTGGGCAAATTTTACTTTGACCAAAATAATTTCAGCAATGCCATTTCTTATTACGAGCAGGCCGGCTTTGATAATTTAAGCAATGAAGAAATTGCAGACGCCAAATTTGAAATGGCTTATTGTTATTTTAACCTGAAGAATTTTAAAAAGGCAAAGCCATTGTTTGACGAGATACACCAGTTGCCGGACAATAAATATTACGTTCCTGCCAATTATTATTATGGCTTTATAGCATTTTATGACAGGCAGTATAACCAGGCTTTGTCTGCTTTCAGGCTGGTGGAAAGCAGGGATGAATATAAAGGCGTAGTTCCCTATTACATTGCAGATATATTGTATTTCCAGGGGAAAAAAGATGAAGCATTGAAATACGGTGAAAGCGTATTGAGCAGGGGAGGATTGTTTTATGAAAAAGAAATGAAGCAGTTGATTGGGCAGATATATTTTGAAAGAAAGGATTTTAAAAAAGCATTGCCCTTGCTGGAATATTATGTGCAGAACAGTGATAAGGTAAGCAAGAAAGACCTGTATGAGCTGAGCTATTGTTATTACCAGGACAACCAGTTATACAAGGCCATCGATGGCTTTAAGCAATTGAGCGATGAAAGGGATTCGCTGGGACAAAACTCCATGTATTTATTGGGAGATTGTTATTTAAAGACGAACCAGAAAGCGAATGCAAGAAACGCTTTTCAATTTTGTGCTTACAACAGCAGTAATAAAACACAGCAGGAAATTTCTTTGTTCAATTATGCCAAGCTTTCTTATGAGCTGGGCTACCAGGATGTTGCCCTGAATGAAATGAAGCGTTTCATTGATCAATACCCGTCATCGACTTACAATACGGAAGCAAAAGAGATATTGGTGAGCCTGCTGGCGCAAACCAATAATTTTAAAGATGCGCTGGCATTGTATGAGTCGTTTAAAAATCCTACGCCTTCCATGAAAAAAATATACCCGCGGATATTATACGGAAGAGCAGTGGAGTATATGAACGACCAGCAGCTGGCAAGCGCCGACCTGCTGTTCAGCAATATCATTTCAATGCCGGAATCAGCCGTTACGCCTTATGCTTATTTCTGGAAAGGAGAGATCGCTTACCGCTATGGAAAGTATGATGAGGCGATCCGCTACGGCAGTTTGTATTTGCAATCCAATGTGGCAGGGCAGGGGGAAGCCACACCGGTTGCAGCCAAATATGACCTGGGCTACAGCTGGCTGAAAAAAGAAAATTACAAACAGGCACTGGGCTTTTTTGAGCCGGTTGCAAAGTATAACACTGCTGCTTCTGCAATGGAACAGGATGCATATATACGCAGCGCTGATTGTTATTACATGAATAAAGATTTTACAAGGGCCGATGCCATGTATGGCAATGTGATCAGCAATGCTTTATTGCAAAGCGACTATGCCATGTTCCAGAAAGCGATGATAGCAGGCGTAAAAAGTTCCGCTTCAAAAATTACCACCTTAAATACGCTTGCAAGGCAATATCCGCAAAGCAGCCTGGTGCCGGATGCCAATATGGAAATTGCCAACACGTATATTGCGGATGAAAAATTTGCCGATGCGTTGCCGTATTTGAATAAAATTTTAGCAGGAACAAACAACGGCCTTAAACCAATGGCTTATTTAAAATCGGGGTTGAGTTATTATAACCTGAATAAGAACACAGATGCGCTGGCAAGCTACCAGCAACTGATACAGCAATATCCCCAATCGCCTGAAGCAGATGAAGCGCTGGATAATATCAAAAATATTTACGTGGAAGAAGGCAGGCCGAATGAGTACGTAGAGCTGATGCGGAAGAACGGTAAAAATGTTTCTGTAACAGAAGCGGATTCGCTTACCTATACTGCTGCTGAAATAAAATACAATAACAATGATTGCAACGGCGCTGTTGCAGGCTTCAATAATTATCTCTCCCAATATCCTGGCGGCGCTTTTGCGCTGGAGGCAAATTATTTCAGGAGCGAATGTTATTACAAGAACAAAGACTGGCAGAATGCATTGAAAGGATATGATTATGTAAATGCAAAGGGACTGAATAAGTATTTTGAGAAGGCTACGCTTACTGCTGCAAAACTGTGCTATTTTGAACTGGCGGATTACGGTAATGCAAAAAAATACTTTAGCTCTTTACTGGCTGGTGCTGTGAACCAGGATAACCAGCTGGAAGCATTGAGGGGGCTGGTGCGCTGCTACTATCAATTGAAAGATTATACGCAGGCCAATGAAGCGGCCAAACAATTGCTGGCACGCAAAGGCATCAGCACCGATGATAAGTCTGTTGCATTTCTGGTATTGGGCAAATCACAGCAGGCAAATAATGATTTCAGCGGGGCTATTTCGTCTTTTAAATCCTGTGCAGCCATCAATAAATCAGCCTGGGGTGCCGAGGCAAGGTATGAGATCGCCAATTCACAGTTCAGCTTAAATAATTTATCAGCAGCGGAAAAAGCAGCGCAGGCAGTGATAAGGGAAACCGGCAGCTATGATTACTGGGTGACCAAATCCTATATTTTACTGGGGGATATTTTCCTGCAGCAGAAAGATTACTTCAATGCAAAGGCCACTTATGAAAGCGTGGCACAGAATTCTGTTATCCCTGAGCTGAAAGCAATAGCGCAGCAAAAATTGGAACAGGCAAAAGCGGCTGAACAGGCAGTTTCAAAATTAGAAGGTTAATATAAGGATTATGAAGAACAGCATACAATATGCATTTTTATCAGCGGCAGCTTGTTTGTTTTATGTTTCGTCTTTTGCACAAAAAGACACAACGAAAACACAAAAGATTGACATTACTTCCAGCTATAAGCCTGTGTTGAGAAATGCGGTGAAAATAAATTTTTCCGCCACGCAGCTAAGCGCTGATACCGGCAAAACGGTAGGGCCTTACAATGTACCGGCGCAAAATTTATTTTATACTTACCAGCCTGTTTCCTTAAAACCGCTGGCGCTTGAGCAGGACAGTAATCTTAATCTCGGAATAAGAAATTTTGTGAAGGCAGGCTTCGGTAATTATTCAACACCTTATTTGAGTGCAGGTTTTAGCTTTGGTGATGGCAAAAAATCGTTGGTGAATGTATATGGTGATTATATTTCTTCCAGAGGTTCTGTCAAGAACCAGGACTATTCGGCATTTAATTTAAAAGCGGCAGGCAGCTATTTTACTGAGACCAATGAATTGTATGGCAGCGCTTCTGTAAAGCAGCAGGATTATTACCTGTACGGTTATGATCACGGAGTATATGAATATAGCAAAAGCGACCTGCTGCAACGTTATCAAACACTCAATTTAAAAGGAGGCTTTCGCAATAAAGCACCAAATGGCACCGGTATTAATTATGATCCCAATCTTGACATCAATCTTTTCAGCAATCAAAATAAAGCATCGGAATCATCACTTGCGATAACAGCACCGGTGGATAAAACTTTTGCGGATGTATTTACTGTAAAAGTTACTGCCAAAGCTGATATCACCAGTTATAAATCCAGCAACCTGGCAGATAACGTAAAGTTTACCAATAATATTTACAGCCTGGCGCCCGAACTCGTGTATGCCAAACCGTTATTCAACATCCACGCAGGTGTCACGCCTACCTGGGAGAATGGTAAGCTCACAGCCTTTCCCAATATTTACGGCGAAGCCAAGATACAGGACAGGATATTTTTGGTGCAGGCGGGTATTACAGGGCGTTTCATCAAAAACACTTACCAGTATTTAACTTCAGTGAACCCTTACCTGCAAACGCTTGCTTCGCAGCTGAACACCAAAGAGAGCGAAATATACGGCGGCATCAAAGCCACTGTGGGCAGCCATTTTAATTTCAGCGGGAAAGTATCATGGCTTACTTACCACAATTTCCCCTTGTTTGTGAATGATACTACTGACGGCAAAACCTTTTCGGTGCTGAATGAAAGCAAAATATCTGACCTGAGGCTGCATGGTGACCTGAGCTTTATCAGCCAGGATAAATTCACCGTTACTGCAGGATTCACGCTCAACGGCTATACCGGCATGAAAGATAACGACAGGGCATGGGGCACTGTTCCACTGGAGGTCACCGGTTCCCTGCGGTGGTGGGCATTTAAGCAGGTGCTTTTGAAAGGCGACCTGATGACCTTTAGCAGCGCTGCATTTTTATTAAAGGATGGCAGCTATGCAAAGCCCGGCGGCGGTACCGATCTGAGCGCCGGGGTAGAAGTGGCTATTACCAAACGCTTCAGCGCATGGCTTGATATCAATAATATCTTCAGCAATAAATACCAGCGCTGGAACAATTACCCTGTGTACGGCCTGAATGTGCTGGCGGGAGCTATTGTGAAATTCTAATTGCTGAATTGTTATATGGTTAAACTGTTGGGGGAAATTCTATTATAAAGCCCCAATAATTAGGAATTTAACCATACAACAATTTTTAAATTAAGCAGAATAGTTTTTCTTTGCAGCATGACCAGCGAAACGCATTATCAATCGCCTACTATGTACAGCATTATTGCATCCTCTTTTTTTCAAAAGAAGTCGTGCAGGCTTCCGGGCATTGGTACGCTTGAGCTGGTAACCACGCCTGCGGAATATGATTTTGGCAACAGGCAGATAAAAGCGCCGCAGCAAAAAATTATTTTTATACCATCGGTATTGCCTGATAATGTATTCAACGAATTTTCTGCTATCAGCCAGCTGATGAAAGAAAAGCTCGGCAGGAACGAAGCGGTGGAAGTAACGGGTGTGGGCACTTTTTCGAAACAGGATAGCGAAATATTGTTTGAGCCTGTAACTGTCAACAGTAATTTATTCCAGCCGGTAACTGCCGAAAGGGTAGTGCACAAAGATGCGGAGCACAGCATACTGGTAGGCGATAAAGAAACCACCAACGTGGAAATGACTGAATATTATTCAGAAGAGGAAGCTGCAAAAGACAAATGGTGGATATGGGCACTTATGCTGGGTATTGCCGGCATTGTAGCTATCAGCTTTTATATCTGGAAGCATGGTTTTAATAACCTTTCCGGCCTTGCGATTTTTAATTGATGCTGATCTCAAAAAGCCTCGGCCACCTTTTTCCTGTGATGTATATTTTTTTAGTGCTGCTGTCGTAGGCAATTCCATTCAGCACATTGTCCATTTCCTTAATGGTATAATTGGCATAGAAATTACTCAGCGCTGTGGCTGTTTCTATTTTTTGCAGCACGTGGCCGTTGGCAGGATCAATTTTTATTAAATAGCTGGTTCCCCACACATTGGCATAAATATAACCGTTGATGTATTCCAGCTCATTTACATTTTCCACCGGGCCGGTATTGTCAGCCACCTGCACAATTCGTTTTATTTTAAAATCATCAGGGTTTACAAAATATAAATTGCCGGAAGGTTGCCCATCGCTGATGATAAGTTCGGTGCCGTTATTCGTCATGCCCCAGCCTTCGGACTGCCATGGAAATGTTTTGATGGGTTTGGAAAGGTCTTTAACATCATACACAAATACAATATGGTTCCTGTAGGTAAGCTGGTACAGCTTGCCATTGATGATATTGATGCCTTCACCGAAAATGGTTTCATCTTTAATGGGATATTTCTTCTCCACTTTGCCGGTCTTAATATCCGTAATCTGGATAAAGGATTGCTTTTCTTCCCCGGTGCCTTCATACAATTTCCCATCATGAACAAACAGGCCTTCGGTAAAAGCGCCGGTGTCATGGGGATATTCTGCGATCAAAGCGGCGGGCACCACGGCAGGGGCCGCAATGCCTGTGCCTGTTGCGGAAGGGGTAACATTATTGCTATTATTGTCGTCTGTTGTATTGTTATTGCTGCATGAAAAAAGAACAACAGCCGTAAATGCTAATAAAGATCGTTTCATCAGGAAATTTTGTTTGCAGGCAAAAATAATGAACAGATGCAGACCTGCGGCAGGGAGATGTGTAAAAGATTGTAAAAATCGTTTACCGGACACTAAGCTCAACCTTCTTACCCAAACCATATTCAAGTAACCTGTACAGAGTAGAAAGCTGTATGTCACTTTGCCCATTTTCTATTCTTGAAATAAAGCTTTTTTTTGCCCCTATTTTTTCGGCTAATTGTTCCTGGGTCAGTTTTGCAAGCTGCCTTTCTTCTTTGATCACTTCTCCAATGAGAAATGCTTTGGCTTTTATTTCAAATTCAGTTCTTTTTTTGGTGCCACGTTTTCCATATCGCTTCACCAAGTGTTCATCAAAAGTTGTTATGTTTTTTTTCGCTGTGGCCATAATGAAATTTATTTATTATCAAAATATTCCTGCATCAGTTTAAGGGCTAACTCAATTTCCTGCTTCGGTGTCTTTTGTGTTTTCTTTTGAAACCCGTTAAAAAGAACAACAATTTTACCTTTGTCAAAGCAGCAAAATATCCTGAAAATATTACTACCAACTTCTATCCTTACTTCGTAAAGCCCTTTTTCTCCTTCAATGTGTTTTAAAAACTTTTCAGGTACACGGTCTGCGTGGGTTAAGACAAAAAGCACATGATCTATTTTCGCTTTTACTCTTTCCGGTTGGTTGTCAAAAAAATCATGAAAATAATGCCGATAAAATACTAATTCCCTTATTTGCTCCATATATGCAATATGTAACGGAGTAAAGTTAACTTAAAATGGAACTTTTGAAAAATTTATTTTATTGTATTGAATGCAAGAGAGAATTCATTTTATAACAATAATTGAACCTTAAAAACTGATTCCCGGCTTATCCAATCTCGTACTCACTTTAGCAACACCCACCAACTGATCACTTTGGTCGGTAAAAGATTTGTAATATACCAGCACGGTATATACATTTTCTGTTTCCCAGTAATTGCCGTCTAATTCTGTACGTTGTGCCGGGTTGCTTTTATCTACAAGCAAATAATTGTAATCATAATATCCCTGCTTTAAAAATTGTGCGCCTTCATAAACAGCTTTTGTTTCGTTGTATTGCATTTTGTTGTCATCGGTCAATTGGTAGTCGGTAAGCTGCCCGATTAAATAAAGGTCTTTGTTTTTGTAAGGGGCGCCATCCGGCGTAGCAAAGCTGAAATGCACCGTGGCGTAATCACCCTGCCAATAAGGGTTGATGGTTTCGTACGTAACGGCCTGGTA
This sequence comes from Bacteroidota bacterium, assembly GCA_048498115.1. Lineage (GTDB taxonomy): Bacteria > Bacteroidota > Bacteroidia > Chitinophagales > Chitinophagaceae > Ferruginibacter. Next base: position 21,417 of record JBEHYP010000008.1, on the reverse strand, counting down.
CAAGCCATCAAGGTCCTGGTAATAAATATAGCGCTGCCCGCTGCGGTCGCCGTCTGTTTTCATGTAAATATCCACGCTGTTGTCTTTATCCTTTTTATAGTCTATCCTGTCGCCCAGCAGGCGAAGGCTCCTGAGATCAAGCCAGCGCCACTCTTTGCCACCGGGAAAAACAAAATTGTTTTCTGTATTATACTCCAATACATTGCCGCGAATGAAAGTAGGGGCAATGTTCTGGCCCTGTGCATTATCCCACCGGTAATTTTGCAGCACCACCACTTTCACCTGCCTGCTGGCATCAAAGCTGTTAAGCGCCTGCACATTCACCGTAAATTTTACCCGCTGGTGTGTATTGTATTGCTGTGCCCCAAAAGGCTGCACCACCTGGGCGCTCACAGCAGATTTGGTATCCAGCACCATCAATGCCCTTGTGAAGACCGTTTTGCTGGTATCACCATCCAGGAAAACTTTCAGCAGGTAATTGCCACTCCTGGAAGGAATGGAATTCGCTTCGGGCAGTATGGCCTGGTAATGCGTATAACGGGTGTAGGCAATGGATGAAAAACGGTAGGTGGTGATACGCATTTGCGTAAAGCCCTTTACATAATCAAAAGGGCTGAGGTTTACCGGCTGCCAGTTGTAATCGCACAATTGGTAAGTATAATAATAGCTTTTTACATTGGCATCCATATCGTCAAAATGCAGCTCCAGCCTGTCGCCGCTGTTGAGCTTATAAATGGGCATCGCTCCCTGGTCGCCGTAAATATGGAACCTTACCGAGTGAATGTTGGCGGCATATACTGCATTGGGGTTTACCTGTGCATTGGCAATGGCTGCTGACAAAAAGCTGATGGCAAAAAAGAGTGCCGGTTTAAAAAAGTTCATCTGCTGATTAAAATATTTATTTTTGAAAGGTAACAAAAATTATTCCTTTTGAACCTGCCTGCTTTTATTGCTCGGCGCATATCATTTAACAGTGAAAAGACATTTTCACGTTTTATCATAAGGCTGGCCACCGTGGCCACTGCCATCAGCGTGGTGGTAATGATAGTGGCGTTGAGCTTTTTTAACGGTTTCCAGCAGATCATCAGCAATAAAGTATTCAGCTTTTGGGGGCATATCCATGTGCTGCAGGATGTGGAAATGAGGGTGAGCACTGCTGAAGATTATGTAATTACTAAAAATGATGAAGTGGAAAGGTATATCAAACGCCTGCCTGAAGTGAAAAGCGTGGAGCGCTTTGCCACCAAATCCGTAATACTTACTTATGGCGATGATATTGAAAGCATATTGCTGAAAGGTATTGATTCGTCTTTTGATTACAGCAGGCTCAACCCCTTTTTGCAGGAAGGCAAATGGGTGTCTTTTGCGGATAGCGGTTACAGTAAGGAGATTAATATTTCCGCTTATATCGCCGGCCAGCTTAAAGCAAAAACGAATGACACACTGCTGTCTTTTTTCATCCAGCCCGATGGCAGCAAGCGGCCCAGAAAACTGAAAGTGGCAGGCATTTTTAAAACTTCCATTGATGAATACGATAAACAATTCGGCATCTGTGATCTGAACCTTATCCGCCGCATGAACGACTGGAAGCCAGACCAGATCGGCGGCTATGAAGTTTTTTTGTATGATTATAAACTTACGGATACGATTGATACCAAAATAAAAGAGGAAACACCGCAGGGCTGGAACAGCAAGACCTACCGGGAAATAAACCCCAATATTTTTGACTGGCTGCAGCTGCAGGACAGGATAAAATATATCCTGATCGGCATTATGATGATCGTGGCAATTGTAAACTTAATAACCTGCCTGCTCATCATTGTGCTGGAACGTACCCGTATGACCGGTATATTGAAAGCCGTGGGCGCCCGGGACTGGCTGGTGCAGCAAATATTTTTGTACAACACTTCTTTAATTGCCATTGCAGGCATCATTGCCGGTACGCTGCTGGGCATTGGCATTTGCTGGCTGCAGGAAAAAACCGGCTTTATCAGGCTGGATGAAGAAGCTTATTATATGAGCAGGGCACATGCGCAGGTAGTGTGGTGGCAGGTGCTGCTGGTGGATGCAGTAACACTGGCGGTTTGTTTTGCCACTTTGATAATACCTACATTATTGGTGAAAAAGATAAAACCGGTGAAAGCGATACAGTTTAGATAAGCCCCTCCAACGTCCCCGCAGGAAGGCTTTTGAACTCACTTGTTTAACCTCACCCTCATTCCCTCTCCTTTAGGAGAGGGAGGCCCGGCTTTATACAATTATCATTATTTGTAATTAAGCATTTTGGCATTTTGTTTTTCCATCAACAGGGAATTGGAAGCTTGTAATAGTAGCTGTTTGCTTGTTGGTAAAAAAAATGTTGCTGATGTGGGAGATAAATATTGGGGAGGTATGCTGTGCTGTCCCTTCTCTTGGAGGAGAAGGGATAAGAGGGATAGGCCTTAGCGGGGCCTTTTAAAATATACGGAAGACACCGGCAAATACAGCAGCACAGAAACGATTATTAAAAACACAATGTGGGCAATCATTTCAGCTGTTGAATGAAGCGCACCTATTGCAACATGGTAGCCCAGCCATACAATAGCCAGCCACCGTGCCCAATTAACCTGGTAAAGCAAAAGAAACCCACAAGCAATGGCTGTGATTCTTAATAAGAGCACCCAGCTTACTCCATACCATGTATAATCAGGCGAAAAGTAATCTTTGATATGATATACAAGTCCTGCACTTCCGGTAAGGATAAACAGGAGCGCAACAATAATAACAGGAAGCGGACGGCTTTTCATTGTTTTATATTTTCATTTCAATCATCCATTGATGCCCGAAGGGATCTAAAATATTTCCCTGCCTGTAGCCATAATCATAGTCCTGTGCAGGATTTAAAAGTATAGCGCCGGCCTGCAGGGCATTGTAGATCATCGTGTCAACATCTTCTGTAAAAAGGCCGATAAGCGTTGTAATGCCTTTTATTTTTTGCGGTGCAAGCTGGCCTTTCCCCGGGCGCTCTTCATGTAAATGAAAAATACTGCCGTTGATTGAAAGCTCCGCTACATGAATGCTGCCATCGTCATTTTTCCAGGTGCGTATTTCTGCTGCGCCAAATGCTTTGGAATAAAATGAAATGTCGGTAATGCCAGCCGGGATAAAAAGCTGTGGTGCAAAAAATGTTTTATTATTGGACATTACGAATGTAGTTTTAATTGTGCCTGATAAAGGTAGCATTTTAATGCTGCCCTAAAATTCCCTAACTTACGCCCACTACCACAAACACCCATGCTAAAACTAAAAATTTCCTTCCTTTTCATTTTCACCATTGGCATGGCAGCTGACTGTGCAGCGCAGGATTCCACTTTCAGGGCAAAGCACAGGGCGATATTTTTTCCTTATCCTATGTATAAAGAAAAATGGCGTTCCGCATTAGGCTTTTCTCTGCTGACCACGCCGGAAGATATTACCGAAGAAGTAAGGATACGCATTCCCTGTGGCGATTTTACAGTATTGAGAAGGATCAGCGACCATTTTACTGCCGATGGAAAAATTGCGTTCCAGTTTTTGCAAAACCATTTGTCGGCAGGGGTACAATATGTGCAACCGCTCAGCAAAAGGTTTTACCTCAGCGCCGGTAATGATGCAGGCTTTTGGTTTGGTTTGTTAAAGCTCAGCAGCTTTAACAGCAAAGCTTCCGGCTGGCTCACTTATCCGCATGCTTCTTTTGGGTGGATGACGAGGAAAGACCTGCTGATAACGGTGAAAGCGCAGCTTGCCTTCAACCTGTATTACCAGGCTTCCAATGGTGAAAACCATTATTCATCTGATAAAAGGTACTACAACGGTGAAATGTTCACCATTGCGCTGGAGCAGCCTTTTTACCAGCGGAAACACCTGGCGCTGGCGCTGTCTGCCATTAATAATTATTTTTACTGGCAAACGTGGTCGCTGTTTTACAAAACCAACCGGAAAGTATTTTATCCTCAAATAACCGTGGCATTTATCCTGTGAAGCATATTATTACCATATTCGTTGTGGCGTTGCTGTTAGTATCCTGCAAAAAGGATTACGAAGTAATTATGCCTGATGCTTCGGGCTGGGACCTGTTTAATACCCCGGCTGCCACCGGCCTGCCTTACGCCGCAAGGCAGGCGATGGAAGGGGTATATGATATATCGGGCAGTGATGTGTTCGGCAGCCTTTCGGCCATTAAATGGAGTTATATAATAAAAGGCGGCGACACGGTTTTTCACCTGTCCGGCTTTTTCGGAACAGACATTGCTTATTTTATCTGTGAAGGAAAGCAGCTGAATGGTTCTATCCTGTTGAATGGCTACTGGCGTAAAATGGTAAGCACCGAAACCGGTATTATCAGGCTCACCGTTGATGCTGCCGGTGGCGCTGCGGCTTTGTTAAACGGAATGGCGCCTGTAAATACCGGCAGTGTTGTTATCAACGGGGTGTTTGGCAACGGGCAAAATACCCCGGACAGAAGCATAACGTTCACCTATAAACGAAGACTGAATAAGTCTCCTGCCGGTTTCAATATCCTGGCCCACCGTTCTGGCGGCCGTAATTCTGACCTGTTGCCTGTGTCGGAAAACTCTGTTGAAATGATATTGAAAACAGCAGAGTTTGGCTCCACGGGTATCGAGATTGATGTAAGGTTTACCAAAGACGGCGTGCCCATCCTTTACCATGATAATGATATTAACCTGCGGGAAACACAAAAAAGCGGGCTGGTGGGCCCTATTGAAAATTATACTTACGAACAATTATCCGCCCTTGTGCGGCTGGTGCACGGCGAAAAGATACCCACATTGAGAGAAGCATTGAATGCCGTAGTATACCAAACACAATTAACTTTTGTGTGGCTGGACACGAAATACATCGGCTCTCTTCAAAAAGTTCATGCATTGCAGCAGGAATTTTTGCAAAAAGCAGCGGCGCAGGGGCGGGCACTGGAAATTGTGATCGGGCTGCCCGGGCAAGACCAGTTGGATCAATTTCTTGCATTGCCTGATTATGCCAATACACCATCGCTGTGCGAATTAAGCATGGACGATGTGGTAAGGGCCAATTCAAGAATATGGGCGCCCCGTTTTACCGAAGGTTCACAAAATGAAAATGTGGCGACCATCCATGCACAGGGCAGGAGGGCTTTTGTGTGGACGGTGGACGTGCCTGAGTTCATCCAGCAATTTATTTACAACGGGCATTTTGACGGCATCCTGTCAAATTATCCATCCTGTACAGCATTTTATTATTACACACATGAATAAAATCATTATTCTTTTTGTAGCTGTTTTATTTTTTAACAATGCTTTTTCCCAGGCAAAAGGGAAAAGGGAGAAGCTGCCGCGCCGCAAACCTTCTTTTGACCTGCACATCGGCGGTGGCTTTTCTTATTATACGGCGCCTGTCAATATCCGCTCCATTGGGCTGCCCGGCAGCATTACAAGAACAAGCCCGGCCGGCACGGTGCGCCTGATGTGGAATCCCCGTTACCGCCTGCGCCTTGGTATAGAGAGCGGCTTCACCAATTTTTATTCTTATAAAGTGAAAAACGGTGATAAGCAGGGAAGTGTGAACCTGCAGGCCATACCGTTGCTGGTGGTATGGTCAATGCGGATAGTAAAGGGCCTGGATATTTTTGCGGGGTTTGGCTCTTACCGGCTTAATACGCATTTGAATTATTCAGGAAATATTAACTCCGGCGAATGGGTGTTAGGCTCAAATGTTGCTATAGGGTACAGCTTCCCGTTGTCAAGGCGGCTTTCACTTGCTGCCGAGTCCAAATTGATGAACGCTTTTGAAACAAAGGATGCCACGCTGGGCTTGCAGGCGCAGTTGGTGTGGAAGATGTTCCAGTATGATTGAGGTTTAAATCTTAATATTCAATATTCGTTATGAAAACACTTGTTTCCGCCATTTTACTGCTGACCGGCACTACGCTTAAGGCGCAGGAATTATATTTTGTAAGCGATACGCAACAGCCCATGTTCGTTGAAAAACTGTGGCTGAAGCCTAACCACAACAAGGAAGCTACTGCCGGTATTTTTGCATCCATCCTGCAGCAAAAACCTGAAAGCCTGTATATGCTCGGCGATGTGGTGGGGTTGGGCGCTTCCAACCGCAAATGGAAAAAGGTGGACGCATTTTTAAATGCCTGCCGCGGTGAAGGCACCAATGTTTGCGCTGTATTGGGCAACCATGAAGTGATGGGCATGAAAAAGAAAGGAGAAGCCAATTTTCAAAAACGCTTCCCGATGAATGTGCGGACGGGTTATGTATCTGTAACAGATTCTGTGGCAGTAGTGCTGCTCAATTCCAATTTCAATAAAATCTCTGCTGAAGAGAACCAACTGCAAAGAGATTGGTACCACAATACCATGCTGCAGCTGGATGCAGCAGATTCCATCAAAGCAATAATTGTATGCTGCCATCATGCACCATTTACCAACAGTAAGGTTGTAAAATGCTCCGGCAAAGTGCAGGAATATTTTGTGCAGGATTTTATTCAGTCAAAAAAAGCACAACTGTTCATTACCGGCCATGCACATGCGTTTGAACATTTTAAAATGCAGGGAAAAGATTTTTTAGTGATTGGCGGCGGGGGAGGCCTGCACCAGCCATTGAATGAAAACGATAAAGCGCTTCCTGACCTTGCAAAAGAATACAAGCCGGCTTTCCATTATCTTTCGGTAAAAAGGGAAGCTGATAAGCTATTCATTACGTCCCATCCCATCAACCATGATTTTACGGGATTTGATTTAGGTTACCATTTCAATACAGGCGCCGCACAAAATAATATTGCCGCTGCTGCCACGCCTGTTGTTATAAAGGAACTGAATGTGCAATTGAAGTAATTTAATTGCGCAAATATTTTTTGGCGCTCTTCCCATATTTTTGTTACTTGCAGTACCGCTGAAACGCTTACAATTACAAAACGATAAGCCGTAACAGTTTTCTCTATTTTTATTTTTCCAATTTCCTCGTAAAAAATACAGGCTGCCTTTCGGCGCCCAGCTGCTTTTTAAAGGCTGCCCTCATTCCATTTTATCCTTTCCCATTTGAAAATCCCGGGCAAAACTGTCCATTTTCTGTATTACACCCCTTCCATTTTCCATATCGTGGAAACCTGAAATGCTCCAAATCCGCTGAAATGCCCGCCAGTACTGCATTTCGCTTTCTGGCACTAATACTGAATTGATCAGGTACAACAAACCAGTACCTAATTCAGATTTTATGAAAACAATTACCGGCATATCAATTCTCCTCCTGCTTTGTACAGCAGCACAGGCCCAGCGCAATTGCGGCGCAGACAGCTATACCCGCCAGTTAATTTTAAACAACCCTGCCGTTGGTGAATCAATCAGCAGGGCAGAACAGCAAATACAAGCTACAATTCAAAATAACATGCAGTTTCAGCGCAGGGACACTTCAGTTAACGAGCTGATCGTGATACCTGTGGCAGTGCATGTATTGTATAAAACTGCTGAACAGAATATCAGCGATGCACAGGTGATGAGCCAGATAGATGCATTGAACAAAGATTTTTCCAATACAAACGAAGATGCAGTGAACAGGCCAAAAGCGTTCAATAAAGTGGCTGCCGATGTGAGGATTCGTTTTGAGCTGGCGCAGGTAGACCCCACCGGCAAAAAAACTACCGGCATCACCAGGAAGCAAACAGTGATGGAAGTTTTTGAAGCTAATGATGCGATGAAATGGAATGCAAGCGGTGGTGATAATGGCTGGAACTGCAAAAAATACCTGAATATCTGGGTTTGCAATATGGGAGGAAGGACACTGGGTTATGCTTCTTTGCCCGGCAGCCCGGCTGATGTGGATGGTGTGGTAATCGGGTATGACGTATTTGGCACGGTTGGTAATGTGCGTGCCCCTTTTAATAAAGGAAGAACAGCCACTCATGAAATAGGCCACTGGCTTGGTTTAAAGCATTTGTGGGGCGATACTGATTGTGGCGATGATGGTGTGTACGATACCCCCAGGCAAAAAACTTACAACTTCGGTTGCCCTTCTTTCCCGCACATTACTGAGTGTTCTCAAACTGAAAATGGCGATATGTTCATGAATTTTATGGACTTCAGCGATGACCCTTGTATGAATATGTTTACCGAAGGGCAGAAAGAAAGAATGAGGGCTTTGTTTGCTGCCGGCAACCTGCGCAATTCATTCCTTGTTCCTTCTGCTGCTGACAGCGCTGCGCCACAAACTACAACTCCTGCTGCAACTGCTGCAGACACAATTTCTGCAGTGAAAACAGAACAGGTGAAGGCAGATGCATACAGGGTTTATCCCAACCCTGTGCAGTCAGTGCTTACAGTAGAATACAAGCCTGCTGCCGATATGCTGGTAAAAACTTTTGCTGTGTATAACACAATGGGCATAAAAGTACTGGGCGGCCAGGTAAGCAACGAAAAAAACAGCTTCAACCTTTCATCGCTTTCAAAAGGCATTTACATTGTACGCATCGGCGAAGGAAAAGATGTATTCACAACAAAAATCTTCAGGCAGTAGTATTATACGGAAGGGCGCCGTCAATGGCTTTCCGTGTATTTTTTAAAGTTGTTCAATATAGCCTGCCAGCCGCCTCTCTGCATCTCTGCCGGGTTTTGGTTTTCTGCATCAAAAGTGGTGGTTACTTTTGTTTGCCCGTCAAGGGTTTCAAAATCAGTAGTTACCTTTCTGCCGTCGCCCATAGTGTAGGTAAGTGTTTTTTGAGGGATTACTTCGTCATATACACCCCCGAAGTCAAAACCAAAGCTGCCGTCTTTGGCCTCCATCCTGGCGGCATATTTTCCACCAACACGCAGATCATTTTCTGCCCATGGGCATTGCCAGTCATCAGCGGCAAAATTCCATTGGGTAATATGTTCCGGCATTGTATAGTGATCCCAAACTTTTTCTATGCCTGCTGCAATAGCTGCTTCAACTGTAATTTTTGTGGTGCTCATATTTTTTGATTTACTTATTAACGGTTTGGGGTAATGCCAAATCCCTGCAGTTCTTATTTATTCTTCTCTTCGTTCAAAAATTTTTCAATCATTGGCACAGCAAGTTCGTTTTCTTTAAAGCCGGGTTTTATGGTTGTTATTTCACCAATATATTCCCCGTGCCCGCCGGGAATAATCGCTAATTCAGAATTGGCAATTTGCCTGTGCAGTTCAATAGCGTGTTCGGGCGTAATAACGTCTTTGTCTGCAATAATGATCAAAACCGGCGCTTTAATAGATTTGATCTGCCCGTCCGGAATGTCTTTGAAATTTACCATTCGCTTTGCATCCCTGTCGTGCATTGTTTGCAAACCATTGGTGTCGGGTGCCACCTGCCTGTATGCTGTTTTTAGTTGTTCAGGCATATTTTCCAATTTTGCCTGTTTCATAAAGTCCCAAAACCATCCCGGAACCCCGTTTCGTTTGGCAAGCGCAGAGCCCACAACAATTTTATCAACGATATCCGGGTGCCGGATAGCAATTTGCAAAGCCGTTGTGCCACCGTTGCTGAAGCCAAAAAAGTCAGCTTTGTCAATGTGTAAGTTTTTGAGGAGCGCTGCAATGTCGTCCGCATCCTGTTCAAACGTCAGGTCCGCATTCCTGTCGCTTGTTCGCCCGTGCGCCTGTAATTCCATGGCAATTACTTTCCTGTTTTTTGCGAACAACGGAATAACTTTCCCAAAGTTGGATTGGATTGTTGAACCGCCACCATGAATGAGCACAAGGGGCTTACCCTGTCCATAAACTTCATAGTACATTTTCAGGCCGTTCACTTCAGAATGCCCGCTGTCAAAAGTCAATTTATTGTCTGTTGTTGCTGTTGTCATTTTTTTAGTGCCTGTTTTTTCATTACATGCTGTCAAAGCGAAAATCGCCACGGTTAAAAATGTAATTGTTCGTTTCATTTGCTTGCTGCTTTTTCATGCCTGATCCCATATTGTATTGCTTCTATGAGTACATCAACGTTTATGTCTTTCAGCGCCTTAAATTTAATGCAATATCCTGTTACACTGGCTTTGCCTATTTTCTTTCCATAGGTTTGGGCCAGGTAGGTTTTATCGGTAAGGCCAATGATATAAACGGAAATCCCCGTTGTGTTGGCACTAATGCCGATTTGATAAAACTCCCTGCTTGTTCCATCAGCATATTGTATGGTTTGAAGCCCGTATCCTATGTTAGGATTAGTAACTGTTTTGCCTTTATCGTCTTTGCCATCCAGGAACCATAACTTACATTTTGGCAACGCCTGAAGTATAAGCTGATGCAGCGTTTGCATGTCTGTACGTTTCGGCCCGGCCTGGCTGTCAATGTACTGTTTGATCTGATCTTCTACTTTCATAATAAAATCATGTTTTGTCAAACCGTTCTCTGCGGTTCGTTGTTTTTGTTTGCAGGTTGATAATAAAGCGTTACAGCACCGCTGCCAAAGACCCTGGTCTTTATGAGCCTGAAAATAATTTTGTCACTTATGTTTTCAAATAACGGCAGGCCGCTTCCTATAACGACAGGGTGAATACAAAGCTGGAATTCGTCAATCAAATTAAGTTTCAATAACTGTATAATTAAACTCCGGCTGCCCACTAAAATGTCTTTGTTGTATTGTTGTTTGAGTGCTGAAACTTCTTCTTCAATGTCTCTGTCCGCCAGCCCCGCACTTTTCCATCCTGTGTCTTTAAGTGTACGTGAAAACACAATTTTGGGAATTTTATCTATAGCCATTGCAAAGTCATCCATTGCTTTTTCACCCGAAGGGTTTTGTACCAGCGTTTGCCAGTACTGCATCAACTGGTAAGTTATCCTTCCATACAAAACAGCGCCTGCGTTATTTAACAGGCCGGCGTAGTGTTGATGTATTTCTTCATCCGGGATTCCTGCTGTATGATCGCAAAATCCATCTACTGTCATATTGATCGCTGCAATTAATTTGCTCATATCCCGGATTTATTCCCTTTGTTATTGCCTGTCTACTGTATAATTCAGTTCAGTTACCCCGCAGGCAAATTGCCGGGTAGTCAGCAGGTTTAATTTTATTTTGTCTTTGATGCCCGCAAACAATGGAATGCCCCGCCCAAGAATAATGGGATTAACAAACAGCCAGTAGCCGTCAATTAAATCCAGTTGAATAAGTGAGTGTGTGGCTGTGGGGCTGCCAAAAAGCAATATCTCTTTATCCCCGGCTTGTTTTATTGCATGTATGCTGTCCGCAAGGTTGCCGCTGATAACAGTTGTATTAGCCAATCCTGCTTCTTTCATCGTTGTTGATAAAACAATTTTGTGCGCTTTGTTATACCATTTTGAATGTTCAATCTCGTGCATGGTGGCTGCCGGCTTGTCTCCTGCAGCAGGCCAGTAATTTTCCATCATCTGGTAAGTTACCCGTCCATATAGTGCAGTGTCGCCTTCGCTTATCCGCTTACCAACATGGTCAAAGATTTCCTCATCAACTTTAGCCCAGCTGAGTTCCCCGTTCGGTGCTGCAACAAAGCCGTCAAGTGATATGTGCATAAACGAAATTATTTTTCTCATACAGTTCTATTTTATTGTTGCTTATGGTTATTACTGTGTCCGGCAGTAATTGCTCTTATTTCAGCCTTTCCAGCACACCTTTTCGTTTCACAATGTTTTTATAATCCCATTGTATTTTTTCAGCTTTTTTCAGCCAGCGTTTCAAATCTTTTGTATTGATTTGTTCCGCCTGTGTATAGCGGGCTTCGGCTGCTTTAAAGCTTCCTTCCGGGTGCAGGCCTTCTTCGTCAAAAGACTGGCCACTCCAGAACAGCAGGCGTACACAGTTTTTTAATTTGTCGTAACCTGCTATGGGATTGCCATCCAGAAACCACACAGGGTGTGCATGCCATATTTTATTTTCTGCTTTGGGCAGGCCGGCATCGATTTCTTTTGCCAACAAATCACAAATAGCTTTGTCTTCGCCGGAAAGCGAATTGTTGTAAGCCTGTATGTCCTTATTTGCTGTTACCATATTTTCTTTTGCAGGTGAAACAGTTTTTTTGATATTCTCTTTTGCTTTAAACTTTACTATGTTTTCAATTAATTCCAATGGTAGTGGCTTGTTTAACGGGAATTGAACCGAGCCTTTGCCCTGTTTGTATTTTGAAAGTTCTTTTGAAAATTTTGAATGCCCCGACGGCGTGGCGTAAAAGCCGATGTGTTTTTCGTATCCTGCAAAATATACCAGCGGCTTTTTGTTCAGCTTGTAAGCAGGCATGGCATAGCTGATGCTTTCTTCTGCATCCGGCGCTGCTTTTTGTATAGCAGTACGGATAAGCTTTAACTTATGCTGCACTTCTTTTGGAAAACCCTTTACGTATTCGTCAACAGTTTTTGCTTTGGAGGTTATCATACTTAATTTTTGCTTGGCCTGTTGTCCATTGAGGTATTACCTGCCGCCCCTACGGGGCTTTGGTTATAATTTTTACCGGCTCTACCAATATGCCGCCCCTACAGGGCTGTCAACAATTTTAACTGATACTATTATACCGCTTCTGCGAAGCCACGCAGCAGCATTTCAACAGCGCATACGTTACGCCTTCAATAAAGCGGCGATATCAAATTTTTTCATTTGCAAAAATGCCTGTGTCACTTTCGGCGCTTTTTCAGGATCGTTCATCAGCTGGCTTAAAACGGTTGGTACAATTTGCCATGCCACGCCAAATTTATCTTTCAGCCAGCCGCACATGCTTTCTTCGCCGCCTTCGGTAAGCTTGTTCCAGTAATGGTCTATCTGTTCCTGTGTATCGCATTCCACCACGAAAGAATTGCCGAACGTAAAATCAAAATCATGTTTTCCCGTGCTGCTCATGGCATTGAATGTAAAATCCCTTAGCTTGAATTGAGTGAACAATAATGAACCTTCAGGCAAGCCTGAGCCGGGTGGGTAAGGCGCTTCCACCAGTATTTGGCTGTTTTCAAAAACAGCAGTGTAATGTGTAAGCGCTTCCTTTACCCTTGCATTTTTTTCATTGGCAAAAAGCAGGCAGGGCACAATGTGCTGCCCGGTGTTATCCTTAATATCCAGCTGCCAGTTAACGCCAAATTTATCAGCCACCCATGCATATTTTGGCGACCAGTCGTATTTATCCAGCGGCATCATTATTTTTCCGCTTTCTGATAAGGTGTTGTAAAGCCTGGTGATTTCTGTATCGCTGCCGCAGTACACGTAGTAAGAAACAGCGGGGCTTACCTGGTATTTAGGCCCGCCGTTCAGGGCCATAAATTTTACACCGTTTATTTCAAAGGTTGTCACTATTGGTGTGTCCTGTAAAATCTTTGCATCATTAAAAACAGAACAGTAAAAGTTTGCCGCTTCCTTTGCATTGCTGTCAAACCAAAGGCAGGGATAGATTGATTTTTGCATCGTTTTAATTTTTTTGTCTCTGCCGGTGGCAGAAAAATTCATGGCTATGCTTTATTGTTGTTTCATAAATTCAAAAGCGCCTTTTCTTAAATGAATGCCATATTCGAGGTAAGCTTTCATGCAGGCAAGAAAGTTTGCCCAGCCTTCGGTATTGCGCACCAGCCATTTCAGGCCTTCTTCATCATTGGCTTTGCCATCCTCGGCTATCCTCACCACTGTTGACGGGCCGGGCTGTTCTTCCAGTTGAATACTGACAACCGTCTGCACATCCCACACAAAAGACACGGAGCGGTTGGGTTCAATTTTAATGTCTTTCACCGGGCATTCAATAGCAGGGAATTCAGGAAATTTCCAAACCAGTTCCCTGCCTTCTTCCATCCTGCCGGTGCTTTCTGAAATAAAGTAATGCGTCATTATACCCGGGTTGACAACAGCTTCAAAAACTTGCTGTACCGGTTTTTGAATTTGTATAGTGGCTTTGGCAATAAGTTCCATTGTTATTTTTTTATATCCTACACAATCATTAAGCCAATTGCTGCCCGAATGTGAGCAGGTTATTATCAGGATCCCAAACAGAAAATTCCATTTGACCCCAGGGCTTTTGTTCCAGGCTGGTGCTGTTGATATTTTTATCTTTTATATACCGGTACCAGCTTTCAATGTCATTGGTGCGGATGTATACCTGCCCGTAGTTTTCTTTCGGATCAAGTTCTTTGAATTCAAAGAAGTGAATTTGAATGTTTTCTTTTTCCACCATCAGGTAGCCATCATAATCGGCGCTGCCAAATTCATGAAAGCCCAGTTGGTTGATATAAAAGTGCCTTGTAGCTGCTTTGTTGCGCATGGGCAGTTTGGGATTGATGGACGTAAGCATATTATTTTGGATTGTGAAAGTTAATCATCCACCTTACGCCGAATTTGTCTGTAAAAGAGCCGAAGTAATCGCCCCAGAACATATCGGCCATCGGTATTTCAACAGTGCCGCCTGCAGAAAGACCGTTGAACAATTTGTCTGCCTCTGCACGGCTACCGGGGGAGATAGAAATATAATTATTGTTGCCTACGTGCAGCACATGACCCATGGAAGGAACAATGTCGGAGGCCATGAGGGATTGCCCGTTGCCGACAGGTAATGACACATGCATGGTGCGGTTCTTTTCTGCTTCGGGCAGGTTTTCTGTTCCGGGGGCGGCTGACATTTTTTGAATCATCAATTCCCCGCCAAATACCGATTGATAAAAGCGGAAAGCTTCTTCGGCATTACCGTCAAAGTTTAAATATGGATTGAGTGTCATGGTTGTTATTTTTTAATTATTTAATCGTTAACGAATAGTGCCATTAATTTAGGGTAGCCACAGATTCCACAGATGCACACAGATAACAGATGCACACAGATTTTTTTGGCCACGACCCGATAGCTATCGGGTTTCGCCAATCACACGAACAAGCGAAACTTATTATTTTTCTGTGCTAATCCGTGAAATCTGTGGCTAAGAATATTCTTATTTCTCCAAAACGCCTTTCAGGTTCTGCAATCCTTTTTCAAAGTCTTTGCCCATATCCACGAACAGGTTCATGATATTGAAAGGGTAGGGCGATTTGCCCGCTATACCCCATGTAACGGTTGTTTGGTTAGGCCCTGCATCTTTTACATTAAAGTATCCTTTTGCCGGGTCGCCAAAGCCGAAGTCCAGTGATGTTTCTATTGCTTCACCATCTGTTATCTTGGTAATGGTCTGTGAGCCTTTGCCCAGCTTCTTGCTGTCCCAGCTGTACTTAAAGCCTACCTGCCCGTCTGTGCCTTCGTACGTTTTTTTCATGCCGGGGTCGCTGAGCTGCCACACACCAAAGTTGTCCTGGTTCTTTATGTATTTAATATAATTAAATACTTCACTGCGGGGCTTGTTGATTACAATTTGTTTTTCGCTGTCGCATTTTTTAGGGGCAAATAAAGCTACTACCAATACCAGCACCACCAACGCTACAATGGTCTTCAGGATGATTTTTATTATTTTCATGTCAATCGTTTTGTTGCTCAAAAGTAGGGCTAAGTTTTGGAGAAAGGATGGCGCATTTCGCCATTTTACGGGGGATTTTGCGACAATTATTTATTTTTGGGAAAAGTGGTAGTGTACTAGTTTCAAAATCCGGTCAATAATATCACCGCAAAGACGCTAAGCCGCTAAGTATCCTTTGCGTCTTTGTGCCTTAGCGGTAAAAATTCAGACTGGTATACTACCGGAAAAGCATATTGTATGGTTCTTTCCATTTTATTAACAAAGGGGCATCGCCTGCTGAGCCTTGCCGCCATCGTTGATGTTTTTGAAACGGTGAACCGCTTTTATGAGGAAGACGGGAAGGAAAAGTTTTTTGATATCCGGCTGCTGGGCAGTGATGAAGGCAATTTTCCCGAAAGCTTTAGGCAGTATCCCTTTTATATTATTGATGCCTATAAAGAAAAAACCGGGCTGCTTTTTGTGCCTGCTTTTGGCTCGGTAAGCATTGAAGAAAAGATTAAGGATAATTATTGCTGCATCCCGTTCCTGCTGCAGCAGTATAATGGCGGCGCATCCATTGTAAGCCTGTGCACAGGCTCTTTTTTGTTAGCTGCCAGCGGACTGCTTAACGGGCGGGAAGCCACCACCCATATAGAAGCATCTGATAAGTTTGCACAGGCCTTTCCGGAAGTAAAGCTGCAGCCGCATGCTATTTTAACGCAAAGCGAAAATGTGTACACCAGCGGCGGCGCCACCAGCAGCTTCCATATGAAGCTGATGCTGATACAAAAGTATTGCGGGAGGGAAATGGCCATCCGCGTGGCTAAAACCTTTGCCATTGATATGGACAGGAATAACCAGCTGCATTTTGATTATTTTAAACCGGCGCTCAACCACCAGGATGAATTGGTACGCACCATACAGCTTGATATTAACCAGCATTTTGATACGATAAAGAACGTGGAAGATGCGCTGGAGAAAGCACCCTCCAGCCGCCGCAATATCATCCGCCGCTTTAAACAGGCTACGGGCATGACGCCTATCCGCTACCTGCAAAGAACCAAGATTGAGATGGCAAAGAACCTGCTGGAAACTACCAATAAAGATATCACCGACATTATGGTGTCGTCCGGCTACAGCGACCTCAAGAATTTCCGGCAGCTTTTTAAGTCTTTTACCGGGCTTACACCGAAGGATTACAGGGATAAGTACAGGATGCGGTTGAATTGAAAGAGGATTTAAACCACAAAGGACACAAAGGTTTTCACAAACCCGATAGCTATCGGGTTCACAGAGAAAGAGTTTTTAGACCATAAAGGATATAAAGATTCTGCACAAAGTTCGCAAGGCAAATATTCTTTGTGGCCTTTGTGATTTTTTTCTTTGTGCTCTTTGTGGTTAGGATATTTAAACCCTGAGTGAGCCACGAAATCCCCGTGCTGCATAGTAAGATTCTGCGCCATTGTGGTACAGGAATATTGTATTGTAGCGGCGGTCGCAGAAGACAGCGCCGCCGAGCTTCCTGATGTCAGCAGGTGTTTTTATCCAGCTGGATGTTTTAGTATCAAAGCTTCCCAGTTGCTGCAAGGCACGGTATTCTTCTTCCGTTAAAAGCTCAATGCCGATGGCTGCTGCCATATCAACAGCACTGTCTTTGGGTTTGTGCTCTTTTCTTTCTTCCAGCGCTTTGCGGTCGTAGCAAAGGCTCCTGCGGCCGGCAGGACTTTCTGCAGCGCAGTCATAAAAAATGTATTCGCCTGTTTTTTTATCGTAGCCCACCACATCCGGTTCGCCGCCGGTTTCTTCCATGGCATTGAGCGACCATAGTTTGGCGGGACCGGCTTCCAGCTTTTTTTGCACGGCAGCCCATTCAAGGCCTTTGTGGCGGTTGCTGTTTTTTTCAAAACGGGTTTTTAAGGTGCCGAGCAGTTGTTTTTGTTGTGAAGAGGATAACTCCCTTTTATTTTGCTTTGCCATGGGTGTTTGAGATTGTGCTGTAAATATAAGGCGCTGAGGGGACTTGATGGCTTCGTAATGATGTATATTTCCTTATTGTTGCTCCAGGCTTTTTTTCAATTTGAGTGTGTTAAGGTAAAGATGCTAAAGCCGGGGTTTTTTTTGCCTGCTTCTGCGGATTTTTTAAAGTTTAATTTCATTAATAGTTTAATGGATTGCTGGTTGCCGCTGTGAGTAAAGGCTATTATTTTTTGAAATTGCAATACCTGAAAAGCATAGTCAATAACTTTTTCAGCCGCTTCTTTCATTATGCCCTGTCCCTGGAATTTTGTCATAAGCTCATACCCAATTTCGCAACTGCTTTTTTCGCTTGAAAAATC
This sequence comes from Bacteroidota bacterium, assembly GCA_048498115.1. GTDB lineage: Bacteria > Bacteroidota > Bacteroidia > Chitinophagales > Chitinophagaceae > Ferruginibacter. The sequence goes on along the minus strand of JBEHYP010000008.1, from coordinate 3,701 downwards.
AAATAAGCAAATTGTGCCGGCAAATGTTTTTGTTTTTGTCAGAGTTATTACCCAGTAAATGGAGCTGTTTTTTTTAGTGTTGTCATTAATGTTGTTGATAAAGCTGACAGCGTCTTCAATTGTTTTGCTTGCCTGCCTATCAAGGTATTTGTTTATTTCTTTGTTGGAACGCAACGCAAAGATGTTTTGCCGGTCATCAATTGATAGTTGCCTGAGCGTTAGCCTTTCGGTTGACAGGATTGGAAAAGGTGTAAAGTTTCTCCCGGTCATTAATGATACTGTGTTTCGTAAAAAATTGCGGGTGTTATGGCCTGACCGCTAACGTGCAGGGCTTTGTGCAGGTGGGAGATATTGTTGTGTCCGCCCGCGACCGCTGCTGATTAAGTTAATGATGATGAAGTTAATTACAAAAGCCCAACAAAGTTTGCCCGAACCAAAGCCCGGCTTTGCACTTAGCTGAAGTTAAATTGTCCAGCCCCACTTGCACAAAACCCCATGTTATAGGTAGGTCAATCATACTGTTAGTTTGCAGTAACCTGTTTTATTTGTTCTTCGTTAAGAAACTTTAACTCTGATAGCAAACAAATACCATTCCCTCCATTTAAATTTCGATAACCGGCGATTTCTCCTTTCGATGTTATTTCAACTTGAATCACTACAACAATTTCTTTTTTATTCGTATCCAAGTCATTTAAATATGCAAGTTTTGGGAGAAGTATATCGTAAGGTTTAGCCTGGTCATTTTCACTTGAATATACTGCCAAGCCATTATTTACATCTTCTATTGTTGCTACTCTTCCGTTAATTGCTGGAGTTTGTGCCCATGATTTTATTTGTATTACTCCCCATAAATCATTTTTTGCTGTGTCTATTTCCCCTTCTTTTTTTATGGGGTGCTCTAAGTTTTTAGCATTGTCCTTACAATTTGCAAAGAAAAGGACGATGAACAATAATAGAAATGTATGTTTCATAAGAGTGTGTCTACTGACTTACCTATAACATGTAAATATACATAACCCCGGTACACTTAATAATCTGCAATGAATGTAGCAGGCATCTTTTTTTCATTTGCGGATAGGTTGAATTTAAAGTTAACAATGCTGCCATATAACCGACAGTAAAAATAAAATGTGTTCGAATGATAACCCCCTTACTTAAATTTGCGCCCCGGGCAGAATTTCTGTACCCATGGCATCAATTAAAAAAATATAGATTAATCAAAAACTAAAACCACATGAAATTTTATTTACTGCCCATTGCTGTTTTATTCGCTACCAGTGTATCTGCACAAAATGCAGGAATCAATACAAGTACACCTGAAACACGCCTGCATATAAAAGGTGCAGCAGATACTACCTTGCTTACACTCGAGTCTCCAACCGCCCTTGGCGCCGGTGCAGGTAAAAGCGTAGGCATGCTTTTTAAGAACGGCTCTTTTTATACAGGTGGCATCCGCACCATTGGCACCAGTGCCAGCACAGCACGTATTGGCTTTTATACTATGGCGCCGGGCTTTGGCGCAAACGAAATGAAGGAAAGCATGACCATCAACAGCGACGGCAATGTTGGTATTGGTTATATTACGCCACTATATAAATTGGCGGTAAACGGCACCGGCTATTTTTTTAATGACGCACAACCTGACCAGGCTGCCGTAAAAGGAAATTCCCTTGTTAACTCACGTTTTGCCCCGGGTGTAGTAGGCACCGGCGTTAGCGTAGGCGTAGTGGGCAATGCTAATAGTACAGACGGTATAGGCATATTGGGGTATAATAATCCGGGCAATGCTGCGCTTAATTATGTGGCAGGCGCCGGTATACAAGGGTTCAGCAGCGGCGGGCATGGCGTGGCAGGCTCTACTACCAAAACCGCCAGCGCCGGGGTGTATGGCGCCACCAGCACAGCAGGCGCATGGGGCGGCAGGTTTGTTGGCACAGGCGGGGCACAGGCACTTAATACCGCGGGGCCAATAACCATGACCGGCATAGGCGAAGGCGCCGGCAAAGTACTTACCAGCGATGCTAACGGCAATGCTACCTGGCAAACACCTGCCGGTGCATCAGCCCCTGTTGCTTTTTCGGCTTATTTGAGCGGCCAGACAGGTGCCACACCGGACATTTATCATACACTTAGTGGTTTGGTTACTGAGTACCAATTCGGAAGCAGTTTTAATGATGGGGAAGGATTGTTTATAGCCCCGGCTGATGGGCTGTACCAGTTTACTGTACGTATAGAGTTTGGCGCTACAGGCAGCACCAACCCGATTTATTCATCAGTTGGTTTTAGGGTAAATGGCAATATTGCTGTTGGCGGTGAATTTTTCCATATCACACCGGGAGTAAGCGATAGCTGGGAGCAATCGCTTACGTATACAAAGACAATGAACCTTTCGGTGGGGGCAAATGTGCAGGTTGTTTATAAGCTAACACAAACCGGTGCAAACAGCTTTACTTTGCTTGGGGATAATACCAGCTTTGCGAGCTTTTTTTCCGGGATAAAGTTGTTCTAATAAATTTTGATTTCTTTTTGCCTGCGTTGGATGCACAGGAATGCGTTGCAGATGAATTAAGCCTGTTTTGTTTTGTGTGTTCCCGAACGCAGGCAGAGGGAAGTATTTTTATTGCACAAGATTGTTTGGGTGCGGCTGCTGATTGTTTGGCTGCGGCTGCTCATTGTTTAAGCGTAGCTGGCGATTGTTTGAGTGCGGAAGTACATTGCTGTCATGTAAGCTGTAATTGCGGCAGTGCAGCTGCTGATTGTTTGGCTGCAGCTGCTCATTGTTTAAGCGTAGCTGGCGATTGTTTGAGTGCGGAAGTACATTGTTGTCATGCAAGCTGTAATTGCGGCAGTGCAACTGCTCATTGTTTGGCTGCAAATATTGATTGTTTGAGGCGGCGTTTTTTGATTTTCAATTAGTTGGGAAGAGTTTAACTAAGGCAGCCAGGCGTGCCGTTAGCAATATGGCGTGTGTAGCAGCTAAGGACAGCTTGCCCGGCAATATGTTAATCCTCTGCTGGTTTTAACCCAGTAATCACCTTTTTAGTAAGTTCGGTTAATTCCATTATTTCTTTTACGCTATACCCTTTTTTTATCATCGCTTGAGCCATCCGCTTCTGCATTCTTTCCTTTAAAATAAAGTGGGGCACATATTTGGTGCTCTTTTCCAGTTCTTCCAGCAGGCCGCTTTCCCTAAAGCTGTAGTAAGTGTCTTTTCCGATTATTACATGGTCGTACACCGGCACCTGCAGCATAAGGCCGCATTGTATGAGCCGGTCGGTAATGTCTTTATCCATTACAGAAGGCTTCATCGTGTCTGATGGGTGGTTGTGCACCAGTATCAACGATACTGCACGCTTTTGCAGGGGAATGCTGAAAATTTCCATCGGTTCTGCTATCGTGCTTTTAATACTGCCCATGCTTACCAGCTCAATGTTGAGTATTTTGTTGGCAGTGTTGAGGCTGATGGTCCACAGGTGCTCACGGTTGCGGTCAACCTTGTTTTCCCTCCTGAGGATGGCGCTCATAATAATGTATATTTCCCTGCCATCGTTTACGCGAAGCTTCAAGCCTTTTATTTTTATGTTCATGGGGTGTTGGTTATAGTTGGTTAATGTTGTATGGCTGTTTGCTAAGATATGTGTTTTTGGAAGTTTGGGGGGAGTTTTTTTTGGGGGGAGGGTGAGATATTGGGCTGTATAGTA